>JBHPFC010000041.1:0-25294 GCA_042576405.1 Pseudomonadota bacterium | reverse complement strand
CTGGCTCAACGATGCCGATTTTCTCAACAAGCGCGGCAAACCCGCAACGTTGCCCCTGGAAGGCGAGAAAGCCTCCTTTGCCGCACTGGTGAAAAAATACAGTGGCGACATCACGCCCAGGGCGATGCTTGCCGTACTCGATACCGCACGCTCTGTCGAAACTACAGACAACAAGGTACGCCTGGTTGCGCACGCCTACATACCGGGTAATGACCCGGTCGACAAGATCACCATCCTGGGTACGGATACCGCTGAGCTCATCGCGACTATTGACCACAACCTGGTCAGACCTGACGACGAGCTACGCTTCCAGCGCAAGGTATCCAACAGGTATGTGCGTGTTGATGCTATCCCCCGGTTTCAGGCGCTTGCGGCAAAACGCTCGCAGGCACTGCTGGAAAAGTTCGATGCCTTGCTGACTGAATACGAAATCGATCCCGACGATCCGGATGCGGATGAAAGTCGGTACGTCAGCATTGGTATCTACTACTACGAAAGTTCATCCGAGAATGAGGAGCAGTCATGAACAGGGTCTGCAGATATTTGACCGCCAGCCTGGCGGCAGTCGCACTTGTAGCACTCAGTGGCTGTGGTGGCGGAGGCGGCGGTGGCGACTCGATTGCCGGCATCGGCGGCACGGGGAAAACCATCAGCGGGGCCATTACCGGATTCGGCAGTATCTATGTCAACGGTGTGGAACACTTCCTCGATTCGGCAAGCATCGAAATCGACGACACTATTGCGTCAGAAAATGAATTACGTATCGGCATGGTGGTGACGCTTGATAGTGAGGTCAGCGGCGTTACCGGTACGGCAAGCGCTGTCACCTATGACCATGCGGTTGAAGGACCTGTTACTGCCATTATGAACGGCGCCGATGGCCTGATCAGAACATTCAGCGTACTGGGTGTTGATGTATCGATAGACGCTACCGGCACTGTCTTCGACGATAGCACACCGGGATTTTCTTTTGACTCGATCGCGAACAACGACGTCGTTTCCATCAGCGGTTTCTTCGACGGCAACGGCGTTCTAAATGCCAGTTATATTGACATTGAAGGAATCTACCCGGGTTTTTCGCAGGTAGAAGTCAAGGGTATCGTGTCGAATGCCGGCGGCGGTGCAGGCCTGGGTGATAACTTTACGGTGAACGGTATCATTGTCACCATTCTTGCCGGTGCCGACCTTTCGGACATACCCGGTATGCTGGTGACCAACGGCATGTTTGTCGAAGTTAAGGGAAGCCTGGTTTCTGCGAATCAGATAGAGGCGAGCGTTGTCGAAATCGAAAGCGAGGACATCGGTGAAGACGGTGACGAGATAAACCTTGAAGGCCTGGTGTCTGGGTTCAGCGGCAACCTGGGCAGCTTTCTTGTTGCCGGCCAGCCAGTTGATGCTTCCTCCGCCAGCTTCGAACCGTCCAACCTGCAGCTCGAAAACGGCCTTAAAGTGGAAGTCGAGGGACGCATTTCAGGTTCAACACTGATCGCTGATGAAGTTGAAGCGCGCAGCGGCGAGATCAAGGTGCACGCGACAGTCAACAGCATCGCCGTGACCAATGCCTCGAACAATGAGGGTTCCATAACCCTTAACCTGGCCGGAGATACCCTGCTTATCGTAACTGATAGCCAGACGACATTTGAGGATGAAACGGGTGTGGATACCAGCCCGCCGTTGAAGCTGAACGAAATCAACAGCGGCGATTTTCTCGAACTCAGTGGTTTCCTGAACGGCGCCACAGTAAGTGGGTCGGAAATCCACCGTAAGTTACCGGACGACATAATTCTTCAGGGTCCGGTCGACAGCGTGGTGAGCGGAAGCTCGATAACTGTGCTCGGCGTTACCTTTTCGACCGATGGCGGCACTCAGTTCGAGGGCAGCGATGATAATCCCTTGCCTGGTGGTTCAGCCACGTTCTATTCGGTCGACAGGACCGGTGACCGTATAAAAATAAAAGACGATCAGCCTGGTGATGGCATTGCCGATGAAATCGATCTCGAAGACTAGGCTTGCTGAAATACGGAATAGAATGACCCCCTAACGTATCTAGACCAAAGTACAGTTACAGCATTCACCGGATGAAGAGGGTCAGCCATTCTGACCTGAAAAGACAAATCCGGGGTGTACGCACCGTATTGCTGTAGACCGAGGATGCTTTTCCAGCTGGGTAAAGCCCGAATTTGGTGGATGGGGACGTGCAACACTTCAGTAACTCTCTGTTGTTCGTAATTTTACTGCTGGCGGTCATCTGCAGTCCTGTTTCCGCCAATATTTTGGCTGCCGATGAGAATGAAGTCATCCGTATCGGTGTCCTCGCCTACCGAGGCAAGATGCCGGCGATGGAACGCTGGTCACCTACGGCGGCATACCTTGCTGCGCATGTCGGTCGCCGCTTCGAGATCGTTCCGGTAAACCTCGACGAAATAGCCGATGCAATCAATGCGGGAACCATTCACTTTACGCTGACGAACCCCGGTAACTACGTGGACCTTGAGGCACGTTTCGGTGTATCGCGTATCGCAACCATGCAAACCCGGGATAAAAACCAGATCCATGTTCGCTATGGTGCCGTGATTATTACCCAGGCAACCAACCCCAACATCAATTCACTCAGGGACCTGAAGGGAAAATCATTTATGGCGGTCAGCGCTGTCGCCTTCGGTGGTTTTCAGATGGCCTGGCGCGAGTTGATCGAGAGTGGCATCGACCCTTTCAGCGACTTCAGCGATTTGCAGTTTTCCGGGTTCCCGCAGGACAAGATAATCCATGCCGTAAAAAACAGCCTGGTCGATGCGGCGACAGTGCGCTCCGAAACATTGATGCGCATGGTCGAGGCGGGAACGGTAAAGCTGGAAGATTTTCGAATCCTTAACCCACAACACCGGAATGACAGCGCACTCCCCCTGAGCACCCGGCTTTATCCTGAATGGCCGTTTGCCACACTGAAGGCCACACCGCGGGAGCTGGCAACCCGGGTTGCACAGGCGCTGCTTTCAATGCCGGCCGATCACCCGGCAGCACATGCATCACGTACGGCCGGGTGGACCGTACCACTGGATTACTCGCCGGTACACCGGCTGATGAAAACACTGAAAATCGGTCCTTACCAGGTATTGCGCCAGACCTCCTTTACCGCTCTGTTAAAGCGCTATGCCGGCTTGTTTGTAGCCGCCGCACTACTCATGCTTTTCCTGATTGTTGTGAACGGCTATATATCCGGCACCAACCGGAAACTCAAACATGCACAATCCGTTCTGGAAAATGAAATATCCGAGCGCAAACGCTCACAGGAAGCGCTTGCACGCTATCGGGATACGCTTGAAGAACAGGTCGCAGAACGCACCGAAGATCTGAAACAAACCAACCGGTCACTGGAAAAAAGCCGCATGGCCCTGCGCGAACTGGTAAGAATTACCAGTGCCCCGGATTTATCACATAACGAAAAACTTGCCCGATTGCTGGATACCGGGCGCGAATACTTCAACTTGCCGGTCGCCGTGCTCGCGAGCATTGAAGCAGAAGGACGACGCATCTGCAGAATCTCAACCGACACAGGAATGGTGCCGGATCACTCCGGACCACTGAACGAAAAGTGTATCGCCCTGCTCGTTGAACGCAATGGTGAGCCGCTGGACATACCTGATCTTGGCGCAGCGATGGAGACTGACTGCGGATGTCGGCAGCAGGGCTGGAACAACTATCTCGGTGCCGCCGTGATGGTCGACGGTCATACCCACTGCACGCTGGAATTTGCAGGCACCGATGCCCGTACTCATGAATTCAGCAAATGGGATCACGAGCTGCTGAAGGTTATGGCCCAGTGGATAGGTGATGAAGTCGAACTGCAGATTGCACACGAATCCCGGCAACGTCATCAGTCCGAGTTCGCACGCGTATCGCGCATGAGCACCATTGGCGAAATGGCAGCCAGCCTGGCGCATGAACTCAACCAGCCGCTGACAGGCGCAATCAACTACTGCAACGGATGTTTACGCCTGCTGCGCGAAGGCAATACAAACACAGAGAAGCTTACCCGGGGTATGGAGAGCGCAGTGGAAGGGGCAACACTGGCTGCCAATATCATCCGGCGTATTCGCGTATTTGTTCAGAAAGGTGATACACAAAAAAGCGCGGTGGATCTGAACCAGGCAGTACGCAATGTTGCGACGCTGGTGATGCATGAAGCCAGCCGCCACGATGTAGAAGTCAGGCTTGACCTGGCTGAAAACCTGCCACTTGTCGAGGGCGACATGATTCAGCTTGAACAGGTTGTACTGAATTTTATACGTAATGGAATCGACGCAATGGATGCCATCAATGCAGAGAGCCGCATCCTCAAGATTACAACACAATGCATGGAGGGGGAAAGGGTAATGGTAAGTGCAGCGGACAACGGAGAAGGCATTACGGAAGAGGCTATGCCAAAAATCTTTGATGCATTTTACACGACCAAGCCGGAGGGCATGGGCATAGGCCTGTCGATAAGCCGGTCGATCATTGAATCTCATCAGGGCAGCATCAGGGCCAGGTCGCTTTCAGGCGGTGGCACCGAGTTCTTTTTCGAGATCCCGATACTGAAGGCCGGCTAACCATGGATCCGACCATCTATATAGTAGACGATGACCGTCTTGCCAGAGAATCGCTGAAATGGCTCGCCGAATCCGCCCACCTGTCAGTACGTGAATTCGAGTGCGGCAAGCAGTTCCTCGATAATTTTGACCACGATTCACCCGGCTGCGTAGTCCTGGATGTGCGTATGCCAGACATTAGCGGCATGGAACTGTACGCAAGAATCAAGGAAACCGGCGCTACCATTCCGGTCATTATCGTAACCGGTCACGCGGATGTCGCCATGGCAGTCAGAGCGATGAAGGCCGGTGCCTACGACTTCATTGAAAAACCCTATAACGACGCCTTGATGCTGGAGCTGCTACAGAGCGCCATTACCTATGATCGTGACAGACGTGAAAGCCAGGAAAAAGTAGATGATGTTCGCTACCGGGTATCCCGGTTAACTCCACGTGAGCAGGAAGTAATGGATTTTGTGCTTCGCTCCACACAGAACAAGGTGATTGCTTTCGAACTGGGTATCAGCATCAAGACAGTGGAGCTTCATCGCGCAAACCTCATGGCGAAAATGAATGTGACCTCCCCTACTGAACTTGTCAGGCTGGCAATGATGGCGGGGCTGGACTAGGGCAAGCCCTAGCCAGGGGCAGGGTTCGCACCAGTTATTGTTTCCCGGCGCATTCATTAAAATCCTCAGAGTCGTTATGACCCGGAAGGAGAATAAATCAGAACGGAAGGTATCGCAGACCCGCGGTTTTACGAGTTGCATCAAACGACTTCCGGGTACCTGACCAGGTCTTGAGTGAGCACCTCATAGCCCGCGTTATTGGCGCGGTCCAGAAATAGCTCGGATGGTTGTTAGCGGCAATGAAGTGACGATTAAGGGAGTCCGGTCATATCCTCATGTCAAAACCGCTCCCCTTTAAGGCGCTACTCTCGTTTGATACGGGATAGCGCCTTTTTTTTTTCGTATGTCCTAGGGTAAACCCTAGGGCAGGATCGGGTAAAACCCAGTTATGTCAACGACAGGCCATTCATAGACTATACCGTGCAGCAATTAATAATTATGAAATCACACGAGGAAACCACCATGTTCAATCGAAATAAATTAAGCGCAGTTATTACGCTTGTGTATCCATAAAGGATCGCCCAACGCAATAGCACAGCCAACAACTTAATGGGAGCAATAAAATGATTGAAATTAAGAAAAAGGCACTGCTGGCGACAATGTTAGCCAGTATGTTTGCCTTATCATCAGCTGTAGTCGCTGGTTATGACGATGATGATGACGGTGGTCACCGTGGTCACGGTGGTCACGGTGGTCACGGTGATGACGACGATGATGGTGCGGAAATCACCTTCATCCATTCCGGTGATTTCCACGGTGATTACCATCCACATACTAATGGTCGCGGCGATGCAGCCGGTAGTCTTGAAGGTGGTATGGCGCGTGCAGTAACCGTCATCAATAAAATTCGTAAAAAAGAAGATAACGTAATTCACGTACATACCGGTGACACCATTCACGGTAGTGGTGAAGCGTCTATCACCAAGGGTATGAACATGGTACGCATGGTTGACCAGCTGGGTATCGACGTATCCACGCCAGGTAACTGGGAATGGGCCTACACCCCATATCGTTACATGCAGTTCTTTGGTGTACATAATAAGAAAAATGGTGGAATCAACCTGGACATCATTGCGGACGATGACTTTGATGTAAATGCAAGTAAAGCCGTTAAGTACCAGAAAGATTCACCTTATGCAGAAGACAACATAGGAGACGTACCCACATTCGGTACCCGTTTCCGCAAAGTTAAATATGTAGAAAGTTACAATGAAGACGGCACACCTAACATGGCCACCGGTTATAACCGTTGGGGCATGGTTGCAGCCAATGCATATCGGAACGGTACCTGGAGACTCGACCACGGTGTCGCAGAAAAAGGAACCGGCATGAACATCACGCCTCCATACCGTATCATCAAAAAAGATGGTGTAAAGATCGGTTTCATCGGCTGTACCACTAACCGTGGTCCACAGGTCGTGAGTTCAACGATTACCACAGGCGTGACCTTCTCCAGCTGTAAAGGGGACATCAAGTTCCCACAAAACCGTCCGATCGACTGGGACGACCTCAGTTACTCACACGGCGGCACAAAAGCCAATCCAGGTGGACAGGTCAAAGGTAACCCTGCCAGTGCAGGAACACAGGCTGGTCTTCGCAACGCAGCTGCTGAAGCAGCAGATGATGCAGCCGCTCAACCTTTCGAGCCTACCGGTTGGGACAACATGCCTCACTGGGGTGGTATTTATGGCTACAAGGTTGTCAGCGAAATCGAGAAATGGACGAACCACTTACGTGAAGTTGAAGGTGTAGACCTGGTTGCAGTCATGTCTGAAGCCGGTATTGCTGAAAACATTTATGCGGCTGAAAACCTGACTGGCATGGAGAACGGTCCTGACATTTACTTCTCTTCTGACATGCACGAGGAAACTAACTTCCCGGTTGTTGTGACTGACCCACGTGGCAAGAAGGTCATCATCATTGAGAACCCGGAAGATATCGCCCAGATCGGTAAGCTTGAAATCAAAGTAAAGAAAGGTCGCATTACTGAGTGGGAATACAAAGGTATTGATATCGATGAAAGCATCGCGGAAGACGCTGACATGGCTGACCTGGCTGATCAGATCGACCAGGAAATTGCTGACAAGATCGCCGCGGGTGATGCATCGAATCCATACAACAACAACGTGATCACAAATCAGTTGGATGAAGTGGTCGGTCAAACCAGTAACATCGTGCTGGAACGTAACCGCTTCACGACTGAACATGATCCTGCTAACAAGATCATGCCAGGTGTGATCGAAGGTACAGGCCATGCGCTGGTCACTGACATGTTCCGCAAACTGACGGGTGCTGATGTCGGTGGTTTACGTGGTTTCCGCTATACCAACAGTGTACTGGATGGTGATGACATCACTTACGCATCGATGTACCACATGTTCCCGATTGGTGCGCAGGTTGCAGTTGCTGCAATTCCAACGACACCTGCTTCTGAAAAAGCACTGCCAACCGTTCAGTACTATGACGTAAGTGCGGGTTGTCAAACTGCCATTGACTCGAACTGTAACGGTGTTGTGCTGTTTGACCAGGCCGATAACAAGCGTCACTTTGTTGGATTCCCACGCAGCTTGCAGCAGGAAATGGAACTGGGTATGAACTCAAGCCATAACCCGAACGTTCCTGCATGGGGCGGTGGTTGGTCCTGGCAGTACTCCGGTATTACCTGGGGTTCACAACCAGCCGGTCAGCAGTTCGCCAGATTTGGTCAGAAAGAAAGCGCGCGCATTAGCAACATTGAGCTTTATGATGGTGCAAACAATGGTCCCATCGATCAATCAGCCGGTGCTAAAGTTAAATACGCTTCCTACTACTACCACCCAGACTCAAACCGCATCAATCGTAACCAGATCGTAACTAGAGGCTTATGTACCAAGAACGGTTATGCATGGCCTGCGGAAATGACCAAGTGTGCGGCTGAGAAAGGTGGTATTCAGATCCTGGCCAAGACACCTGGCGGTGACTATGTCATGGTCGACGGTATTGAGTACGATGCGGGTATTGCCAGCGGCGACCTTGAGGTGCTTGATGCGACTGAAGCGTTGGGTCGTTACATCAGCGCTGATTCCATCGATGTATTCGACTGGGTCGGCGGCGCTAAAGATGCATTGCTGCATACAGTGGCAGGCCTGAATGGTACGTTCGAAGGTAATGACTTCACTTATCCTCGCGCGAACCTCATCAAGGCTGACGGTACACCCGGTAATGACCTGACTGACTGTACTATCGAGTTTGGTTCACCATGTATCCAGCCTTTCCGTGGTGCAGAAGCTGGCCTGGGCATTAACACCAGCCTGCCTGCTGGCTACATCAAGGGTACTGCTGACACACCGTCTGACGAAGGTGAGTTCTAAACAGTTACAAGCTTAACCAAAATAGTAACAATGTAAAAACTGACCCGCTCTTCGGAGCGGGTCTTTTTATGTTTTTCCTGAAGTTGTTGTCTCAAACCTGGAAATCAATCCAGTTTCATTTTTCTATTTACGCCAAGAGATATTATTGCCTGGATGACACGGGGTGAAGTATACTGAATCGTTGATTACGTTATGAATTTCGATAACTAATTAGTTGTAACTGAGTGGAAATCAACAGGCAGGAAACCAGTAGAAGTATGTGGCGCCAGGAATAAAATCAATGACAATATTAAATAGTGGTTGGCCGGTTTTGAAAATAATTTCAGTAATTTTTCTGTCCCTTTTATTTATGGGTGAGGTATTTGCGGGTTCACCGCAACATCAGGATCATCAATCAGGCCATGAATCTCACTCTGAGCAGGGGGATAGCCATCATGGCAAAATGAGTTTTGCTGACCGTGAAAATGCAGTGACACAGCCCTCGAGAGATGGTTTATACAAGTTGTCTCTATTTAGTAACCAGTCACCCATTCCGCTACAGATAATTCACAGCTGGACGTTGCACGTTGAAACAGCAGATGGCAAACCGGCCGATAATTTAAAAATATATGTGAATGGTGGTATGCCCATGCATCGACATGGATTTCCCACCCGGCCTAAAGTGTCCGACCATCTTGGTGGCGGCGACTACAGGGTCAATGGCATCAAGTTTAATATGGCCGGTCATTGGGAAATGCGATTTAACATCACGGAAAAAGGTAAGCCTGCAGGGCGTGGGAATGAAGATAGAGTGGTTTTCAAGATACATCTTGAATAGATTTGACCAGATAAAACTTGAATGCAATTACTAAATATTAAACTGTGCGACAGGTTGAATTGATGGCAAAAGTAATACCCTGGTTAGTAATCAGTATTGTTTTTTGTGTTGCTGGCTGTATTAATAATAAAGCACACAGTTCTTCAGGTGCGTCAGCGGACCAGGAACAACAGAATAGCATGGATAAATCTGCGGCTATGGACAATGCAATGTCTATGCATGGCAGTACCTCTACCGGTCATGACTGGAGTGAAGATGATATACGGGTTTTGCGCCGCCTCTGGATTGGAAGTTTGCCGGATACTCCGCCAGGAAATTCCAATGCCGTAGCAGATAATCCCGATGCCGTGGAGTTGGGCCAGCGAATATTTTTTGACAAACGTTTTAGCGCAAATGGAAAAGTGTCCTGCGCCAGTTGTCACAAACCGGAATTATATTTCACCGACGGTTTACAAGTAGCAAAGGGGATCGGCACGGTAACCCGTAATACACCGACCGTGGTGGGAGCAAGCTATAATGCCTGGTTTTTCCACGATGGGCGCGCAGACAGTTTATGGTCCCAGGCATTAGGACCGCTGGAAAATCCGTTGGAACATGGAGGCACCCGTTCTAAATACGCACATCTTGTTTATTCCGATAAAACCTTGCGCCAGCTTTATAAAAAGCTGTTCGGTGCTATGCCTGATCTATCTGATAAGAGTCGCTTCCCGGTAGATGCGGCGCCTGTTCGAGAAAACAGCTCGGCGAAAAGCGCCTGGAATAATATGAAACCCGCGGACCGTAAAGCTGTAACGCAAGTGTTTGTCAATATTGGCAAGACTATTGAGGCTTATGAGAGAAAGTTAAATCCAGGGCCGAGTAAATTTGATCGCTATGTTGAAGCCGCCATCAATAAAGACAAGGCTAAAATGAAAAGCCTTTTTTCTGATAAAGATTTAGCCGGTCTGCGGGTATTTATGTCCAAAGGCAACTGCATGATTTGCCATAATGGCCCTCTGTTCACAGATTATGGTTTTCATAACACCGCCACACCACCAAGATCCGTAAAACCCTATGATTTTGGCCGATATAAAGGGGTTAATAAATTAAAGAAAAGCAAATTTAACTGCCTTGGCGAATATAATGATGCAAAAGAAAAGAATTGTGATGAACTAAAATATTTAGTAACCCACCGAGAGGAAACCTATGGAGCGTTTAAAACCCCCAGTCTTCGCAATGTAACCAAAACAGCTCCCTATATGCATGCAGGCCAATATAAGACATTGCCTGATGTGTTAAAGCATTATGCAGATCCACCCAGTACCAAAATTGGTATGAGCGATTTGTTGCCAGTTGAGCTGGATGATAAAGACCTGGTTCAATTGGAAGCGTTTCTACTTACACTTGATAGCCCAATTAACGCAGACCCTGAATTGCTGAGTCCCTACGTTCCGTAATGATACCAATCGATAACAGTAGCGACTTTAATTGATAAAGATTTTAATCAATTTAGCTACAGCCGCTTGCCGGCTAATGTCGGTGTTTTATCAGTACGGGTTTCGATTTTCAGATAGCTGAGCAGACGCACGCTACCCGAGGCATGCAGCCGGGTATGGATCTCTTCGACAACGGATAAAATTTCTGTCAACTCGCCTTCGATATTAGTGCCGGACGCGTGTGTCTCAACCAGGAAATCATGACCATCAAGCAGGTCAATGACCTGCCTGATCTCTTCACGCACAGAGACACCCTCGCCTATGGGCACCACTTGCAGCTCGGCCGTTGCTTTCATTGTATTGTGTTTACCTGAGAGACTGAGCCTGGTCGGGCATGATGCCCGGCCAGGCTCAATGAAGCCTTATTTATTGGCTTCGCGGTCCTTCACTTCCTTGATGACAGATTCAGCCACGTTGTTCGGGCACGGAGCATAATGCGAGAACTCCATGGAGAACTGGCCACGACCGGAGGTCATGGTACGCAGATCGCCAATGTAGCCAAACATCTCACTCAGCGGTGCGTCGGCCTTGACACGTACACCGGTAGGACCGGATTCCTGGGCCTTGATCATGCCACGGCGGCGGTTAAGGTCGCCGATTACATCACCCACATGATCGTCAGGAGTAAACACGTCAATCTTCATGATCGGTTCCAGCAACTGTGGAGATGCCTTCGGCACGGTCTGACGATAGGCAGATTTTGCGGCAATTTCATACGCCACGGCCGAGGAGTCAACCGGGTGGTAGCCACCGTCGGTGAGGGTGACTTTCACGTCGAGCAGCGGGAAGCCCGCCAGGGTGCCGGTCTCCATACTGGTACGGAAACCCTTTTCAACCGCCGGCCAGAATTCACGCGGCACGTTACCACCGGTTACAGTCGACACGAACTCGAAACCGCTGTTGGTTTCGCCCGGCTCGACCACGTACTCGATCTTGGCGAACTGACCGGAACCACCTGTCTGTTTCTTGTGTGTATAGCTGTCTTCAACACGCTGGGTGATCGTTTCACGATAGGCCACCTGCGGCTTGCCGACTTCCACATCGATACCGTGGGTACGCTTGAGAATATCGACCTTGATATCGAGGTGAAGCTCGCCCATGCCTTGCATGATGGTCTCGCCCGAGTCCTCGTCGGTCTCGACACGAAATGACGGATCTTCCTGAATCATCTTGCCCAGTGCAATACCCATCTTTTCAGCGCCAGCCTTGTCTTTCGGGGCGATGGCAATGGAAATAACCGGGTCCGGGAAGACCATGGGTTCGAGTGTGGCCGGATTCTTCTGATCGGCCAGGGTATGACCGGTCTGCACGTTCTTCATGCCGACTATGGCGATGATGTCACCGGCCTGCGCGGAACTGATTTCCTCACGGTCGTCGGCATGCATGACCACCATGCGACCGATGCGCTCGGTTTTACCGGTAAAGGTATTGAGTATGGTGTCGCCCTTGTTCAGGCGGCCCGAGTAGATGCGAACAAAGGTCAGCGCACCGAAGCGGTCATCCATAATCTTGAACGCCAATGCGCGCAGTGGCTTGTCAGGGTCGACGATGGCGAACTCACCGGTCTCGTTACCTTCGATATCGACTTCAGGCTGTGGCTTGACTTCCGTCGGGCTCGGCAGGTAATCAACCACGGCATCCAGTACCAGCTGCACGCCCTTGTTCTTGAAGGATGAGCCGGTGTAGGTCGGGAAGAAGTCCAGTGCGATAGTACCCTTGCGGATACAGCGCTTTACATCCTCGATGGAAGGCTCTTCACCATCCAGGTATTTTTCCATCAGGTCATCGTCCTGCTCGACAGCTGTTTCAATCAGCTTCTCGCGCCACTCTTCGACCTGGTCGACCATGTCCGCAGGCACGTCTTCGAGCGTGTAATTGAGCGGATCACCTGATTCATCCCATACCCAGGCCTTGCGAGTAAGCAGATCGACAACACCCTTCAGATTTTCTTCGACACCGATTGGCAGCACCATCACCAGCGGGTTGGCACCGAGCACGTCTTCCACCTGTTTAACGACGCGGTAGAAGTCAGCGCCGACACGGTCCAGCTTGTTGACGTAAATGATTCGTGCAACTTCGGATTCGTTGGCGTAACGCCAGTTGGTTTCTGACTGCGGCTCCACACCACCGGAGGCACAGAACACACCCACGCCGCCATCGAGCACTTTCAGCGAACGGTAGACTTCGATGGTGAAGTCGACGTGCCCGGGGGTGTCGATGATGTTCAGCTGGTGATTGTCCCATACACAGGTAGTCGCCGCGGACTGGATAGTAATACCACGCTCCTGCTCCTGTTCCATGAAGTCGGTGGTAGCGGCACCATCGTGCACCTCACCAATTTTGTGGATCTTGCCGGTGAGCTTCAGAATACGTTCGGTGGTCGTGGTCTTGCCCGCGTCGACGTGGGCAAAAATACCTATATTGCGGTAGTTGGTCAGGTCAGTCATGGTATCAGCTCATTAATCTCAAAAAATAACGCTCTGGCGCCGCCTTTGGAGAAGCCGGCGCCGTAAAGAATCTCTATTAAATTACAACCAGTTACATCGCAGCTTCCAGGCTCATCCAGTGCCGAAATCGCTACTTCGCGGAAATGGGTGCGTATAATACCGGATTTCGGACAAACTGTATGAAAAACTTGATGTTCAGTGTCGAAAAACCGAATCCGGGAAGGGGAAACCGGTACCGGCGCCCTGCCCTGATATCACCGCCGCAGCAAAAACCCGGAAAAATGCGTTGCGGCGTTACGCTCAGGGCCGTGGATCGCACCCCTCCGCCGGCTCAAATGCGGCGGGTGGCACCAGCCTTTTGTTACCATCGCTGCACTGACTGGAACAGTTCAGCGGGCAATGTGCCTCGCGCGCAAATAATTGATATTGGGCGGCTCCGGGTGGCGCTGGATTATGCATCGGAGACTGCGGTATGCTCACTCTGTTTCGACTGATCAGGTAGTTTAGAAAGCCGCCTGCAACACGTATTACTTATGTGTAATTCAATAATCTATAACATATCCTTGAGATACAAAAGATGGCTGGCAAAACCTACTGCGGAATTACCAACGATTACTATGGTGGCATGACACCCATCGGCACAATTATTCGCGATGCCTGGGTTTTTGGCATTCTGCCGGAAACTGAAACCTGCGAAGACTGGTCACACGACAGGCTGCAGATTATTCACGACAAGACCAAGGCGGAATGGGACAAGTACGGCTGCCTGGTTTCGAACCTGCCCGATGAGCTGCGCCAGCGCCATACCGAAATTTTTCAGCGCACTATGGATAGTGCGCGCAAAATGGGCTGGAATCCTGAACTTGAAGATAGCGACTGAAGATTTCGACTCTCTGACGTGACGACTACCGTAACAGAAACCTTTTTCCTGCCCGACGAGGTCCACCGCAAGGACTGGTCAGTCACCGCTGACATTTACAATCTCTGTCACTCGCTGCTAACTCGCAGCACAACCGAACACGTATTCGTGCCGATTCGCAGCATGCAGTTCCTGGCGGTCATGGACAGGAACGAAATTATCTTTGTCGATAGCCAGTCCTATGCCGTGTCCGACAACGAAGGCGGCCGGCTGATTCTGCTTGCCTGGCAGTTCCCGGGTTCGCATGACCGTGACAGCCTGTCTTCACCCATGCCCTGCGAGGTGGTGTTCTATGGACGGAAAAACACCGATCTCCAGCTGCGCCTGATTGCCGAATTCAAGCAGGCACTGGAACTGGTGGACCAGCGTTACCGGGACACCGAGCTACCCGTAAAAGGCGCGAAAATACTTAAGCTGACGACGTAAAAGGCTAACCGGTAATAGCGGCGAATACGTCGGGCAAGCGCTCCGGCAAACGTTCGACATTATCAACAATGGAATAGTTATTTTCGCCAAAGATACGGGCCACATAACGGTCTGCTTCCGGATCAAGCGTCAGGCAATAAGTATAAACACCCTTCATCGCAAGGTCCTCGACGGCTTTCTTTGCATCATGACGCAGGTACTGAGGATCACGCTCATCGATATCAGCCGGCTCACCATCCGTCACCAGCAACACCAGGCGCTTGCTGGCATTCTGTTCCAGCAAATGGGCGCCTGAGTGACGCAGGGCCGCGCGCTTTATCCGCTTGCCGGATAATCGACTTTAATACGGTTCAATTATCAATGGTGACAAACTCTTCCAGACACAATCCTGTGGTCGACGTAGCCATCGGCATGCTGCAACGCAAGGATGGCTGCGTTTTAATGGCCAAACGTCCCGCAGGTAAACCGTCAGCCGGCCGCTGGGAGTTTCCGGGCGGAAAGATTGAACACAACGAAAGCCCGCACCAGGCACTCGTGCGTGAACTCCACGAAGAAATCGGCATTGATATCGTAACTGCACAACTCTGGATGACCCGGGAGCACCCCTACTCCACCCTGACGGCAAGGTTACATATTTTCCGGGTTACAGACTGGCATGGTGAACCACAAGGACTCGAGGGCCAGCGTCTGTCATGGCAAAATCTGAACGCTGTGGATGTGAAACCATTGTTATCCGTTAACAACAGCATCATTGAAGAATTTATTTCGACAGTCTGGCCAAAGCTATGACATATTCGACACCGGTAAGGCACATCGATATCAGCTAGCGACTCTGCCAGTTCATATATTCAGGGAGCCAGCTACACGGCGACGGAATTCCTGACGCGCATGGCCAGCCACCTGTGCGCGGCCTGAATGACTATGGCAATATGTTCATGCTGCGCGAAAGCAGCCACTGGATACACTGGCTGTTCGAAGGTGAGGAGTCTGTATGGCAGAACGGCGGCGTATTAAACGCCGCCGTTCGTGTCAGGATCTGATCCGTGGCTCAATTTGAGCCACGGATCAGCGGCTTTCAAGTACCTTGCATGTCAAAGCGGTCCAGGGTCATCACCTTGGTCCATGCATCAACAAAGTCACTCACAAACTCCTCTTCTCCGTCGTTGGAAGCGTAGACTTCCGCCACAGCACGCAACTCGGAGTTGGACCCGAAGATAAGGTCGACGGGGGTGGCCGTCCATTTAACCTTACCTGTCGCACGATCACGACCCTCGAAAACGCCTTCGGATTTTGATGACTTCGACCAATTGGTGGACATGTCGAGCAGGTTCACGAAGAAATCGTTGCTCAACGTACCAGGCTGATCGGTGAAGACACCGTGTGCCGATTGACCGGTATTGGCGTTCAGAGATCGCATGCCGCCGACCAGCGCAGTCATTTGCGGCACGGTAAGGGTCAACAGGTCGGCCTTTTCAACAAGCATATTTGTCGGTGAGCCGTAACTTCTGTCGCTGTAGTAATTACGGAAAGCGTCTGCGGTCGGCTCCAGTACGGCAAACGAATTCACATCGGTCATCTTCTGCGATGCGTCCGTGCGTCCCGGTTTGAACGGAACCTTGACCTTGTGACCGGCGTCACTGGCTGCTTTCTCGATCGCTGCGGCACCACCCAGTACGACCAGGTCTGCCATGGAGACTTTTTTGCCACCGGAAGCTTTGTCGTTGAAGTTTTTCTGGATCGGCTCCAGCTTCTTCAACACCCCGGCCAGTTCTTTCGGGTCGTTGACCGCCCAGCCATTCTGCGGGGCCAGGCGGACGCGTGCACCGTTGGCGCCACCGCGCATGTCCGATCCGCGGTACGTAGAAGCGGATGCCCAGGCCGTTCTGACCAGTTGAGGCACGGTCAACCCTGATTTCAGAATCTTCGCTTTCAGATCGGTAGCGTCGTTGGCGTCAATCAACTTGTGGTCGACAGCCGGAACCGGATCCTGCCAGATGAATACTTCCTCAGGGATTTCACTGCCCTCGTAGCGAGCACGCGGGCCCAGATCACGATGCGTCAGCTTGAACCAGGCCTTGGCAAACGCGAGATCGAACTCCTTCGGGTTCTTCAGAAAACGCTCGGCGATCTTGCGGAAACCCGGGTCTTCCTTGAGCGAGAGATCCGTGGTTAGCATGATCGGCGGATTGCGTTTTCCTTTGACGTGTGCATCCGGTACCGCTGTATGTGCCGACTTATCGGTCGGTACCCACACTGTTCCACCCGCGGGCGACTTCTGCTTTTCCCATTCGAAGCTGAACAGGTTATTGAGGTACAGGATGGACCATGCGGTCGGCGTCTGGGTCCAGGCGCCTTCCAGGCCGCTGGTCATGGTGTCTTCCGCATTGCCCTTGCCACACTTGTTCTTCCAGCCAAGGCCTTGCTCTTCGATAGCTGCGGCGGCGGGTTCCGGGCCCACACAGTCCGCTTTCGTGGCGCCATGGACCTTGCCCAGGGTGTGGCCACCCGCGATCAGCGCAACGATCTCTTCATCGTTCATCGCCATGCGACCGAAGGATTCACGGATATCTGCTGCGGCAGAGATAGGGTCGAGATTGCCGCCGGGCCCTTCCGGGTTCACGTAGATCAGCCCCATCTGCACTGCCGCCAGCGGGTTTTCCAGTTCGCCGTCCTTGCCGTAGCGCTTGTCGTTTCCGAGCATCTTGGTCTCGGGACCCCAGTACACCAGGTCAGCTTCCCAGTCGTCCACGCGACCACCAGCGAAGCCGAGGGTCTCGAAGCCCATCGATTCCAGCGAGACATTACCGGCCAGGATCATCAGGTCAGCCCAGGAGACATTACGTCCGTATTTCTGCTTGACCGGCCACAGCACACGGCGCGCCTTGTCCAGGTTGGCGTTATCCGGCCAGCTGTTGAGCGGCTCGAAGCGCTGTTGACCGCCATCGGCGCCGCCGCGGCCGTCAAGCGTACGATAGGTTCCCGCGCTGTGCCAGGCCATGCGAATCATCAGGCCACCGTAGTGACCCCAGTCCGCCGGCCACCAGTCCTGCGACGTTTTCAGTGTCTTCTCGATGTCTGCTTTCAGGGCCTTGAGGTCGACGCTGTTAAACGCCTTGGCGTAATCAAAATCGTCACCATAGGGGTTGGACCTGGTATCGTGCGAACGCAGTTTTTCCAGATCCAGCATCTCGGGCCACCAGAACTGGTTCGACTTCGGCTCACCCTGACCAGCAGCAGAGCTTAATGGCGCTACCAGCGCCATGGTTACCGCTAAAGCGGAAAGTAAGGAAATCGTTTTTTTAAGCATTGAAGCCACCTCCATGGATTGAGAAATACACCGTATCGCCAGGAAAATCCGCAGGCTCCTGGTTGGTTAGAAAGATTCCAAACGTAGTTTAGACTTATTCTAAACACTGTCAAGGAGAAATTAATTTCAGGAAAAACAGGATATTATTATTTTTCGAGCGGCTTGCAGCCCCTGTTTGTACTTAAGCGGATGACTCCAGAGACCCTCAGTCCTCAACCTCAGTGCCAGTTCCATCAGCCAATTCAAGCCAATAGGGTTCGGCCTCACACGAGCAGCAGTCATACCAGACGGGAACACCATCGTGCATGCTTTTGCTCTTTCGCTGGCTGCGTTTCGAAGGAACATCAGCCTGCGCAGATGTCATTTGTCTGGCCTGATGCCTGTCTTCTTTCATCCTGGAACCGGGCTAGCTCATTACCAGCCCTGCCTCATAAAACCACGGTTAGCATAACTCAATCTAGTACAAAAACCGGTAACATCCAGCAGCGATTTACGTCCGGAGCTTGATTAATCGCATGGCTGCCTGCCTAGTTGACAGATAAACATGCCATACGCTCACGTCGTGCCGGGGGGGCCAGCGCGCCAATTATGGCTGCACGCTGGTAGAACTTATCGAAGTTATGTTTTTCCTCGCCAAGCAAGGTGAGAAATGCATCAACACAGGCGTGGTAGGCAGACACTGAACCCAGCCTGGCGTTATTCATTTCACCAGCAAACCAGTCGTCATAACCGGGATCATTTTCCCACTTGCCTCGCAATGCCCGGTAACGCTTCTGCGCCATCTCCAGCTGTTGTTGCTTGGCATGCCGCATTGCGTCCCGGTTCATATCCTGCCGATACAGTTCATCCAGTTCGCTGCGAATCTGTTGGATTAACTCAACCACCTTGCGTTGTCGGGCGCGACGCACTTGATATCGGGACAGAAGCTCCCTATTACCCTGCTCCGCGAGCCAAAGCTCGACACCCGCCTGTTCGACTGCTGTAGCAAACGACTCGTTAAACACCGTGTCTCCTTCCACGTACAGCTTCTGATGAGCCAGTTCGTGGAAAACCAGGCCCGCCAGCTGTGGATCCGGCCACTCAATTACCGTGTTTAAAACCGGGTCATCGAACCAGCCCAGTGTCGAGTAGGCCGGAACCAGGGCGATATAGGTATCAAAACCCTGCGTCCGGAACAGTTCCTCGTCACTTGCCAGAAGTTCTGTATCAAAGTAGCCACGGTAAGAAGCGCAACCTACTACGGGATAGCACCACTGATGAAGCTGAACTGAAAACTCAGGGGCTGCAAAAAGACTCTTCACCACATAGTCTCTTTCCAGGTCAGCGTAAACAGTGTAGCTGCCGGTCTCTGGCAAACGCAGTTGTTCGATGGCGAAGCTGCGGAACTCCGCGACGCGCTGCAGTCTTGCACGCAGCTGCGGATCCCGGGTTTTGTCCTCTAACAGTTCTTCTATTGGTGTCCTTCTGTCGATGATGTCCAGCTGACCACCAGCGGATTGCTGGTAGTAGCGAATTTGACTGCACCCGGATAGCAGCAACAGGGCCGCACACAAGTTCAGCACAATGCTAGCGATGTTTATCATCAACCGATTTGGCAAGTGTTGAGCCAGTTACTCTGGCCCGCAAACTCTACCTGATTGGCAGGCATAAAAAAGCCCCAGCAAACACTGCAGGGGCTTTTTCCATTTACCAACAAAGCTGGCAGTGATGATTATCCAGGCAGGTTGTCCTTGATGGTCTGTACGACAACGTCACTGGAAGTGGCGTTAATGCTTACAAGCTTACCGGCATCCTTGTAGAAACCCGCCAGTGGTGCTGTCTTTTCGTTATAAACATCCAGGCGATTCGAAATAGCTTCAACCGTCTCGTCATCACGCTGCACGACGCTGGCGCCGCACTCATCACACACACCTTCTGTTTTCGGCGGCTTGCTCTTTACATTATAAATGGCACCACAACCGGTACAGGTACGGCGTGTAGTCAATCGATCGAGGATCACATCGCGCGGCACATCGAGTTCCACCGCCATATCCAGCTTGATGCCCAGTTTGTCGAGCAGTCCGTCCAGCGCTTCTGCCTGGGGAATGGTGCGCGGGAACCCGTCCAGCAGGAAGCCTTTTTCACAGTCCGGTTCCTGCAAGCGTTCGCCCATAATGCCCATGATCAGGTCGTCTGATACCAGGTCACCCGCATCCATTGCTGCCTTGGCCTGCTTACCCAGTTCAGTACCGGCTGCCACGGCAGCACGCAGGATGTCGCCGGTTGAAATCTGTACCGAGCCATCCACGTCGGTCAGCATCTTTGCAACAGTACCTTTGCCCGCACCTGGCGCACCTAAAAGTATCAATTTCACGTAACCTACTCCTCTGATTTGATCTGATAAATCTGGTCTGAAAATTCCGGGGCGACCGTGTCCACGGGGCCACATCAAGCCGGCTATTGTGCTTGAGCCTTTACCGGCAATCAATAACTTAGGCAAGTTCCTAAAACTAAAGCAAATTACTAAAAGCGCAACGTACTGAATTATTATAGAATCCGCGCCTCTTACCAGATTGCACGGTCGCCCGATAGTATGCAGTTCTCAACCCGCAGCAAGCTTTTTCTCAGCCATTTTCTTGCCATAGTGCTGGTTTCGGGCAGCATTGGGACCTATTTCTATACTTCTGCCGTCGACAACCTGAAGCGCAGCCTGCAATCCCGCCTGCTCAATAGTGCTGCCATTCTCAGCAAGGTGTTTTCCTCCAGCCAGCTTGGTCAACTGGACAGCCCTGATGACGTGGCGACAGATACATACCGTGATTTGCGCACATTAATTCAGAGCTATGCAGACTCAAACAAAGATATCGCCTTTATCTATATTATGCGCAAACAGAACAATCAGGCTGTTTTCGTTCTGGACTCGGACCCCGATGAACCGGCGTCACCCGGTGAACCTTATGACGTATTCATTCCCGAGCTGATGCAAGGCTTCGAAGGCCCGTCTGTCGATAGCGAGATTACATCAGATAAATGGGGCAGTTTTCTGTCCGGCTACGCCCCCCTGCATGACGGTGCTGGCAATTATCTTATTGGCATCGATATGTTCGCCGACGAGGTTGAAAGAAAAATGGTGCAACTAAGGCAGGCCGGCCTGATCTCACTAAGCGTATCAGTCCTGCTGGCGGTGATTTTCTCGATCATTTTATCCAGGAACTTTACACAACGTATTGAGCAGCTGGTGAAACGCTGTGGTGAAATCGCACGTGCCCGGCTCGATACCGGTTCTGCGAAACAGACCGGCGACGAACTGGACCACCTGGGGTATACCATCGAAGCCATGGCAACGCACCTGGAGCAGAGTCAGACCGAAAGTGACAGCGCCCGGCAGGCCCTGCAAAAATCCAGGGACGAACTGGAGGACCGGGTAAAACAACGCACCCAGGAGCTGCTCAAGACCAATGACAAACTGCGTGATGAAATCAAGGAGCGCGAGCGTATTGAGCGCGTGTTGCAACAAAGCGCTTTGACCGACTACCTGACCGGCCTGCCAAACAGACGCGCCATGATCCAGTTGCTGGACAAGGAAGCTGCCCGCTTCCAGCGATCGGAGCACCCCTTCTCGCTCGTGCTGCTGGATATTGATAATTTCAAATACATCAACGACTCATTCGGCCATGATGGTGGCGATGAAATTCTGGTCGCCGTCGCGGAAAAAATGGGGAGCTGGATGCGGGAGAAAGACGTGTTGGCTCGCTGGGGCGGGGAGGAATTTCTCATTCTGCTCAGCGATACCAATGTCGAAAGCGCAACCGAACAGGCAGAACGTTTGCGTACGGCGATAGAAGGCCAGGACTTCGTAGTGCAGTCGAAGGTAACGCACCTGACTGTCAGCCTGGGTGTCGCCGGTTATAATGAGGCGGACAAAATCGACAACTGCATCAAGGAAGCTGATATCGCTCTTTACAAGGCCAAATCCGGAGGGCGTAACCAGGTCATCTCCCACTGCAACCCTGAATAGATCATCCCGCCGGGGAGACAGATGGCCTGCTTGAGCCCCTCTGCCGGTTGGCGTATGGTTTTTGATTCGCCACATTCAACCTAACTCATGAGTTATCGCTAACGTGCTTTCAAAACGCTGGTTTCGAGTCACTGCAATACTATGTTTCCTGCTGGCAGGCATCCTGATTGGGACCCCCCTCCTGCTCAAACAATACGCCAAACAATGGCTGCTGGAACATGGCGGTGATGAGGTGGTTTTTGAGGATATCAACTTCAATCCCTTCACTGCCACGCTCGTACTCAAGGGCCTTAAGGTGCAAGTCGACTCACTGACCACGCTGTCATTTGAGCAGGTTGCGGCCGGACTGTCCTGGACTCCATTGTTTGACAAAAAAGTAGCTGTCGAGCGTGTCGAGCTGAGCGGATTCACCCTTGTTATTGATGATCGGCCGGAAGATTCGTTATTAGTAGGCGGTATCCGTATTCCGGAAAACACACCCTCTGATACCGAACCGGAAGACACGCAACCCAGCGAGTGGATGGGTGGAATTGAAAAGCTGTCCCTGCGTGATTTTCACGTTAAATATGCTGATAAGCACCTGGACCTGGCACTTGATATCGCCACCCTGGAACTCGACCACCTCAATCAGTGGTCACAAGAGGATCCGGCGCATCTCACTGTGAGCGGTTCACTCAACCAGGCACCCTTCTCTCTGGATGCAGAGCTGTCACCTCTGGCCGCACAACCAGCTTACCGGGGAACATTGAAAACCAGTGACCTGCCACTCGGTGCGTTTGCAAAAGTGGCGCAATCAGATATCAGTAGTCTGGCCGGCAAGTTGGCGTATGACGGCAAGTTTGTCTTCTCGCAGAAGGATGGCGGTTTTATTCTGAACCATGACGGCGATATCAGCCTGCAGGGGCTGGACACCTCCCTCAACGATCCTGCTCTCCACATCAGGAATAAAGCTGCGAACACCAGTGGCACACTGGACATACTCTCCACCGATGGTCGGCTTCAAATTCGACTGGCATCCGATATCATGCTGCAAGACCTGCACCTGATTGCCGAGGGAAACACACTGGAATTGCCTGGTTTGACGTATGGCGGGAAGCTTGCCTTCTCGCAGAAGGATGGCGGCTTTATTCTGAACCATGACGGCGATATCCGCCTGCAGGGGCTGGATGCCTCCCTCGACGATCCTGCTCTCCACATCATGAATAAAGTTGCGAACACCAGTGGCACACTGGACATACTCTCCACCGATGATCGGCCCCAAATTCGACTGGCATCCGATATCACGCTGCAAGACCTGCACCTGATTGCCGAGGAAGGCACACTGGAATTGCTCAATGCCGACAACCTTGAATTATCCGGTATCAGTCTCGAAGGCGCTGATAACCTTACCATCCAGTCGATACTGGCAGAACAACTTGGTCTCGGGCGCAGCGCTGATCAGAAATCGCAGGATGCTTTTATTGACGTCGGGCGCTTCGAAGTCTCCTCACTCGCCCTTGCTGGCGACCTGCTGACAATCGATACCGTCCACTACAAGGATGGACACAGCCGGATAAAAAGAAATGCAGAAGGCCAATGGCGGGTTATCGGCATAATCGATAGCATGAGCCGGTTGAGCAAACAGCAGCAACAAGCGGAAAGCGCTCCAGTACCGGATGCAAAAGAAGACAATCCGCTGGCCATCGCGATTAACCGGATTGAGGTAAGCGGCGACAGTAAAATCAGCTTTCTCGACCAGGCTGTAAAACCTGAGTTCAAAACCGAACTGAAGATTGACTCGATTCTGGTTGAGAACCTGGATACTCGCAAGCCTGAACAGCATAGCGACTTCAAGCTGGCTGGCCACATAGGCAAACACACCCGTCTGGATTTCAACGGCTATGCACAACCCTTTCAGCAGCCTTTTGGTATTGACCTTAAATCAAAAATTGACGCACTGGATCTTCCCCCCCTGTCGCCCTATACCCGTGAATCACTCGGACTGGTGCTCGATAGTGGCGCACTGAACGCCGACACTACGCTGCGTATCGACAAGAAGGAAATGAAAGGGCAAATCGACCTGGAACTACAACAGCTCCAGCTCGAAACCGTGGAAAGCGAGAACAGCCTGCAAAGCAAAATCCCGGTACCTCTGAATATTGCACTTGATACATTGCGCGATAGCAACGACACCATCGCGCTTAAAATCCCTATTAAGGGTGATCCAAACAGCCCCAGCTTCGACGCTAATGACGCTATTACCAAGGCCCTGGCCACAGGTGTTAAAAAAGGTGCTCTCACCTACCTGACCTTTGCCCTGCAACCCTATGGGGCGGTAATCACAGCCGCAAAGTATGCCGGTGAGGAGTTGACCAGGGTACACCTGAAACCAGTCGAGTTCGACCCAGGACTCTCTGAAATTGACGCAGAAGACAAGGACTACCTTGGAAAAGTCGCCAAGGTTCTCAAGGAACGCCCCAAGCTTGCCATAAAACTCTGTGGCGTTGCCGTCGCTGCTGACAAGACTTACCTGCAACAACAGGCTGCAGCCAAAACCGAAAAAGACAAGCAAAGCCAGACCTCAAAGCCCGCAGCTCCTGATATCAGCGAGGCCCAACTTACCGCACTGGCAGGGACACGCGCCAACCAGGTCAAAGACTATCTTGTCGAACAGTTCAGCATTCCCGCCAGTCACCTGGTCAATTGCCAACCACGTGTAGATACAGACAACAGTGACTCGAAACCACGAACCGACTTATTGATATAATATTGGCCATTCCTGGACAAACATACCGGCCGACACACGGCGCCGTAGCCGCCGGCCACCCCAGGACCGCCGAAGCTGCTGTTCATGCACTGAACGAAGGCGGCAATGCCTTTGATGCTGTGGTCGCTGCACACTGGTGTGCCTGTATCTCCGAACCGGTACTGACCTCGCTCGGTGGCGGCGGGTTTCTGCTGGCCCGCGCAGAAGGTCAGGCCCCCACTCTCTACGATTTCTTTGCGCAGACACCACTGGTAAAGAAACCGCCGGACGAGATCGACTTCTATCCCATTCAGGCCGACTTTGGAACAACGCAACAGGAGTTTCACATCGGTTATGGCGCTACAGCGACACCCGGCACCGTGCATGGCCTGTTTCGGATACACAGGGACCTGTGCAAGCTGCCAATGAAGGTACTGA
Source organism: Pseudomonadota bacterium (assembly GCA_042576405.1). GTDB lineage: Bacteria > Pseudomonadota > Gammaproteobacteria > DSM-19610 > DSM-19610 > Thiogranum. The sequence continues at coordinate 196 of JBHPFC010000041.1, read as the reverse complement.
TGGAACCTGCCATCGATCTCGCAATCCGGGGCGTAGAGATTAACCCGCTACAAGCATTTATCTTCGACGTGGTTAAACCCATCTGCCTGGCAACAGAAAACACCGCCGCCCAGTTTTCCAGCCAACGACAGCCTTCACGACTGGTTAGCACAGGTGTACCCTGGTCAACTCCTCACCGGCATACTTTGCGGCTGTG
>JBHPFC010000040.1:0-26198 GCA_042576405.1 Pseudomonadota bacterium | reverse complement strand
GCGACTATCAGTCGCCAACCCGGAAACCTCGACACCAGGCAGCGCTCCCTGAACCAGACCTCCCAGCAGTTGGGCGAAGGGCACACCGGGCGGCTGTGATTGCGCAGCCATCATGCCGGTCCCTCCGTGCCAGTCCGCTGCGTATGCAGTAATGACACGGCGTCTGGCGGGATGTTCAACAACCGCAACGCGCCAGCCATAACACGCGAAAACACCGGAGCGGCGACCTTGCCACCGTAATACTCGCCATTACTTGGCTCGTTGATAACCACTACAGCAACCAGCCGCGGATCACTCGCTGGCGCCATACCGGCGAACACCGACAGGTAGCGTTTCTCCGCGTAGCCACCGGCCTCGGATTTGTGTGCCGTGCCGGTCTTGCCGGCAACGCGATAACCATTAACTGCAGCCAGTGGCGCCGTCCCGTCAGCAGCAACTACTGACTCCATCATTTTGCGCACAGCGCGCGCCACCATCGGGCTGAATGCGGCCTGCCGCTCAAGCTCACTGTCGGCATCGCGCTTTAACAGTGTTATCGGGACACGATATCCATCATTGGCAAGCACGCTATAAGCCTGCGCCAGCTGCATACCCGTAACCGACAAGCCATATCCATAAGCCAGCGTGGCACGCTCGATATCGCGCCAGCGATGAAAGTCCGCCAGATAGCCACTGGCCTCACCGGGAAAACCGCTCTCCGTGACAACACCGAAGCCAGCGTCGGACAGACCTGTCCAGAAGTCCTCCGGCTCAAGCGCCAGCGCAATCTTGCTGGCGCCCACATTGCTTGATTTGCGCAACACTCCAGTCAGATCCAGCCGGCCGTAGTCATGCTTGTCACGAATGGTGTGCACCCCTACCTGGACCAAACCGGGTGAAGTATCGATGCGCGATGCCGGACGATAGTCACCACTCTCCAGCGCTGCCGCAATCACAAAAGGCTTCATGGTCGAACCCGGTTCAAACACGTCGGTCAAGGCACGATTGCGCATCTTGTCCGCCTTGAGGCGCTTGCGATTATTGGGATTAAAAGCCGGCTGGTTAACCATCGCCAGCACTTCACCCGTGCGGTTATCGAGCACCACCATGGATCCTGAACGCGCCCGGTGCTGGCGCACGGCTGCCTTCAGTTCCCGGTAGGCCAGGTACTGGATACGACGATCTATACTCAGTACCAGTGCCTTACCCGGTCGTGCAGAGCGGATATTTTCAACATTTTCGATAATATGCCGCCGGCCGTCCTTAACCACTCGCTTGGCACCCGGCTCACCACTAAGCCAGTCGTCGAATGCCAGCTCCAGACCCTCCTGACCCTGGTCATCGACGTTACTGAAACCGACCAGGTGGGCAGCCACCTCACCAGCCGGGTAGTAACGGCGATATTCCTGCTGCAGATAAAGCCCGGGAATACCCAGCGCCATAACCTGATCAGCCAGATCAGGCGACAAGTGGCGACGCAGATAGACGAACTCACGCGACTTACGCTGCCCCAGCAGACGCTGCAACTGCTCCGGCTTCATTTTCAGCAGACGCGCCAGGCCACGAAGATCGGCTGGCGCTGCCACCAGCTCTTTCGGGTTAGCCCAGACAGACTGAACCGGCGTACTAATCGCCAACGGCTCACCGTTTCGATCAGTCATCATGCCGCGGTGCGCAGGCACCTCGACTACGCGCAGATGCCGCGCATCTGCCTGCCCCTGGAGAAACTCGTGATCGACCAGCTGCAACTGGGCACTGCGTGCCGCCAATAACACGAAACCTGACAACATCAGGCCTGTTAACAGCATTCTGCGTGCTCGACTAATGGACGGCTGCCGGCTCATGGGTGAAGAATCGTGACCTGCTCGGGTGTAGGAATATGCATGCTCAGCCGCTTGCGAGCCGCGTCTTCCACTTTGCCATGCGTAGTGTGAGTACTCTGCTCCAGTTGCAGTTGCCCCCATTCAACATTCATCGCGTCCCGCGCAGTTTCCAGCGCCTGCAGTTCAACAAACAATTTGCGACTCTGGTGCCTGGCATAGGCTGCCGACATGGCGGTTACTACTGTTGCCAGCAGCAAAAGAGGAATAATGAGTTTCCTCATGCGGTTCGCTCCGCTACCCGCAGTACGGCACTGCGCGCCCGCGGGTTCTCACGCACCTCGGCCTCCGACGCACGAATCCGCTTGCCGACCGGCTTGAGACGCGGCTGGTAGGCCGGTGGCAGCACTGGCAAATCCGGTGGCAACTCAGGCCCGCGGTACTCGTCACGAATAAAGCGTTTAACCATGCGGTCTTCCAGCGAATGGAAACTGATCACTGCCAGGCGCCCTCCCGGGGCCAGCACGTCCACCGCCTGAGGCAGCACGGATTCCAGGTCTTCAAGCTCCTGGTTTATGAAAATCCGGATAGCCTGAAAACTGCGCGTCGCCGGATGCTTTTTCTTCTCTCGGCCCGGTACAGCCGCAGCAACCAGATTGGCGAGCTGAGCGGTAGTGGTAACGGGGCTTTCATCCCGTGTATTGACAATACGGCGGGCAATACGCCGCGAGTGACGTTCTTCGCCATATTTCCAGAGAACATCAGCAATTTCTTCGGCGGAGGCGCGTGCCAGCCACTCGCTGGCGCTGATACCCGCTAGCGGGTTCATGCGCATATCGAGCGGACCCTCTCCCATAAAGCTGAAACCGCGCGCAGCGTCATCCAGCTGCGGCGACGATACTCCGAGGTCAAGAAACACCCCGTTGACTTTCCCTTGCCATCCCAGTTCCGATACGACAGATCCAAGGTTCCCAAAACTCCCGCGACGCATAATCAAACGCGACTCGTTATCAAACCGGTTTGCTGCATACGCCAATGCTTCGGGATCCTTGTCGAAGGCCAGCAGCCTTCCCTGTCCCTGTAACCTGTCCAGCACTGCTGCCGCATGGCCGCCGCGCCCGAAGGTTCCATCAACGTACAAACCGTCTTGTTTAATTTGCAAGGCGTCCAGTACTTCATCGAGCAGTACCGGACGGTGTAATTCAGTCATCTAGAGCGTTAATGAGTCGAGCGGGCCCGGCAAACCATCATCCGAGTCGCTCTCCATCCAGCTACTGCCAATCCGCTCCCAGGCTTCCTCGTTCCAGATTTCAAACTTCTTGCCCACACCCACCAGTGCCACACTTTTTTCCAGTTGGGCAAAATCACGTAGTCGCGGCGCAATCAGGATCCGGCCATTGCCATCCATCTCCACCTCGGTGGCATAACCCACCAGCATGCGCTGCATGTTGCGCGTGCGGCGATCCTGATTCGGGGTGCGGATCAACTGCATCTCCAGGTCTTCCCATTCCGGCTGAGGGTAAAGCAACAGACAACCATCGGTATGCACGGTAAGCACCAGCTGCCCGGAATATCGCTCGGTCATGAGCGCGCGGTAACGGGTTGGCAAGGCCAACCGTCCCTTCGCATCCAGCTTGACTGAGCTACCACCACGGAACACCCAACTACCCTCACAACCCAATTATTACCACTTAAAACCACTTAACCCCACTTTCTGACACTATAGGAAGGATTTCCCCACCTTGTCAACCTAGGAAATGGACGATTCCTGCTTTAGGGACAGTAACTTAGCAGCTAAACAGCGGGAGATGAGACAGTCATAAGATTCACTGAATTTGCGTTTAAACTATAAATCAGTGAGTTGGTGAGTTTTGCTTAACTCTGGCTTTAAGTATGGCCGGTAAAAAAGGCTTTGTAATTAAATTTTTCTATAGGTGAATTTAATTTGCTTTTTCTTAAAATGATGCCTTGTTGATTTCCCACCGTGAAAAGCTTTTTAATCACACAGGCGCATGCAGATTACAGTCCACCAAAAGGCACAAGGGCCGGAGAGATTTACAAAAATCTCTCCGGCCCTTGTGTCCAGGCCAGTAATTAACCTGTGAGGAAAACCTAGAACGGAATATCGTCGTCGAAGTCATCAGCGGTCGTTGCAGCCGGCGCCGGTGCCGGTCTGGATGCTGAAGACGACGAACCGCCAAAGTCAGCACTGCCACCGCCGCCTCGGCTACCCAGCATCTGCATTTCGTTGGCAATAATTTCAGTGGTGTATCGGTCGTTGCCGTTCTTGTCCTGCCATTTGCGGGTCTGTAACTTGCCCTCAATATATACCTGCGAACCTTTTTTCAGATACTCGCCGGCAATTTCAGCGAGACGGCGGTAGAAGACAATGTTGTGCCACTCGGTCTTGTCTTTCTGTTCGCCAGACTGCTTATCCTTCCAGGATTCCGTAGTCGCGAGGGTAGCGTTGCACACTGCGCCGCCATTCGCCATGTAGCGCACTTCCGGGTCCTTGCCCAGATTTCCAACTAAAATAACCTTGTTTACACCTCGTGCCATGATTGACTCCCCTCATGCTGGGCCGCGTCCGTGAGCCCGTTTTTGGTAGTGATGCCGAAACAGAACCGCCATCATAGCGGCTGCCGCGCTGACTGCCCAGCACCGGACTGTAAGCCCTTGATTTACGATTCCACGGCCGGCACCACAAAGGCGCGCAGCGCGTCCTCGTCAAGCGAATCCTGGTCAATTTTGAGATAGGCAACCGCATCTTCCGGTATCACCACAGCCTCGGCCACACCGCGAACTGCACTGATACGTTGCGCCAGTTCCTGCGCATTTGCCGGATCCTGGGGACCGATACGCAACAGCCGGGTACCCAGGTAGTTCGGTCGCTGCATGGTACTGGCAAACAGCACCCAGGCCAGCGCCACCAGGCTACAGAACAGGAATACTGAACCCATGCCATAACTGCCATGCAATATGCCGCCCACAGCTCCGCCCACAAAAGCGCCGAAAAACTGGGCACTGGAATATACGCCCATGGCCGTCCCCTTGCGGTCGGGCGGCGCCGTTTTGGAAATAAGGGAGGGCAGGATGGCTTCGAGCAAATTGAAGGCGGTAAAAAAGACAAATACCAGCAATCCAATGGCAACGATACTGGCATGAAAAATCGACAAAGCCCCCTGCGCAATGGCGAGCACCACAATAGCCGCTACAAAAACCTGTTTCATGCGACGGTGCTTTTCCGCCTGCAGAATAAATGGAATGGCCATAGGCAACGACAGGCCCAGCGCCGGCAGGTACAACATCCAGTGTTCATCGGCTGGCAACCCCGCGATATCACGCAGAGCCAATGGCAAAACCACAAAGCTGGCGGTAAGAATCAGGTGCAGGGAAAATATCCCAAGGTCGAGACGCAACAGTTCCGGGTCGCGTAACACCGAGGTGATCTGCGCCGGAACGGTTTCCGCATCACGGCGTAGCCGTGAAACTGCAGGGTTGGGTACGATCAGAACGACGACAGCAATACCCGCGATGGCCAGCACTGCAGTCAACCAGAAAATCCCCGGCACGCCGATCCAGCCGTTCAACACCGGTCCCAGCACCATCGACAACGCAAAAGCCACACCAATGCTCATACCGATAATGGCCATCGCCTTGACACGATGCTCCTCGCGGATGAGGTCTGCCGTAAGGGCCATTATCGCTGCCGCGATGGCACCGGCACCCTGCAAGGCGCGTCCGACAATCACCATAAACATGGTGTCCGCTGTAGCAGCCACCACGCTGCCAGCGGCAAAGACCAGCAAACCGAACACGATCACAGGCTTGCGGCCAATATGATCTGACACCAGACCAAACGGAATCTGCAGCAGCGCCTGGGTCATGCCATAGATACCAATAGCCAGCCCGGCGAGTGCCGGCGTCGCGCCCCCAAGATCCCCCGCATACAAGGCAAACACCGGCAGGATCATGAATAACCCCAGCATTCGCAAGGCATAGATCCCCGCCATGGAGACTGCCGAACGCACCTCGTTGCGGCTCATGCCTGCAGCTGCATCAAGGTTCTGGTTCAATGAGGGGATTCCTTTTGGTCGAAATTGCTAAACGACGTATAGTATCAGGTTCGCTATTTGGCCGGAATCAAGATGGACAGCATTCACATACGCGGCGCTCGCACCCATAATCTGCAGAACGTGGACCTGGATCTGCCGCGCGACAAGCTTATCGTCATCACCGGACTGTCGGGCTCGGGCAAGTCTTCGCTGGCGTTCGATACTATTTATGCCGAAGGCCAGCGGCGCTACGTGGAATCGCTGTCGGCCTACGCGCGCCAGTTCCTGTCGATGATGGAGAAACCTGACGTCGACCATATCGAAGGCCTGTCGCCAGCCATCTCCATCGAACAGAAATCCACCTCGCACAATCCGCGCTCCACGGTCGGCACCATTACCGAGATCTATGACTACCTGCGCCTGCTGTTCGCACGCGTCGGGACACCCCGCTGCCCGGACCATGCGACCACACTGGAAGCGCAAACAATCAGCCAGATGGTTGACCATGTTCTGGCGCAAACGGAAGGCTCACGCTGGATGCTGCTTGCTCCGGTGGTACAGGACCGCAAGGGTGAACACCTGGGGCTGCTCGAAGAGCTGCGCGCACAGGGGTTTATACGCGCACGCATTGATGGCGAGGTGGTCGAACTCGAAAACGCGCCCGCCCTGGACTTGCGCCGCAAACACAGCATCGAAGTAGTGGTCGACCGCATCAAGATCCGCGACGATCTGAAGCTGCGTCTGGCCGAATCATTTGAAACCGCCCTGCGCCTTGCCGATGGCCTGGCGCGTGTCGTCAGCATGGACGATGACACCGAGATGACGTTCTCCGCCAAGTTTGCCTGCGCGAAATGCGGTTACTCATTGACCGAACTCGAACCGCGGCTGTTCTCTTTCAATAATCCAATAGGTGCCTGCGCTACCTGTGACGGTCTGGGCGTACAACAGAGTTTCGATCCAAGGCGCGTGGTTGCCAACCCACACCTCAGCCTGGCGGGTGGCGCGGTGCGCGGCTGGGATCGCCGCAACGCCTATTATTTCCAGTTGATCAGCTCGCTGGCCGACCACTATGGCTTTGATATCGAAACCTCATTTGAGGAACTGGATGACAAGTTCCAGGAGGTCATCCTGTATGGCAGCGGCAAAGAGGTCATCGAATTTCGTTACCTGAACGAACGCAAGGGCGTAAAGGTCAAACATCATCCCTTTGAAGGCGTCCTCCGCAATATGGAACGTCGCTACCGGGAAACGGAATCCAGCGTGGTGCGCGACGAGCTGGCGCGCTATCTCAGCACTCACCCTTGCCCGGATTGTGAAGGCACACGGCTGAACCGTTCGGCGCGTAATGTTTTTATAGAAGATCGTGCTATACAGGATATCACCACCCTGCCTGTGGGTGATGCCAGCGCCTTCTTTGCCGGGCTGAATCTGCCTGGCAAGCGCGGTGCGATCGCTGAAAAAATCGTTAAAGAGATTCGCGAGCGCCTGGACTTTCTGGTTAATGTCGGGCTCAACTATCTCTCACTGGAGCGCAGTGCCGACACCTTGTCCGGTGGTGAAGCCCAGCGCATCCGCCTGGCCTCACAGATCGGCGCCGGCCTGGTGGGCGTCATGTATATCCTTGATGAGCCTTCAATCGGCCTGCACCAGCGCGATAACCAGCGCCTCCTGAACACGCTGACTTTCCTGCGAGACCTCGGCAACACCGTAATCGTAGTCGAGCATGACGAAGACGCCATCCGCAGCGCCGACCACGTCGTTGACATGGGACCGGGCGCCGGCGTTCATGGCGGCCAGGTAGTCTCCCAGGGCACACCGCAAGAGGTTATAAACGATCCGGCCTCAATCACTGGCCAGTTCCTTAGTGGTGTACGACGCATCACCGGCCCATCAGTGCGAACACCCAATGATCCCCGGAGACAGTTGCGCATCAAGGGTGCCAGCGGCAACAACCTCAAAGAGGTCGACCTTGATATACCGATCGGTTTACTCACCTGTATCACGGGCGTATCCGGCTCGGGTAAATCCACACTGATCAACGATACCCTGTACCGTATTGCTGCCGCCGAACTGAACGGTGCTGCCACTGAGCCGGCACCACATCAGTCGGTAGAAGGCATGGAACAGTTTGACAAGGTTGTCGATATAGACCAGAGCCCGATTGGTCGTACTCCTCGCTCGAACCCGGCAACCTACACCGGCCTGTTCACACCCATCCGGGAACTGTTTGCCGGCACGCAGGAATCTCGCTCACGCGGCTACAAGCCAGGGCGGTTCAGCTTTAATGTCAAGGGCGGCCGCTGCGAGGCCTGTCAGGGCGATGGGGTTATCAAGGTGGAAATGCACTTTCTGCCGGACATCTATGTACCCTGCGATATATGCAAGAGCAAACGTTATAACCGCGAAACACTGGATATCCGCTACAAGGGTAAAAATATCCACGAAGTACTGGAACTCACCGTGGAAGATGCCGCTGTGTTTTTTAGCGCCGTACCGGTAATTTCACGCAAGCTGCAAACACTGTTGGACGTCGGGCTTTCGTACATCAAGCTCGGCCAGAATGCGACTACGCTGTCCGGCGGCGAAGCCCAGCGCGTCAAACTCTCCAAGGAGCTATCCAAGCGCGACACTGGCAAAACACTGTATATACTCGACGAGCCCACTACCGGACTACACTTCCATGATATCGAGCAGTTGCTGAAAGTCCTGCACCGTCTGCGAGATCATGGCAATACAGTGGTAATCATCGAGCACAATCTTGATGTGATCAAAACTGCCGACTGGTTAATTGATCTCGGTCCCGAGGGTGGCAATGGCGGCGGCGAAATCATCGCTACCGGGACACCGGAGGCGGTCGTGGAATCGCCTCGCTCACATACCGGCCATTTCCTGAAGCCTGTCCTGGAACGCGAAAACAAGGTATCCAGCACCGATGCAGCATGAGGCTCCTTCACCCGACATGCTCAGAGCCGCACACTCTGCCATAAAATTCAGGTCTTATGGTGCTGGGCAATTGTTGGCCAGCCTGTGTAAAAACACTCCCTGAACGGTTGGCGGCGTCAAAGCGAATCGTCACCGTCTGCCCGGCCACTTTGTCTTCCAGCTCACCCGACGTGCGCGACAGTTCCGCAAACGGGTAAGCCTTGTTAGCAGCGTCGAGCTGCAACCCTATCACCAGCTCCTTCGCATGATAACGTCGATCCACCTTGCTTACAGGAAAATACGTTTCCGGGCTATTTTCATACCCTGCATACGGCGAGCGAGAATAGTCCCGGCTGTAGCCGGTATCTGTTGACAGCACCAGCGTATCAGGATGTCGACTACGCCAGTCTCGCCAGCTGGTATGATCCAGAACAATCTGGCTTAGCTGCACCCCCCGCTCCGGACCGGATATCGCCTGTGCTTTCATCTGCGACCATAGAGACTGCGTTTCGCGGTCATAGAGCAACATATCACTGTTGTATAACAAGCCGGATACACCGAACGCACGCGTATGGCCATCCGTCGCTGCCAGAAATGCCATGCCGCTCCCGCACAAAGGGCAAAAGCTCACCAGTACAGCCTCCGTGCCCAGGTGATCGTTCACGATCTCATGATGGTTAAGAATCTGTACTGGATAAGCCTTGCTAATACCCTGGCGCTGTATGCCAAGCACACGGTCTAGAGGTTTGATAAAACTGGCGTCATCCGCTGCCACGAAGCGCGGTTGATCGATTGAAGGTATGCCATCGCGAGGCGGTCCGCCGTGGTAAATCTCGCCTTCTGGAATCAGGGAATTATCCAGATCAAAGCCGTTAAGTGACGCCGCACAGAGACTGCGCGTCGAAAAAAAACCACACGATCATCACAATTGGCAGCAGATAAAGCCGCGCCATACCGATGCTAATCCCGGGAATAATCATTCGCTGGACCATGCACGCGGCTACAGGCCCACATACAATTTGATTTTTGCTTTATTATCGAAGCCATAACAACCAGTTAGTTGCCAGCGTGGAGTGAAATCCACGTCGATCGTAACAGCTTGGCAATAGATTTTCAGCTGACATACCTGCGGAAAACCCAGGCACATGCTATTGCCCGGAAAGACTGGGGTGCCGAGCTGTTTTCGGCTACTATCGGTACATGTCCTGTTTTCATGCTTGGCTCAACGGCCTCAAATTGACCACACTTGCTGGCATCTGCCTACAGATCGCGCCAGTCAATGCCGAGGTAGAAATTTTTACCGAAGGTAATAGCAAGCTGCTCGCATGGAAAGCCCAACACCCTGGTTTCAGCCTGCAGCTCATACAGTTGCTACCGGACTATGTCAGAGCTATCTATGATGCCCGCGGGTTACCGAAAGACATAGTTGAACTGATGGCTGGCTATTGCGTATTCGGAACCATCATCAAGAATGAATCAGGCACAGACCTGGTTTACCGCGTGGCCGACTGGCGCTACGTGACGAACGATGGCCAATCTCATCAGGTAAAGACCAAGACCCAGTGGCTTGAAGAATGGAAAAAACTCGGCGTAGCATTTCGCTGGTCGCTACTACCGGATGACCAACGTTTCTCACCCGGCGACTGGAGCCAGGGATTCACTACACTGCCGCTGGCGCCAGATACGACCTTTAACCTGCACTATAGCTGGACAATGGAAGGCGAAACCCATGAAGCCACAATCGAGGAATTGCGCTGTGCGCCCTCAACAGCACCTTAAAACCAGCGTTAGCACACTCCTGCTGAGCGTGGTTTTATTATGCATTGCACACGCCACTAACAGTGCAAATCTTCCGGCCCCCGAACTCAGCCATGAACTGACTCGAATTGATACACCTGTCGATGCGCCGGACTTTACCCTGGAAAATATGGATGGGGACAAGTTGTCACTGAGTGACTTCCATGGACAGGTGATAATGCTCAACTTCTGGGCTACCTGGTGCCCGCCCTGTCGGCGTGAGATGCCCTCAATGGAGTCAATTTACAAAGACCTGGGCAAGGACGGCTTCGTGGTTCTCGCGGTCAATGAATTTGAAGACCCTGACCACGTATTCGCCTATACCGGACAACTGAGCGTTGATCCAACGTTCCCTGTTTTATTTGATCGTGACAGTAGCGTATCCCAGTTGTATGGCGTCAAAGGGCTGCCAACAACAGTGATTATCGACAAACAGGGCAAGATGGTTTATCGGGCAGTTGGCGGACGGGATTTTGACCACCCCGAGGTGCGAGATATCATACGCTCACTTCTGGTCAGATAGACCAGCCTGCCAAGCGACTACTCGACAAGATACAGCGCGTCCCCTGTCGCGATACCAAGCGAGTCCTGCGCGCTACCACCGGAGACAGCTATCTCCACCAAACCATTAGCATTCTCGTACCAGAACGCCACACCATTATGGGCTTCAGCAAATACACGCTGGTAGACACATTGCTGACCCGCGATCTCCAGCCGCATGCCTTCAGAAATAACTGCGGCCCGCACGCCTGTGACCACATTTCCATAACTGTCGATATAGATAACTTCGAACAGGTCTTCGGGCCAGGCGGGGATGACGAGACAATCGGGACTGAGCTCATTCGCCCAGTCTTCCGGATGATGCCCCTTGCTCAGCTTGGCGCATACCGGCGCAAAGAGGTCACGGCCGTGGAAGCTATTGGACAGCCTGTCAGGCCGCCAGGTAATTTCATAAGCCTGGATCTTTTTCGCACGACGCACCAGCATCGAAAACAAGCCATTATCAGGACCAACGTACCAGCGTTCGTCAATGTGCAGCGCTACTGCACGCCTGCCCGTCCCTACACCAGGGTCTACCACGCAAAGACATACGCTCCCTCCCATCAGATACTGCGAATATGCGGGCAGCAAATATGCAGCAGCCTTAACATTACACGCCGGCAGGTCGGGGAACACATCCACCACAGGAACATTGGGCACCAGCTCCTGAAGCACAGCTTTGACTTGTCCGAGATAGGGGCCCTGATTACTGAAATCGGTAAATGTCGCAATCACTCTGAAACCAGGCTAAACCAATAACTTGAAATTGAGTGTAGCACCTGGCCTGCCAAGCGCGAGGTACACCCGGTAAACCAGTTTCAGTGAAGTGTGTCCGGTTACCCGCCCGGGAAAGGTCGCCCGCTCCTGCCAATGTTCATACAGATCGCCGGCGTGTTACCAGGCTGACCCCGACCAGGCTGGCGCCGAACACCCAGAACAGTTTCGAAGTCTCGGCGACGTTGGCTATATCGGCATTGCTGGAAGTGGGAATTGCGTTACTTGTTATTACGCTTGCCAGAATCACCGGCTCCATGGTGCTGATGTTGTTCTGCAGGCCCGCCCCCGGGCTGGCCGATGCCGCCAGCGCTAAAGCTAAAAAGGTGACAGCAGACCGCATATTTTTCAGTTTTTTCATATCACGCCTCATGCACATCAGTTACTACTAATTAACTGATTAGCAAAACAGGTGCCAGCTTGCGCCAGGTTAATAAACGATTGATACATAAATATATTCTAGTGGATAACATATTTTCCAGGTTGACCGGATGCATAGGAACAAAGCATTACCATCCTGATAACGCACAGAAGTTGGGCAATTCATCCAGCCAGCCACAAAAAAGCCGGGCAAAGCCCGGCTTCATGTCTCGACTGCAAACAAGCTTAATTTACTCGTCAACTGCCTCGAATTCTTCAGCATCCGATTCCACCGGCTCAGGCCGATCAACCAGCTCCACCAGCGCCATCGGTGCCTTGTCTCCGCTGCGGAAACCCATTTTCAGGATACGCAGGTAACCACCAGGGCGCTCCTTATAGCGAGGACCCAACTCGTTAAAAAGCTTGGAGACCACGCCCTGATCTCGCAGGCGATCGAAAGCCAGGCGGCGATTGGCCACACTGTCTGTCTTGGCCATGGTAATCAATGGCTCGGCGACCCGACGCAATTCCTTGGCTTTCGGCAAGGTGGTCTTGATGGCTTCGTGATCCAGCAAGGAGGTAGCCATATTACGGAACATAGCCTTGCGATGGCTGCTGTTACGATTAAGTTTTCGTCCACTTTGACGGTGACGCATTGTTCTATACCTACGTTAAATTCGACTCAGGCGGATTGCTTTTCGCTTTCCTTAAGACCTGCTGGCGGCCAGTTTTCCAGACGCATGCCCAGTGACAGGCCGCGGGATGCCAGCACATCCTTGATTTCTGTGAGCGACTTTTTGCCCAGATTCGGCGTCTTCAGCAACTCCACTTCGGTACGCTGAATCAGGTCACCGATAAAATAAATACTCTCTGCTTTCAGACAGTTTGCCGACCGAACAGTTAGCTCCAGGTCATCGACCGGACGCAGAAGAATCGGATCAATATCGGCTTCAGGACTCTCCTGCTCAACCTCTTCCTTGCCCTGCAGATCAACGAAGACTGACAGTTGGTCCTGGAGAATAGTTGCAGCACGGCGAATAGCTTCTTCCGGATCGATAGTGCCGTTGGTTTCGATTTCGATAATCAGCTTATCCAGATTGGTGCGCTGCTCCACACGAGCAGAATCGACGTTATAGGCCACTCGACTAACCGGTGTATAGCTGGCGTCGAGCTGCAGCGCTCCAATTGGCCCGCCTTCTTCAGCACGCTCGGCACGTACGGTGGCAGGCTCGTAGCCGCGCCCCATCTGCACCGTGAGACTCATGTTCAACTGGCCTTCCTTGGTGAGGTTGGCGATAACGTAATCCGGGTTGATAATTTCAACATCGTGATCAAGCTGAATGTCGCCTGCCGTTACCGGACCCGGACCCTTCTTGCTGACTTTCAGAGTGGCCTCATCGCGGTTATGCATCTGCAGCGCAACCCCTTTCAGGTTGAGCATGATTTCCATCACGTCTTCCTGCACGCCCTCGATGGCGGAATATTCGTGCAGCACCCCGTCGATATCCATACCAGTGATGGCACAGCCCGGCATGGAAGACAGCAGTATGCGACGCAGGGCATTGCCCAGCGTATGACCGAAGCCGCGTTCCAATGGCTCAAGCACAACCTTGGCTGTGCGCTCACCAATAGTTTGTACATCGACAATACGCGGTTTCAGGAATTCGTTGACCTTGCCCGGCATGTATAACCCTCTTAAGCTGGTGTCTTGACTACGCTAGTGCTTACTTGGAGTACAGCTCGACGACGAGCGATTCATTAATCTCGGCAGGGAGATCAGAACGCTCGGGACGTGCCTTGAATACACCTTCCATTTTCTTTGAGTCGACATCGATCCAGTCGACAAAGCCACGCTGTTCAGCCAATTCCAGTGCAGACTTCACGCGCTGCTGGCTTTTGGACTTCTCGGCCAGACCGAGATTGTCATTGGGCTGGACCTGGTAGGAAGGAATATTCACTCGCTGACCGTTTACGGTAATCGCCTTATGGCGCACCAGCTGACGTGCTTCTGAACGTGAGGCCGCAAAACCCATACGGTACACAACGTTGTCTAGCCGGCCTTCCAGCAACTGCAGCAGGTTCTCACCTGTAGAGCCCTTACGCTGGGCAGCATGCTTGTAGTAATTACGGAACTGGCTTTCCAGCACACCATATATGCGGCGCATTTTCTGCTTTTCACGCAACTGGGTAGCATAGTCGGACAAGCGTCCACGACGCTGGCCGTGCTGACCTGGCGGGAAGGCGCGGTTCTCGACCGCGCACTTGCTGGTGTAACATTTCTCGCCTTTAAGAAATAGCTTGGTGCCTTCACGACGGCACTGGCGACATTTGGGTCCTACGTATTTTGCCATTGTTTCTCCTCCGCCCTACACGCGCCGCTTTTTGGGCGGACGGCAACCGTTGTGCGGGATCGGGGTCACATCGGTGATATTAGTGATACGGAAACCGGCGTTGTTCAACGCTCGGACAGCAGATTCACGTCCCGGGCCCGGACCCTTGACTTCCACTTCAAGATTTTTCAGCCCGAATTCCTTGACCATATCGCCGACACGCTCGGCAGCCACCTGGGCAGCAAACGGCGTGCTCTTGCGCGAGCCACGGAAACCGGAACCACCAGCGGTTGCCCAGGCCAGGGCATTACCCTGACGATCGGTGATCATCACGATGGTGTTATTGAATGAAGCGTGAATATGGGCGATACCATCGACCACATTTTTTTTCACCTTCTTGCGAGTACGGGCTGTGCTTGGCTTAGCCATTTTATAGTCCTGTAAGCAGCATCTTATTTACGAATTGGACGACGCGGACCCTTGCGGGTGCGGGCGTTCGTACGGGTACGCTGGCCACGCAGCGGCAAACCACGGCGGTGACGCATACCGCGGTAGCAACCCAGGTCCATGAGACGCTTGATGTTCATCGACAGGGTCCGGCGCAAATCACCTTCCACCGTGAATTTTGTGACTTCGCCACGAATGGCTTCGACTTCGGCCTCGGTCAGATCCTTGATTTTAGCTCCCGGCTTTACACCGGTGGCCTCACAAATCTTCTGTGCAGTAGTGCGGCCTATTCCATAAATGGAAGTCAGCGCAATAACCGCATGCTTCTGCGGTGGAACGTTAATTCCGGCTATACGAGCCATGAACCCTATCTCCTCAACGAGACGACCGGTAGCGAGTCGCGAAACCCGCAAATGTACCGGAAAATGCCTCTGATATCAATCTTAAAACCTAAGTAATCAGGCCGTAAACGTTACTTGCAGGCACCCTGGCGCTGCTTGTGACGACCATCTTTACAGATGACCCGCACTACGCCCTTGCGGCGGACGATTTTGCAATTACGGCAAATACGTTTTACTGATGCTCGAACTTTCATAATTTCACCTTAAAAATCTTGTCTTTCACCGGCAAACGGCTATCTCAATAAGCCGGATCGGCCCTGCCCTTTCAGGTTGGCCTTCTTCATCAGGCCTTCGTACTGGTGCGACATCATCAGCGCCTGAACCTGGGCCATGAAATCCATGACCACCACCACGATAATCAGCAGGGACGTGCCACCGAAGTAGAACGGCACATTCCAGTACAAAATCAAAAACTCCGGCAACAAACACACAGCCGTAATATAGATGGCACCCGCCAGCGTCAAACGCGTCATTACGGCATCGATAAATTTTCCGGTCTGCTCACCCGGCCGTATACCCGGTATGAATGCGCCTGACTTCTTCAAATTATCCGCTGTCTCCTTGGAATTGAAGACAATTGCGGTATAGAAGAAGCAGAAAAATATGATCGCCATTGCATAAAACATAATATACAAAGGCTGGCCCGGCGACAGCGTGGAGGAAATATCCTTCAACCAACCCATGCCTTCGTTACTGCCAAACCACTGCCCCGCCGTTGCTGGAAACAGAATAATACTTGATGCAAAAATCGGCGGGATAACCCCGGCCATATTCAGCTTGAGCGGCAGATGAGTACTCTGGGCCGCATACATCTTGCGCCCTTGTTGCCGCTTGGCATAGTTAACAGTGATACGCCTCTGACCGCGCTCAACGAACACCACAAATGCTGTTACAGCGATGACCAGAGCAAACATAAACAGTAAGGTCAGCGTATTCATTTCGCCGGTTCGAACCAGTTCCAGGGAACCACCGATAGCCGAAGGCAAGCCGGCCACGATACCCGAGAAGATAATGATCGAAATACCGTTGCCGATACCCCGCTCGGTCACCTGCTCGCCCAGCCACATCAGGAACAGCGTACCTGTCACCAAACAGGCTACCGAGGAAACTACAAACCCCGGCCCGTCAAGAAGCACCAGTGGCGAACCTCCAACCTGCTGCCCTTGCAGCGCACTGGAAATGCCGATTGCCTGAAAGGTTGCCAGCACCACAGTTCCATAACGCGTGTACTGGGTTATCTTATGGCGACCAGCTTCACCTTCTTTCTTGATCTGTTCCAGCGCTGGCACTGTATATGACAGCAACTGCATGATAATAGACGCTGAAATATAGGGCATAATACCCAGTGCAAACAGCGACAAACGGCTAAGCGCACCACCCGAGAACATGTTGAACATGTCCAGAATAGTGCCCTTTTGCTGCTCAACCAGCGTCTCAAGCACCACCGGATCGATACCCGGAAGGGGAATAAACGAGCCGATACGAAAGACCAGAATAGCGCCAAGCACAAAAAAGATGCGCTGCCGCAATTCTGTCAGTTTACCCAGATCACCGAGTCCACCGGTGAGTCCTGCCGCTCCAGCTCCAGCCATCAGTGATCCCTAGCCTTCGATCTTGCCGCCGGCCGCTTCGATAGCAGCTCGCGCACCTTTGGTGACACCAATACCACGAATGTTAACGGCCTTGTTAATTTCGCCAGACAGCATCACCTTGGCATGCAGCGTACTCTGTTTGATGACGCCAGCTGCCTTCAGCGCAGCCAGATCCACAGTATCACCGTCCACCAGCGTCAGCTCATTCAGGCGCACCTGCTCGGTAACACGCGATTTGCGCGAATTGAAGCCCACTTTCGGCAAACGACGCTGCAAAGGCATCTGGCCGCCTTCAAAACCAATTTTGTGGAACCCGCCAGAACGCGATTTCTGACCTTTGTGGCCACGACCACAGGTCTTGCCCGATCCTGAGCCAATACCACGACCAACGCGTTTGGCATCAGTGCGGGCGCCCGCACCTGGCTTTAATGTATTGAGACGCATCTGTTAAATCTCCTCGACCGACAGCATATAGGAGATCTTGTTGATCATGCCGCGATTTTCAGGTGTATCAATCACTTCAACACAGTGACGGATGCGACGCAGACCCAGACCGCTCGCGCAGGCCTTGTGGGACCGGAGCCGTCCACTGGTGCTTTTCGTTAGTGTTACCTTGAGTTTCTTGTCAGCCATGGCTTACCCCAGGATCTCTTCAGCCTTTTTGCCGCGCTTGGCAGCGATCATTTCAGGCGAACGCATTTCTGCAAGGCCTTTCATCGTGGCGCGAACAACGTTTATCGGGTTATTGGTACCAATGCACTTGGCCAGCACGTCACGAACACCGACGACTTCAAGCACTGCACGCATCGCACCACCAGCGATAATCCCGGTACCTTCAGAGGCAGGCTGCATGTAGACCTTGGCTGCACCAAATGTCGCGGTAATCGGGTACTGCAAAGTACCGTCCTTGAGCGCGACCTGCTTCATGTTCTTACGGGCATTTTCCATCGCCTTCTGGATAGCAACCGGCACCTCGCGCGCCTTGCCACGTCCAAAACCGACTTTGCCTTCGCCGTCACCGACCACCGTGAGTGCTGCAAAACCAAACTGACGACCACCCTTCACCACCTTGGCGACACGGTTGATACCGATCAGCTTTTCCTGCAGACCATCAGAATTCGCTTGTTGTTCGACACTTGCCATAGCGCAACCTTTACCTAGAATTCCAGACCGCTTTCACGCGCGGCATCTGCCAACGCCTTCACGCGTCCATGATATTTAAAACCTGAGCGGTCAAATGCGACCGTGCTGACACCCGCTGCCTTGGCACGTTCCGCCACCGCCTTGCCGATCGCCGCTGCTGCAGCTGCATTACCGGTACCCTTCACTTCCTTGCGCAGCTCGCGATCCAGCGTTGACGCACTCGCCAGCACCTTGTCGCCGGTTCCATCGATAATCTGCGCGTAAATGTGGCGCGGCGTACGATGAATGCACAGACGGGCTTTGCCCAGTTCGCGTATTTTTGCTCGCGTCTTTCTGGCGCGGCGCTGTCTTGATGACTTTTTGTCCATGTTGATACCCTTAAAAACTATTTCTTCTTGGCTTCCTTACGCACGATGATTTCATCAGCGTATTTCACACCCTTACCTTTATATGGCTCTGGCGGACGATAGGCGCGAATTTCTGCTGCCACCTGTCCAACCTTCTGTTTGTCGAAGCCCTTGACCACAACTTCAGTCTGACTCGGAGTTTCAACAGTCACACCTTCCGGCACCGTATAATCCACCGGATGTGAAAAGCCCAGCGTCAGATTCAGTTTCTGGCCCTGCGCCTGGGCACGATAACCCACGCCGACCAGTTGCAGCTTCTTTTCAAAACCCTGCGTGACACCGGTCACCATGTTATTCAGTAACGCCCGGGTAGTTCCGGCCAGCGCATTAGCTGACTTGGAGCCGTCTTTCGGCGCAAAGGTCAGCACATTGCCATCCTGGTTTATCGCCACCGAATTGTGCACGGTATGCTCGAGCGAACCCTTACTACCCTTTACACTCACAGCCTGGCCATCGATTTTTATTTCGACGCCGGTCGGGAGTTCTACTGGACTTTTAGCAACTCTGGACATGATCAGTACTCATCAAGTTACGTAGCACAACACTTCGCCACCTTCGCCGGCAGCGCGCGCAGCGCGATCACTCATTACACCCCGGGAAGTAGACACAATGGCTACACCCAGACCGTTCTGCACTGTAGGCAGTTCATCATTCGCCTTGTAGATACGCAGACCGGGGCGACTAATACGCTTCAGAGTCTCAATGACCGGCTGACCATCGTAGTACTTCAGATCAACACTCATCACTGGCTTTCCGTCTGCATCCTCGATCGAAAACTCGGCTATATAGCCCTCGTCCTTCAGCACCTGGGCGATGGACGATTTCAGCTTCGAAGAAGGCATCGACACCGAAACCTTGCCTGCGCGCTGGCCATTACGAATGCGCGTCAGCATATCGGCGATAGGATCAGTCATCATAATCGGTGTACCTCTTTAATCTTTATTCTGTTACCAGCTGGCTTTGACAAGACCCGGGACATCCCCGGCCATGGCATGTTCGCGCAGCTTGTTACGGGACAGACCGAACTTGCGGTAGTACCCGTGCGGGCGACCGGTCAAACGGCAGCGGTTGCGCTGACGACAAGGACTGGCATTACGCGGTAATGCCTGCAGCTTGAGCTGTGCCTCATAGCGCTCTTCGTCCGACTTGTTGACGTCAGCGAGAATCGCCTTGAGCGCGGCACGTTTAGCGGCGTATTTCTTCACCGTCTTGGCGCGCTTGATTTCACGCTGAATCATGGATGTTTTAGCCATGTTGTCCGGTCCTCAGTTCTTGAACGGGAAGTTGAACGCCGCGAGCAGAGCGCGTCCTTCTTCGTCAGTTTTTGCCGTGGTACCGATACTGATATCCATACCACGCAAAGAATCAATCTTGTCGTAATCAATCTCCGGGAAGATAATCTGTTCCCGGACACCCATATTGTAGTTTCCACGACCATCAAAAGCCTTGGGACTCATACCACGGAAGTCGCGGATACGGGGAATGGCAATATTGACCAGGCGATCCAGGAATTCGTACATGCGTTCGCTGCGCAGGGTTACCTTGCAGCCAATAGGCCAGCCTTCACGCACCTTGAATCCGGCGACAGACTTGCGGGCCTTACAGACCACGGCTTTCTGTCCGGCAATTTTTTCCATATCACTTACGGCATGTTCCATTACCTTACGGTCACCAAGTGCCTCACCCACGCCCATGTTGATGGTGATCTTGGTAATGCGGGGCACTTCCATCACGTTTTTATAGCCAAACTGCTCGAAGAGCTTTTTGGCAATTTCATCGCGATACTGGTCTTTTAGTCTGGCCATCTCAGCAGCTCACTCTCAGGCGTCCACAACTTCGTTGTTGGACTTGAATATTCGCACTTTGCGACCGTCTTCAAGGATCTTGAATCCGACACGGTCACCCTTCTTGGTAATCGGGTTGTACAGCATGACGTTGGACACATCGACAGGCATCTCTTTCTCGATAATGCCGCCGGGAACACCGGCCTGGGGATTGGCTTTGGTGTGTTTCTTGACAACATTAATGTTCTCAACCACCACCTTGTCCAGGTCCGGAATCACGCGCAACACAGTGCCACGCTTGCCACTGTCTTTACCGGTTTTTACGACGACGTCATCGCCTTTACGTATTTTGTTCATAGTCCTGACTCCCGCCTACAGCACTTCCGGCGCCAGAGAAATAATTTTCATGAAACGCTCGCTTCGCAGCTCGCGTGTTACCGGGCCAAAAATACGCGTACCGATAGGCTCCAGCTTCGTATTCAGCAATACCGCGGCATTACCGTCAAAACGAATCAAGGAACCATCAGGGCGGCGCACACCCTTGGCAGTACGCACTACAACGGCGTTATAGACCTCACCCTTTTTCACCTTGCCCCGGGGGATAGCCTCTTTAACGCTGACCTTGATGATGTCACCGATTCCCGCGTAACGGCGGTGCGAACCACCAAGCACTTTGATGCATTGCAGACGGCGGGCACCGCTGTTGTCTGCTACATCTAAATTTGATTGCATCTGGATCATGACTTAAATTCCCGTTCGCGCAACGCGTATTTCATTCAGCCTGCAGGCCGCTCAACAACTTTCAGCAATGCCCACGACTTCGTCTTGGACACCGGTCGGATCTGCTTGATTGTGACCGTATCACCCTGCTTGCACTCATTATTTTCATCATGAATGTGGAGCTTGGTGGAACGGCGGATATACTTGCCATATAGAGGATGACGCACCTTGCGCTCAACCATAACCACGGCGCTCTTGTTCATCTTGTCGCTTACGACGCGAGCGGTCAGGGTGCGCTCGACCTTGGCTTCTTCACTCATGCCGCTTCACCTGCTTTGGCTTTCTCATTCATAACAGTTTTAATGCGGGCAATATCGCGGCGCACTTTCTTAACCTGGTCCGGGCGACTCAGCTGACCGGTACCTTTCTGCATACGCAGATTGAATTGCTCACGCAGCAAGCCGTCCAGCTCAAGTTTCAGCTCGTCGGCTGACTTGTCACGAAGTTCATTGGCGTTCATCACATCACCGTCCGGCTGACGAATGTGGTACCTACCGGCAACTTGGCTGCAGCAAGCTTGAAAGCTTCACGCGCCATTTCTTCGGAGACACCTTCGATTTCATAAATCACACGACCAGGCTGAATCTTGGCGACCCAGTACTCGACGTTACCCTTACCTTTACCCTGGCGCACTTCAATCGGCTTTTTGGTGATCGGCACATCAGGAAACACACGTATCCACAACTTGCCGCCACGTTTCACCTTGCGTGTAATAGTACGACGCGCAGCCTCAATCTGGCGCGCGGTAAGCTGGCCACGACTGGTAGATTTCAGCGCAAACTCGCCGAAACTGACTTTGTTGCCGGCATTAGCCAGACCACGGTTGCGGCCTTTCTGCTGCTTGCGAAATTTTGTTCTCTTGGGCTGTAACATGGCTCTCGACTTCCTTATTTGGCCCCGGAGGCCTTCTTGCCGGCTTCGGGCTCGACGCTCTGTTCGTCGCGATTCAGGATTTCACCCTTGAATACCCAGACCTTCACGCCGATAACACCGTAGGTGGTATTGGCTTCGGTCACACCGTAATCAATATCAGCGCGCAAGGTGTGCAGCGGCACGCGACCTTCGCGGTACCATTCGGTACGAGCAATTTCAGCACCGTTCAAGCGTCCAGCAACCATAATCTTGATACCCTGGGCACCCAGACGCATGGCGTTGCCAACGGCTCGCTTCATGGCGCGGCGGAACATGATACGACGCTCAAGCTGCTGAGCCACACTTTCGGCCACCAGCTGCGCATCAATTTCGGGCTTGCGAATCTCCTCGATGTTGATATGTACAGGCATACCCATCTTCCTGGAAACTTCAGCACGCAGCTTCTCGATATCCTCGCCCTTCTTGCCGATCACAATACCCGGACGCGCCGTATGAATCGTGATCGCAGCATTGTTGGCCGGTCTTTCGATCTGGATCCGACTGACCGAGGCATGCTTAAGCTTCTTCTTGATGAAGTCGCGCACCCCGATGTCAAGATTCAGGAAATCTGCATAGTCTGCTGAATCCGCATACCAGGTGGATGTCCAGTCCTTGACGATGCCTAGTCGAATACCAATTGGATGTACTTTCTGGCCCATGCCGTACTCTCTTTAGTGTCTCTCGATTACTGCTCTGCGACAGTAATCTGAATATGACTTGTGCGTTTGAGGATCTGGTTAGCACGACCCTTGGCACGCGCGCGCCAGCGTTTCATGGTCGGACCCTCGTTGACACAAATCTCGGAAATTTTCAGTTCATCGACGTCGGCACCTTCATTGTGCTCGGCGTTGGCGATCGCAGACTCAAGCACCTTGCGCACCAAATGCGCAGCTTTCTTGGGGCTAAAAGTCAGCAGCTCCAGGGCGCGCTCCACCGGCATGTTGCGTACCTGGTCGGCGACCAGACGCACTTTCTGCGCAGAAATATTCGCCTGGCTTAATTTGGCTGTCGCTTGCATTCGTCAGTACCTTTACTTGGATTTTCTGTCCGCTGCGTGACCTTTAAAGGTACGCGTTACAGCGAATTCACCCAGCTTGTGACCCACCATGTTCTCATTGATCAGAATCGGCACATGCTGGCGACCATTATGTACAGCAATCGTCAGACCCACCATATCAGGCAACACCATGGAACGGCGCGACCAGGTCTTGATTGGCTTGCGACTGTTACTGCTCACTGCCTCTTCAACCTTCTTCACAAGGTGAAGATCGATGAAAGGACCTTTTTTAACTGAACGTGGCACGGTATCTAACCTCTATTCCTTACTTCTGATTGCGACGACGCACAATCATGTTGTCGGTACGTTTGTTCTTGCGAGTTTTGTAACCCTTGGTCGGTACGCCCCAGGGCGATACCGGGTGACGACCACCCGAAGTACGACCTTCACCACCACCATGAGGGTGGTCGACCGGGTTCATGGCAACACCACGAACAGTCGGGCGCACACCGCGCCAGCGGGTTGCACCGGCTTTACCCAGTGAACGCAGGCTATGTTCGTGGTTACCCACTTCGCCGATGGTTGCGCGGCAGTCAGATGGCACCTTGCGCATTTCACCGGAACGCAAACGCAATGTAGCGTGCGCTCCCTCGCGGGCCACCAGCTGTACACCAGTGCCAGCGCTGCGGGCAATCTGACCACCCTTGCCCGGTTTCATTTCAATGTTGTGCACCATGGTTCCCAGCGGAACATTACGCAATGGCATCGCGTTACCCGGCTTGATTGGCGCATCGCTGCCACTGATAATCTCGGTTCCAGCGTAAACACCTTTTGGCGCGAGAATATAACGGCGCTCACCATCCTCATACGCAACCAGCGCAATGTGCGCGCTACGGTTGGGATCGTACTCCAGGCGCTCTACCGCACCCTTTACACCGTCCTTGTCGCGTTTGAAATCGATGACACGATAACGCTGGCGATGACCGCCGCCACGGTGACGCGTGGTAATACGCCCGGTGTTGTTACGACCGCCATTCTTGGTCTTTTTCTCTATCAACGGCGCATACGGACCGCCCTTGTGCAGCTCGGGTTCCGTGACCTTTACGACAAAGCGCCGGCCGGGAGATGTGGGTTTTGACTTGACTATAGCCATTACTCTGCGCCCATGAAATCAATATCTGAACCTTCAGCCAGCGTCACATAGGCCTTCTTCCAGTCGGAACGGCGACCCATGGTCTGACCAAAGCGTTTTACTTTACCTTTGACATTTGCCGTCTTTACGGCAGTCACCTTCACGTCAAACATCTGTTCAACCGCGCTGCGAATCTCTGGCTTGCTGGCATTCGGCACCACCTTGAAAACGATCTGTCGACTCTCGTCTCCAATACGGGCGCTTTTCTCCGAAACAATCGGCGCAAGCAAAATTTTGCTCAGGCGTTCGTTTATCATGCCAGCTTCTCCTCGAACTGCCGTAGCGCTGCAGCCGTGATCAGTACCTTGTCAAAACCGATCAGGCTGACAGGATCGACAATTGAAGTATCCTCAACGTCGACATGCGGCAAGTTGCGCGCTGCCAGAAACAGGTTTTCATCCGGTTCATCGTGCACGATAAGCACACGGTCCATATCCATCTCTTTCAGCTTGGCAGTAAGCTCTTTAGTCTTCGGCGACTGCACCGAAAAGCTCTCAACTACCACCAGTCGATCCTGACGGACCAGCTCTGAAAGAATGGCGCGAATCGCTACGCGGTAGGCCTTTTTATTGACCTTCTGCGAGTAATCACGGGGGGTAGCCGCAAACGTATTGCCACCGCCACGCCACAGCGGGCTGCGGATTGTACCAGCTCGGGCACGCCCTGTCCCCTTCTGTCTCCAGGGCTTTGTACCACCACCGCGAACCGCTGCGCGATTCTTCTGTGCGTGGGTACCGGCACGTCCGGCCGCCATGTAGGCGACGACAACCTGGTGAACCAGTGTTTCGTTAAATTCCTGGCCAAATACGGCGTCGGCGACATCCATGCTCGAACCACCATGCATATTGATATTCATGTCCGCTGCCCCTTAAGCCTTGACCGCTGGTGTAACAATCACGTCGCCACCACGAGAACCTGGTACGGCGCCCTTGATGAGCAGCAGATTGCGCTCGGCATCAACGCGTACAACTTCCAGGTTCTGGGTGGTGCGACGCACGTCACCCATGTGACCCGCCATACGCTTGCCCTTGAATACGCGGCCAGGCGTCTGACACTGCCCGATTGAGCCGGGGGCACGGTGCGACAGCGAGTTACCATGCGTCGCATCCTGCATATGGAAGTTATGGCGCTTTACGCCACCGGCGAAACCTTTACCGATGGTGCTGCCAGCCACATCAACCTTCTGACCAGCCTCAAAGATATCGACACCGATCTGTTTGCCGACTTCGATGTCATCACCTTCACCGTCAGCCAGACGGAACTCCCACAGGCCACGACCCGCTTCGGTACCCGCCTTGGCGTAGTGACCGGCCATTGCCTTGGTCACGCGCGATGCGCGGCGCGCACCTGTTGTTACCTGAAATGCACGATAGCCGTCAGCTTCTGCGCTGCGTACCTTGGTTACCCGGTTAGGGTCAACCTCTACCACTGTGACAGGTATGGACGCACCATCCTCAGTGAAGATGCGGGTCATACCTGCTTTTTTGCCTATTAATCCGATCGCCATTTTTGTTTCCTCGGCACAGCTTACGCCTGCGATTCCGACCTCAGTTGAGTTTGATCTGCACATCAACGCCGGCCGCGAGGTCCAGCTTCATCAGTGCATCAACGGTTTTGTCAGTAGGATCCACAATGTCCATCAGACGTTTGTGGGTACGGATTTCGTACTGGTCGCGAGCGTCTTTGTTGACGTGCGGCGAAATCAGTATGGTAAAGCGCTCTTTCTTGGTGGGCAGCGGAATGGGACCGCGAACCTGAGCACCAGTGCGACGCGCCGTTTCGACGATTTCAAGCGCTGACTGATCTATCAGACGATGATCAAACGCTTTCAAGCGGATGCGAATTCTTTGATTTGCCATGTCAACCTCAAAAGAGCGGGAGCAGCATATAATCCGCTCCCATGATTTCCAAAATTACTCGAGAATTTTTGCGACGACGCCGGCGCCAACCGTACGGCCACCTTCAC
>JBHPFC010000039.1:0-26279 GCA_042576405.1 Pseudomonadota bacterium | reverse complement strand
ACCGATAGCGCTATGACAATCGATCTAAGCAGAACGGATTTCATAAAACCCCTATGCCATTTCTTGTTTGCCTTGAGGTATAACGATTAAAATAACCGGCGCCGCTTTGCGGCGTCCGGCGCGCGCCTTTTGCGCGCGTAGTTGATTGCCTTGTTATACGCTTTATGGTTGATAGCCTTCATATTCCCAATAGAACATTTTTGCTAATTTTTCACTCATCCCAGACCAATTTAGTTCGTTAATGTCTTCAAGTTTGGAATTTAAAGCATCTAGCACCTGATTCCAGCCTTCATAATATGGAAGCACAAGCATAAAATTTTTATCTTTAATTTGTGGCAACATTTTTTCTGTAACTACATGTACCTGGAAATTATCAGCGCCTTCCTCGCCTTTCACTCCAATTGCAATATTGCACCAATACTCCACTAGAGATGGGTCATCGGGCTGCCATTCTTCAATTGGGTCATGATCGGCACAATCCCACGATTTAATCTCTGGCTTTTTTGATATCATTTTTGCGTATAACGGTTGAGCTAAGGGGCGCGCTTTAGCGCGTCCCGTTCCTTGAGCGATTTGTTAGGTGCTTTTGGCCTAAAAGCTTTCATTATTTCTAACTCGCTCAATTAATTCATTAACTTCAAATGACGTGCCAGAAAGATTTTGACCCGCCCAATTGGGACCAACCAACACATTGCCCTCACTAAAACTAGGAACCCATTCTTCAATGAATTTATCGAAGGAGAATGAAATTGGTTTTCCTCCTTCCAACTCCTGACCAGCATATTTCAGTGCTTTCTCTACTCTAGACTCAGAAGACCATAAAGGGAATATTTCAGATCCATCGTCATTACACCACTTTATGTAACTACCATCCTGAAACTGTATTGACCACAGTTTCTTGGATTTAGCTACATCGTTACAGAACGCACTTATCTGAGATCCCATACTCATTTATAAGCACCTAACGTTTTGCGCCAGGGGCGCGGCGATGTTCGCCGCGTCCCTGCCCCGAAGGGGCACACTGGGCGCACTGGTTATACGCTCTCTCTATCTACTTGATACCCTTTGAAACGAATAATTTAACAACCCGAATAGATTAGTCTTTCGCTCATTTAATAAAACGGTATCGCCTTTTTTAACGCCGATTTCTCGCGGAACTTCCAGCTTAACAACACGACCAGACTCTAAATTAACGATAATGTAGAACCGTTCACCTAGTTCTTCAGAAGCCTGGCTATGCAAAGCAGTTACTTCCGCTTTAATACTGATAGATTCACCCGTGGAGTATGCAATAACTCCCATAGTCGTAATTACTAACAGTGCAAATAATATCGAATACAACCGAAACTTCTTGTGCCCTTCCTTCCTAAGTAAATCATCTAGTTTTTTGTTTACATCATTCATATATCTATTGCGTATAACGTTTGAGCTAAGTGGCCGCGCGCTGTTTGCGCGGTCCACGCTTGAGCGATTGGTTAGGGCGCATTTCTATGCTCACCTGATAACACTCCCCTCTTGAATATTAGAACCAATAGAACAGCGAAAGCAGCTACGTTTATTACAAAAAACGGTGTCATCACAGTAGCTGAAATAAACTTTACCCCTAGAACATGCAAACTGAACAGAATAATGTTTTGTACGCTAAATAGACCAGCAGCAAGATATAGCCAGGCCAATTGGGTCGTCCAGTTTATATCCCGAAGCCGCTTCGTAATCGAGGGAATGCAAAGTATAACCATTAAGCTCGCGAAGGCAGACTTCAGGAGCACGTAGCCCTTCAAACCAATTGCGCTTTCAATGGCATCAGAGGCTAAGTAAAACCCCAACGCCAGTGATACGCAGATCACCAGCAATCGAAGTGCAAAATCCCTTCTTCCAATTGTCCCGCTAAGAGAAAACCAGTTCATCGATAGAGCGCCCTAACGACCAAGCCCAGCCGCGCGGCTTTGCCGCGTCGGCCTGGGGCGCCTTGTTAGGCTTCTGAGAATAGTAACTATAAATCTTTGCATTTTTCCATCGACTCAGGAGAACTCCATTCATGGCGAAGCGCGTAATTACATAAGTGCACACAACCCCCACCGATATCTTTACCTACATCGTTTCCGTAACAGTAAACATAACAATCATCGATTTTGTTGCACCTGGCCTTTAGAGCGTTAAGCTGACACATAAGCTTCTCGTCGTGTTTGTACTTCTCTAGAACCGGATAGTCACAACTTCCATTTAGCTCATGATACATCTTACCAACTTCATCAAAGCCTGATTCTTCCGATTTAATATTATCTCTTCCAGAGCACGCTACTAGCAGCGAACATACGATCACTGTTTTTAGAAGTTTCGAAATCAATTGCTCAGTCTCTAGAGAAGCCTAACGGTTTGCATAAAGGGCCGCGCTGTAAGCGCGGTCCCAGCCCGCGTTTTTTGCGGGCGGTTTTGATGCAGTTGTTAGAAGCTTACCGCGACCTAAGCATTTCATAGAATTCTTCTTTGGTTGCCTTGCGCGGTTCTATTAGTTCCCCATTCATAAGAACTACTTCACTCCTCGGGTAATCTACATCAAAAACATAAAACCATATTTCCTTTCCATTTGCGATTTTCTTAGCCAGCCTTATATAAAGTGCGCTGATGTCGCGCCCGGGATACTTCTCTAACACTTTTGTTGCTGCCTCGAAAACTCCTACTGGTTCCGGGCCCTGCCCAGGCGACCAATTAGGAAGGCCCTTTATCTCTTCGAGGCTCAATGAATAGATATAGACTGTCTCCTTCCCCTCGACAAAGAACACAATCTTTTCGATCGACTCTTTGGCAGAAACACCAACGCTAAAGAGTAAAATAAGCGGCAAGATTATTTCTCTAAGTTTCATTGGCTTCTAACGGCCAGCACCAGCGGCCGAGCGTAAGCGAGGTCCGAGCCTCGAAGGGGCGCACTGGGTGCTGTGGTTAGATGCCTTTTTCAACGTAGCAACCTAAGCGACTTTAACAATTCGATAAATCTCTGATCTTTCATCATGCAGAATACGGCTATAGCCACTGGTACAAGTAACGCCCCCCAGTTACCCAAGATAAATCCTATGCAACCGCAAATAAGTATTAGCGCAGCCAATACTCGCCATCCATTGAGCGACATAAGCTCCTTTCTGTTAGCAACTTGTGAAGCGATACCGCCCACACCCACCACGCCGAAGAAAAGAGCAAACGGGGCAACCATACCAAGCGTCACCATATAAAATATCTCTGTATCAGGGCGCGAAGGATCAAATTTAACTAACAGCCCAATCATTAGCGCAAACAGCCCTAGCGAAATGGCTATACTCCCACCACTTGCAAGATATCCTACATAGTTATCTAGTTTGCGACTGGTATCCATTCAGCTGTTACATTTATGGCATCTAACGGCCAGCACCAGCGGCCGAGCGTAAGCGAGGTCCGAGCCCCAAAGGGGCGAACTGGGTGCAGTGGTTAGATGTCATTTCAACACCCCACGATCTATAGCCCGGCCGAGTGCCTCAACTGTAAGAGGCTTGAAATTGTAGACTACTCTGCCGTACCTACCAAACCAACGATGAATTATGTGCCGCCATCCCGCACCGAATTCCGAACCGAAATATTCTGAGAAATTAAACTCATCAAAATTAACTTTGTGTTTATCACGAACCTCAATAAGCAATTCCTCTGCGTCGTCTCCATCTATACCAAGGTCGTGGAATAGCCTCAATTCAGCGGATATTTCCCATGGCTTCTTACTCAAGGATTCTGCTACCAGTTTTTTAGCGATGTCCAAACCACTCATACCTATGACATCTAACGACTTGCGTGAGAGGCCGAGCGTGAGCGAGGTCCTAGCCCGCCTGAAAGGCGGGCGCACTCGACGCATTTGTTATATGTCATTTGCAGCCGCCTCATTCCTTATTGTCCGCAGCCCATCCCGCAACCTCTGGTAGTTTACTGATTATCTCTGACACTCGGGCTACGAAACCGGCCACATCGCCCGAGATTGAATACTCCTCGATTAAATCCTTAATAGCTTGCCCATCAATCTCATTCAGATTAGGACTTTTTTCTAGTTCTGCTTCAATTTTCGATTCAGCAACATCCCTGGATATATCCCCATTTGCGAAATCTACAAAAGCGTTGACTAGCGTGTCTGGGTTCACTTAACTGACCGCCTATGACATATAACGGTTTGCACAAGGGGCCGCGCTGTAAGCGCGGTCCCAGCCCCGAAGGGGCGCACTTAGTGCAATGGTTAGATTGCGATTCATCTGCTGTATCCCATGGCCAGCATCCAAACCAGCAGGACGACTAACAGAACACCCCAAGGCACCAACTTCCAATTATGCTTCGATTTCGCACCTTCCGCCCCTACCTTTGCTCGATACGTGGCTTGGTACTGCTCGATAACCTGTCGTGCCCGTGAATAATCGGCATCATTCTCTACC
The DNA here is from genome assembly GCA_042576405.1 of Pseudomonadota bacterium. Classification (GTDB taxonomy): domain Bacteria; phylum Pseudomonadota; class Gammaproteobacteria; order DSM-19610; family DSM-19610; genus Thiogranum. The sequence goes on along the minus strand of JBHPFC010000039.1, from coordinate 21,840 downwards.
CAGAGCGCCGCCATGGACCGGCCATAATTACCCCGCGGCGTTTCATAAAACGCAACCCCGTACTCGCGAAGGGCGGAACGAACACCTTCTACTTCTGACTCAGGTGCTGCGCCAATTTCGAATATCCTTTTAGCCATACCGAAGTAATCTAACGTCCAGCACCAGGGGCGCGCCGCTGTTTGGCGCGTCCCAGCCGCGAAGCGGCTAGCTGGGTGCTGTTGTTAGGCACGTTACTCATAACTAAAGTGAATATCATCTACCTTATCTTCTTGTTTGTAATTTTTACCTTTGACGCCATTAATCCGTACAGAGGTATCTGTTTCCCAAGTTATTGTGTATTCCTCAGGGTAACCCTCTGCAATATATACGTTGCCGGGTTTGTTGGTAAGTTTTCCATTAGATGGAATTAGCGATATTTGCGATGAAAATCCCGTAGTGGCACCACAATTACGCTCGAATAGTATTACTTTCCATTTTCCGTCAGGGGATTCGCTTGAGGCTACGACAGTATTCTCACATATATTAGAGAACAAGTAGTACCCCGCCCCCAGCAGCGCTAAGACAACCACGCCCAACGTAATTCCAATAACCTTTAATGCTTTCACGCAGCTTCTAGGCGCCTAACGGCCAGCGCCAGGGGCGCGTAGCGAAGCGGAGCGTCCCAGCCCCGAAGGGGCATACTGGGCGCTGTGGTTAGGCATCATTCACTGACCCTCCTACGGGGCGCCCGGATTAGAAGAAACAAGGCGTAAGAAGCAACAATTACGGGCCACGCATATTTGTTTTCAAACGCCTCTGCTGCCATCGGACCGACGCCGTACTCCAATATCAACCAAATAATAATAAAAACGTTGATAGCTAGGGCTAGAGAAGTAAAACAGTTACCCAGCCAATTCTTCGCTCTAAGCTCTACATTCATATTATTGGTTCGTTGAACTCACGCCTAACTACTATTAGACGGCGTACGCCGTGTTATACGAAAACTGCTGCGTATGGTCGTTAACATATGTAATTAGCGGCCTTTGACGGCGCCTGCTGTGTATCCGTAGTTGCCCACGCTTGCATCCTTATATAATACTTACAGTTTTTAAGACTATCTATAACTTACCAAGTTAAGCAGCGAAGGCTTGGATATCAAGCGATATTTTCAATTACACTGCGTACGCTGTGTATCGCCACCATTTATTTGTCAAACCCACCATACCCAACTTCCTGTTATTTATTACAAAACCCGAACTTGCCGTGCTTTTTCGCCCATTAACACAGCATAGGTCTTGATCTGTCACTTTTTTTTCGCTTTAATACAACTGTACATATATACAGTCATCTACCAGGGAGAGGTCTGTGACTCAAATACGCCTTATGGATAAGGTCGTGCATACTATACGGGCATTGCATTACAGCCGAAAAACCGAAAAGTCGTACTGCCACTGGATTCGGTCCTTTATACGCTTTCACAAATACAAGCACCCGTCTGACATGGGTGCTTCTGAAATATCGCAGTACCTGACCTGGCTAGCGGTCGAACGGCAGGTGTCGGCCGCCACTCAGAACCTTGCATTCAACGGTATTGTGTTTCTGTATCGCAAAGTGCTGGATATTCAACTGAAACATATTGACAACGTTATACGCGCCAAAAAAGGTCGTCGCATTCCGGTTGTGTTTAATCGCCACGAGATCTCTGCCATCCTGGAAAACTCTCGACAGCCCTACCGGCTGATGATTGCACTTATGTATGGCAGCGGCCTCCGGATGATGGAGGTACTGCGACTGCGCCTGAAGGACATCGACTTTGACCGGCTGGTCATTCTTGTACGTCAGGGCAAGGGAAACAGGGACCGCGTGACTATCCTTCCGGAAAAACTGGTTCCGGATATCCGGCATGCCATGGAACGTGTGCATAAACTGCACGAGCTGGATGTAATCGACGGTTACGGCGAAGTGCAAATGCCCTATGCGCTCGCCCGGAAATATCCGAACCAGGCTAATAGCCTGCAATGGCAGTTTCTGTTCGCTGCCAACAAGCGCTCTGTTGATCCAATCTCTTCAAGAGAAAAACGCCATCATATCTTCGAAACAACGCTGCAACGCGCGGTCAAACACGCCATGCTTGAAGCCGGCATTCAAAAGCATGCTTCATGCCACACTTTCCGCCACTCGTTTGCCACGCACCTGCTTGAAGACGGCTACGATATTCGTACCGTCCAGGATCTTATGGGACACAAGGATGTTAAGACTACCCAGATTTACACGCACGTACTCAAACGTGGCGGCCACGCAGTGCGCAGCCCGTTGCAGGCACTGGGCTAAACTTCACCATAACGCGGTGCATGCCCCAACCAGCGTCGCACAATCGGATTGATGCTGTCAGCCTGCTGTTCGATCAGGTAAAGGGCCGCCTGCTCTACCTTGTCCAGTAAATCCTGGTCGCGCATCAGGTCTGCGATACGGAACTGCAGCATGCCGGTCTGCCGGGTGCCCAATACCTCCCCGGGGCCGCGTAGTTCAAGGTCTTTGCGGGATATTTCAAATCCATCATTGCTCTCGCGCAGTACCGCAAGACGCTGACGCGCCAGTTGCGATAGCGGTGCGCGGTACATTAGCACGCAGCTGCTCTGCGCTGAGCCACGGCCCACTCTGCCACGCAGCTGATGCAGCTGTGACAAACCCAGGCGCTCGGCGTTCTCGACAATCATTAACGAAGCATTTGGCACATCTACCCCTACTTCGATTACCGTGGTCGCCACCAGAAGATCGACTTCGCCCGCCTTGAATGCAGCCATGCAGCGCATTTTCTCCTGGTCTTTCATGCGTCCGTGCACCAGTGCAATTTTCAATTCCGGCAATGCCTCAGCTAACAAGGTGGCGTTATCTTCAGCGGCCTGACATTGCAGGAATTCAGATTCCTCGATCAACGTGCATACCCAGTAGGCCTGGCGGCCCTCTCGGCAAGCATTTCGAACCCGCAGGATCACTTCTTCTCGGCGACTTTCTGGAATAGCGACTGTCTGTACAGGTGTCCTGCCGGGTGGCAACTCATCAATCACCGACGAATCCAGGTCTGCATACAGCGCCATGGACAGGGTTCGCGGTATCGGTGTCGCAGTCATGATCAACTGGTGTGGCACGCACTCGTCATGGCGCCCCTTGTCTCGCAATGCCAGGCGCTGGTGCACACCGAAGCGGTGCTGCTCATCGACAATAACAAGACCCAGACGCTTGAAGGCCACTTCTTCCTGAAACAGCGCATGAGTACCAACCACCAACGGTAGGCCGCCGTCGGCCAGCGCCTGCAGGACCTGTTTACGCGCCTTGCCTTTAACCTTGCCGGACAACCAGCCCACTTCAACACCCAGCTCGCCGAACCAGCTTTTAAAATTAGCCAGGTGTTGCTCGGCAAGCAATTCTGTTGGCGCCATGATGGCGACCTGTCGCTGACTGGCAATAGCCTGAATCGCTGCCGCCGCGGCAACCACTGTCTTGCCCGAACCCACATCGCCCTGTACCAGCCGCATCATTGGGTGCGGTCGGGCAATATCTTCGAGCAGTGTTTTAATCACCCGCTGTTGCGCGCCAGTCAGTTTGAAAGGCAGGGATTTCACGAAAGCGTTGAGTAGTTCATGCGAACTGTCCAGCGGACTGGCTTCGAGATGCTGTGCGCGCAACCGTATACGACGCAGGCTCAGATGGTGTGCCAGCATCTCTTCAAACGCCAATCGCTGCTGACTGGAATGCGTACCGGCTTCGAGCGCATCGCAGTCAGCATCCGGCGGCGGCCGATGAACATAGCGCAACGCGGTGATCAGATCGCTGAAGCCCAGTAAAGCCAGCAAGTGCTGGGGCAGCCATTCCGGCAAACGTCCCGGCTGCAATAGCGCCACCGCCTGATCAGTCAATTTGCGCAAAGTAAGTTGATGCAGCCCTTCCGTTGTCGGGTAGATGGGTGTCAAACGGTCTTCCGTGGCAACTTGCTCACCGTCAGCCAGTCGCTGGTATTCGGGATGAATCATCTCCAGCATGGCGGGGCCGCGCCGTACTTCGCCGTAGATGCGCAAACGCACACCGCGCTCGAAATTCTGTTGCTGGGTCTTGTTGAAATAAAAAAACCGCAACATTAACTTGCCGGTGCCGTCGCTGATGTGCACCAGCAGACTGCGGCGCTTGCCGAACTTGATCTCTGCCAGGTCAACGTCAGCCTCGATGACGGCATGATCGCCGACACGCAAACTGCCTAGCGGTGACACACGTGTCCTGTCCTCATAGCGTCGCGGCAGATGAAACAACACGTCCTGCACAGTTTCCAGGCCAAAGCCTGCCAGCCGCTCTGCGGACCTGGGACCCACACCGCGCAGTGTCGAAATGGGCAACTTATCGAGCGTGACGACGGATTCCTTCAATGTATTGCAGGCGTGCACTGTTGTTTATCCATAAACATTCAGGGACGTTCTTCTACAAGGACGAATAGAACGCGGCTACCCGAGCACCATCACTGCGTCCATTTCCACCTGTGCTTCCTTTGGCAATGAAGCAACGCCCACCGCAGCGCGCGCCGGGTAAGGCTCCTGAAAATAGTCCGCCATCACCTGGTTAACCAGCGGGAAATGACCAAGATCGGTGAGAAATATATTCAGCTTGGCAATATCCGCCAGGCTGCCACCGGCAGCAACAGTGACTGCAGTCAGGTTATCGAACACCCGGCGTATCTGCGCTTCCATGTTACCTTCCACCATCTCCATGGTTTCGGGTACCAGCGGTATCTGGCCAGACAGATAAACGGTGTCACCAACCTGCACGGCCTGTGAATAGGTGCCGATGGCGTGGGGCGCCTGATCGGTATGAATAACTTTGCGGGACATACTTTCTCCTTAGTGCTTGCTGCGGCTGATACGCATTACGGGCGGCAGCTTGCGAATGCATCGCATGACTTGCGCCAGGTGTTGGCGACCACTGACGGTCAGGGTAAAATTGAGCGCTGTATCGAGCCCGTTACGTTCTTCTATCGAAACGTTTTCAATATCTGAACCGGTTTCGGCAATTTCCGCTGCGATGGTAGCCAGCACACCTTTCTGGTTACTGACATCGACACGGATCTCGGCAACAAACTCGCCTTCTATACCCGGCTGCCACTCCACATCAATCCATTTGTCCGGACGACTGCGGAAATCACTGAGATTGTTGCAGGTCTCGGTATGTATCACCAGGCCACGACCGGAACTGATAAACCCGACAATCGCATCACCCGGTATAGGACGGCAACAGCGCGCGAAATGCACCACCATGCCTTCGGTACCACGAATAGCCAGCGGCTGACTGTGGGCTTCATCGGCCCGCCTGTTTTCACTGTCTCCATCTGCCGGTGCCAGGCGCCGCGCCATCAACATGGCCATGCGGTTGCCGAGACCAATGTCGGCATACATCGCGTCGCGGCTTTTAAAACCACACTCGCTCATTACCGTATCAATCTGTTCGTCACCGATCTCTTCCAGACTGCTGTTAACGTCATACAAGGCCTTGTCGAGCATGCGCCGCCCGAGTTCTGTAGCCTCATCGTTCTGAAGATTTTTCAGGTAGTGACGGACATTGGAGCGCGCTTTTGCTGTGCTCACAAAATTCAGCCAGGCGGGGTTGGGATGCGCACCCGTTGCAGTAATAACTTCTACGGTCTGACCATTAAACAAAGGGGTGCGCAACGGCGCCAGACGCCGGTCAATCTTGGCAGCAATACAGGTGTTACCAACATCCGTATGCACTGCATAGGCAAAGTCGACTGCCGTAGCGCCGCGCGGTAATTCAAGGATATCGCCGGCCGGCGTAAACACGTAAACCTCATCGGGAAACAGATCGATCTTGACGTTCTCGAGAAACTCCAGCGAATTTCCTGCATTGCGTTGCATTTCCAGCAGCTCACGCATCCACTCACGGGCGCTTGTCTGGGCGTTTTTGCCGGCGCTGCTTTTTTCGCTGCTCTTGTATAGCCAGTGCGCAGCGATACCGGACTCGGCAACACGGTCCATATCGTTGGTACGAATCTGCACTTCTATCGGTACGCCATAGGGGCCGAACAAAACCGTATGCAATGACTGGTAGCCGTTCGCCTTGGGAATAGCAATATAATCCTTGAATTTGCCCGGCACGGGTTTGTACAAACCGTGCATCATGCCCAGCACCCGGTAACAGGTGTCCACCGAATCAACAACTACCCGGAAAGCATAGACGTCGAACACTTCGGTGAACGAACCAACACGGTCACGGATTTTCTTGTACAGGCTGTAGAGATGTTTCTCCCGACTCAACAAGCGGCATTCCAGTGTTTCCTCTTCGAGGCGCTGTTGCACGGCGGACTCAATCTTGTTGAGTATCTCCTTGCGATTACCGCGCGCGCGTTTCACTGCATTGGAAAGCACCCGGTAACGCAGCGGGTAGAGGGTGGCAAAACCCAGTTCCTCCAGCTCCAGGCGAATCTGGTTCATACCCAGGCGGTTGGCAATAGGCGCATAGATATCGAGCGTTTCGCGCGCAATGCGGCGGCGCTTGTCGGCACGCATCACACCAAGGGTGCGCATGTTGTGCAGACGGTCAGCCAGTTTCACCAGGATGACGCGGATATCCTTGACCATCGCCAGCATCATCTTGCGGAAATTTTCGGCCTGTGCCTCGGCCTGGCTTTCGAACTTGATCTGGGTAAGCTTGCTGACACCATCTACCAGCTCACCAACTTCTTCACTGAACTCGCTGATCACCAGTTCCTTGGGTGTGCCGGTGTCCTCGATAACGTCATGCAGAATGCCCGCAATAATACTTTCGGCATCCATGTGCATGCCCGCAAGAATGCGCGCCACTTCGATAGGATGGTAGATATAGGGCTCGCCCGACTTGCGGTGCTGACCTTCATGTGCCTCGGCGCCAAACAGGTAGGCGCGGTAGATTTCCCGCACCTGATCGGGCTCAAGATAGGAATCCAGCAGATCCATGAGATCACTGATCAGGTAACGCGGTGCGTCGTCAACAGGCATGGGTGCGGGAGTTGCCATTCGGTTCATAGAATCATTATCAGCGACCAAATCATAGGCGAAATAAGCCACTCCGCAAACAAAAAAGCCGTTTCAGGCACCCCTGAAACGGCTTTATCATTATTTGTCAGAAACTTCTGGAATCAGCTTTGTGCAGTTCCAGGTAGAGCCGGTGTACCGACATCCATACCTTCCGGTAGCGCCAGCTGTACATCTTCGAGCTCTTCCAGAGGCTTTTCATCGAGAATCGCGGGAGTTACATAGTCTTCCTCGATTTCGCGCAGCGCCACCACAGTCGGCTTGTCGTTTTCCCATTCCACGAATGGTTCAGCGCCCTTGGACAGCTGCCGGGCGCGCTTGGAGGCAACCAGAACCAGCTGAAAACGGTTATCAACCTTGCCGAGACAATCTTCTACTGTGACACGTGCCATTGTTCATCCGCTTAATAAAGGTATGGGCGCGAAAGTGTACTCGAATCAGCTTTCCGATGCCAGCAAGCCCGTCAGCGCCGCGGCATGCCTCTGCTGCTGTGCTTCGTGGCGCAGACGCCGGGCCCGGAACAGTGCCTCAAGCTCAGCCAGCGCAATATTAAAATCATCATTAAATATAAGGTAGTGATACTCGTCGTGATGACTCATCTCGCTGACTGCATCCGTCATACGCCGCGCGATAATTTCCTCATTATCCTGTCCGCGGCCGGTTAACCGGTCACGCAGTGCGCCGAGGCTGGGAGGCAGAATGAACACCTTGACCGCCTCCGGAAAGGCTTCATGCACTTGCCGGGCGCCCTGCCAGTCAATTTCCAGAATAACGTCTTCGCCAGCCTCCAGCTTGTCTACTACTGCAGCGCGACTGGTGCCGTAATAGTTATCAAACACCTTGGCGTGCTCGAGAAAATCTCCAGCCTCGACCAGCCCTTCAAAGCTGGCCTTGTCGATAAAGTGGTAGTCGACACCGTCAACCTCACCGGGACGAGAGGCTCGCGTGGTGTGGGAAACGGAAACGCTGATGCCGTCCAGACGCTCGATAAGGGCTTTTACCAGGCTGGTTTTTCCTGCGCCGGAGGGGGCTGAGATAATGTATAGGGTTCCTGACATTCCTTGCACTCTTTTGTTCGTTGTTTGGGGTTACGCACCGAAAATGCCCTGGTGCTAACGGATACTTTGATTGCGGCATGCACAGGCGCATCAATTGGCCCACCACTCCCGGCGCCTGCACCACCACTACTCCACGTTCTGAACCTGCTCCCGCATCTGCTCAATCAACACCTTCAACTCCACAGACACGGCCGTAGTCTCGCCATCTGCCGACTTGGAGCCCAGCGTATTCGCCTCGCGGTTGAATTCCTGCATCAGAAAATCCAGCCGCCGACCCACCGGTTCGTCACGCTCCAGAACCCGTCGTGTCTCCGCCACGTGACCGTCAAGACGATCAAGCTCCTCGTCAATGTCCAGTTTTTGCGCAAGGATAACCAGTTCCTGCTCGAGGCGATCGTTATCCGCCTTGGCGGCCAGATCGGCCAGTTTCGTTTCCATCTTGGTACGCATTTTCTGCTGCACTTCAGGCAAGCGGGCGCGGGCTTTGGCCACCTGCGTATCGATGCCCTCCAAGCGTACGCCAAGCAAGCCCTTGATCTGCTCGCCTTCCCGTTCCCGGGTCGCCACCAGTTCATCCAGCGCCTCGTCCAGCAGGTCCAGCGCATGCTGCTGGGCTGCGCCAGTATCCGGTTCGGGTTCACGCACCACGCCGGGCCAACGCAGCAGCTCCATAACACCCGGTGAGGTCGCTTCAGACGAACGCGTTTCTATTTCCCGGCAAGCATCCAGCACCGCTTTGAGCCGTGGCTTGTCTATCTCGAGCACTGTCGCCTGCGCGGGTGCCCAGCTGCAGCGCAGCACACACTCCAGCTTGCCGCGCCCTAATCGCGCTGTTACCCGTTCGCGAACCAGGGGCTCCATGGCACGCAATTCTTCGGGCAAGCGAACGAAAGCTTCGAGGTAGCGGTGGTTGACAGAACGTAGCTCCCAGGTGAGTTCGGCACCGGCCTGCTCACCGCTGGCGCGCGCAAAGGCTGTCATACTACGGATCATCTCAAGTCGCCCTCCTTCCCTGCCGCTAATGTCATATCGCAACAACCTGTTTTTCTGTAAGAATTTTGATATCCAACATGATATTCCAGGAACGACAGTCTAGAGGATCATGCGCAAAAAGCTAGACAGCCTGAAACCCGGCACACAGCTGGATGGTTACCTGCTGGAAAAAACGCTGGGCGGAGGCGGTTTCAGCGTGGTCTACCGTGCGCGACAGATTAACAACGGCCGGCGCGTGGTCATCAAGGAATACATTCCGGGCAAACTGGCCAAACGCGGCCGCGACGGCCAGGTCCGTGCGCGCAGTGAAGAGACTGAAAACCGTTTCAACCGCGGCCGCAAACTGTTCTTCCAGGAGGCCAGTACGCTGGCTACCCTGAAGCACACCAATATTGTCGACGTGTTCAATTTCTTCCAGGAAAACGGCACCGTGTACATGGTGATGGAGTACCAGAAAGGTGAGAACCTGCAGCACTATTTACTCCAGCGGCGCGGTGGTTTGAGCGAAATCTTTCTGCGCACCGTATTTCCGTCTCTGCTCGATGGCCTGGAACTGATTCACGCCAACGACCTGCTGCATCTGGACATCAAACCCGGCAATATCCATATTCAGCTCGGCGGTCAGCCATTACTGCTCGATTTCGGTGCCGTGCACGGCTTCCCTCAAAGCCGCCAGGAACAACCGGGGCAGATAATCAGCCCGGGCTTTTCGCCTATCGAGCAGTATGACAGCAGTGGCTACGTCGGCCCCTGGACGGACCTTTACTCACTCGGCGCCACCATGCGCGCCTGCATCGAAGGCAAACCACCGCTGAATGCCAGGTCACGCCATGAGCACGACACCCTCAAACAGGCACAGTTCGCCTTCCGCGGGCGCTATGCAGATAACCTGTTGCGCGCTATCGACTGGGCCATGGAGGTCGACCCCTTGCTGCGCCCCCAGAGTGTTGCCGAATTTCGGGCAGCACTCACCGCCGAAACAACCCCCGAGCCCGAGGTCCAGCGTTCTGCACTGGGTCGGCTGACGGACGCTTTGCTGGGCAGGGGTTAGATATGCGCATCATTACCGCTTTTACCAACCGGCTGGGCAACCGCAGCAACAACCAGGACCGCTGCCTGGTACTGGAACGCCGCAACAGCGCGTTGCTGGTCGTTGCCGACGGCATGGGTGGCCATGCACGCGGTGAACTGGCGGCACAGATCACCATCGACAGCCTGAGCCGCAGCTTTCTCAGTCACCGCGGCACCATCAGCGAGCCACACGACTTCCTTGAGCACGCGATGAACCATGCACATCTGGAAGTGGTTGATGCCGGGCGCAGCCAGCAACCCCGCATAGATCCGCGCACCACTTGTGTGGTTTGCCTGGTTCAGGGTGACCAGGCCTGGTGGGCACACCTTGGTGACAGCCGCCTGTACCTGCTGCGTGGCGGCACAATCCTGACGCGTACGCGCGATCACACACCGGTGGAAGAGCTTTTACAGCGCGGCGCGATCGCGGAAGACGATATCCGCAAGCACCCGCTGCGCAACAGCGTCAGCCGCTGCCTCGGCGGCAAACCCATGCTGCCAAAGATCAGCTTCGACCAGGCGCAATTGAAACCGGACGATATCCTGCTGCTCTGTTCAGACGGCTTCTGGTCAGCGCTACCCGAATCCCGTCTGGCCAGCTTTCCCGCCTACGGCGATTTCGAAGCCAGCATCAACCGCGTCACTGATGAAGCCGAGGCAGACAGCTACCCGCACAGCGACAATATCAGCCTGGTCGGCATGCGCTGGTTATCAGCAGACACCACTCAAAAAACACCTGCCAGCGCTCCCGCCCCTGAACGGAGTGCCACAACCAGTCCGTCTGACTCGGAACCCGACCCGGTCAAGAAGGCCATTGATGATATCCATCGGGCCATGCTCGAGTACTCCTCGGAAATGAAAAAATAGCCTGCCAATACCCGGTGCTGTGCCTTGATCGAACCGCTATAATGCGCGCCTTATCAAGACTACCGAGGAATTCGCATGCGACCCAGCAATCGCGCTCCGGACGAAATGCGTCCGGTCACCCTGACCAGCAACTACACCATGCATGCCGAAGGCTCGGTACTGGTCGAATTCGGCAATACCAAGGTGCTTTGCAATGCCAGCGTTGAGGAACGGGTACCCGGATTTTTGCGCGGCCAGGGCAAGGGCTGGGTAACCGCCGAGTATGGCATGCTGCCGCGCTCCACCACCGAGCGCATGGGACGCGAGGCCGCGCGCGGCAAACAGGGCGGTCGCACCATGGAAATACAGCGCCTCATCGGCCGCTCATTGCGCGCCGTCATGGACATGCAAAAACTCGGCGAGCGTACTATCACCGTCGACTGTGACGTCATCCAGGCTGATGGTGGCACCCGCACAGCCAGCATCACTGGTGGCTTCGTAGCACTGGCCGAAGCCATACAGAAAATGCTGGCCGACGGCGTCATCGAGGAAAGTCCACTGACCGGTTCCGTCGCCTCGATCTCTGTGGGTATATATAAAGGTACCCCGGTGCTCGATCTCGATTACCCGGAAGACTCCAACGCCGAGACCGACATGAACATCGTCATGACCGACAGCGGCGAGTTCATCGAAGTACAGGGCACCGCCGAAGGCCACCCCTTTAGCGAAGAAGAAATGCACCAGATGTTTGCCCTCGCCAAGAAAGGTATCGGCGAACTGAGCGCACACCAGAAAACCACCCTGGAAGGCAGAACAGCGTGAGTCAACGCATCGTTCTCGCCAGCAACAATGCCGGCAAAGTCCGCGAGTTCAATCAGCTCCTGACCGGCAGCGACGTCGAAGTCCTGCCCCAGTCGGAATTCGACGTCATAGAAGCCGAAGAAACCGGCCTCACCTTCGTTGAAAACGCCATCCTCAAAGCCAGAAACGCGGCCGAACACACCGGCCTGCCCGCCATCGCCGACGACTCCGGCCTCGAGGTCGACGCCCTCGACGGCGCCCCCGGTATCTACTCAGCCCGCTTTGCCGGCATCGGCGCCAGCGACCAGCAGAACCTGGAAAAACTGCTCGCCGACATAAACGACGTACCCGATGCCCAACGCACCGCGCGCTTCCAGTGCCTCATGGTCTACATGCGCCACGCCAAAGACCCCACACCGCAAATCTTCCAGGGCACCTGGGAAGGCCGCATCCTGCACGCCCCCCAGGGTGACAACGGCTTCGGCTACGACCCGGTCTTCTTCGTCCCCACCCACAACTGCTCATCTGCCGAACTGGAACCCGACATAAAAAACAGCCTGAGTCACCGCGGCCAGGCCCTGCAGCAATTAATCGAGGCGCTGCGGTGATCCAGCTGGCTCTACCATGCCCGGTCACATGCAAGCCTGAAAGCGAAGGGGCCGGTAACTCAATTGACGCTTCGGGTGCACCCCAAGGGCACTTCCTGCGGGGCGCAGGCATGCACAGGCGCATCAATTGAGTTACCGGCCCCTTCGCTAGCCGCCACCGTGTTCCAATTTAAAGCGCCGCCACCCCTTTCCCTCTACATCCACTTCCCGTGGTGCATAAAAAAATGCCCCTACTGCGACTTCAACTCCCACGCAGTAAAAGACACCCTCCCCGAAGACGCCTACATCCAGGCACTGCTCAAAGATCTCGACAGCGAACTGCCATACGTCTGGGGACGCACCGTACAAAGCATATTCATGGGCGGCGGCACCCCCAGCCTGATCTCACCCGCCGCCATGGAACAGCTACTCAGTGGTATCCGCGCCCGCCTGCCACTCAAACCGAACGCTGAAATCACCCTCGAAGCCAATCCCGGGAGTGCCGAGCAACAACGCTTCACCGGCTACCGACAGGCCGGCATAAACCGCCTGTCCATCGGCATCCAGAGCTTCAGTGATCAACAACTTAACAACCTCGGCCGCGTGCACAACGCGGCAGAAGCCAACCGGGCCGCGCAAGCAGCACGCGATGCCGGCTTCGACAACTTCAATCTCGACCTGATGTTTGGCCTGCCGGAACAGACCGAAGCCCAGGCGCTGGATGACCTGCAACAGGCCATAAACCTGCAACCGACCCATCTTTCCTGGTACCAGCTGACCCTGGAACCCAACACCCTGTTCCACGCCAGACCACCAAAACTGCCCGACGAAGACAGCAAATGGTCCATGCAGGAGGCTGGCCAGTCACAGCTCGCGGCGCACGGCTATACTCAGTACGAGGTTTCGGCGTATGCGCAGCCCGGCAGGACCTGTTATCACAACCTGAATTACTGGGGTTTTGGCGACTACATTGGTATCGGTGCGGGCGCCCACGGCAAGATTACCGATGGCGGTCATGGTGTTATCCGGCGGCGCTGGAAAAAACGCCACCCGCAGGAGTATCTTGGCACTGCCGGCAGCGAAGCCGGTATCGACGGACAGCGGACACTGACTCCTGACGAAGCCGTGTTCGAGTTTGCTCTTAACAGCCTGCGACTGAGACAGGGGTTCAGTCTCGACGCATTTGAATACAGCAGCGGCTTGACACGCGAACACATCATGCCACTGCTGCAGAAGGCACAAAACGACGGGTTACTGACAGTTGAGCAGGATCGTGTCATACACAGCGATCAGGGCTGGCGGTTCCTCGACAACCTGATCGAACGCTTTTTGGTGGAGGAGGCTTGATATGCTGGAAGCCGCAAGAATTTCCTGTCCCTACTGTGGTGAAGAATTTGAAATCAGCGTCGACTGCTCCATGGGAGGTCAGCAATACGTTGAAGACTGCTCGGTGTGCTGCCAGCCCATCGACATCAGCAGCGAAGTCGACATCGAGGGCAACCTGCTCGGCGTTTCTGCACGGCGCAACGATGAGTGACTACACACCCATCGATTGCGGACTGCACAGTGAGTATGAGCTGGCAATTATGCAACATAACAACCTGCGACTATCCTGGCAGGACATCGACGGTCAGACACATCTTGAAACCGTAACCCCAACCGACCTCCTGGTACGCCAGCACGAAGAATTTCTCGTAGTGCGCAATCAAAATCAGCAAATTTGTGAACTACGCCTGGATCGTATTCTGTCAGCTACCGTCCTGCGCTAACAAACTGCGCGGGTTTTGCTACCATGCCCGGCATGGAAAGCAGCGTTAACGACCTCGAAGTCCTCGTCCGCTCACGCGTACCCCTCATAATTCTTGAAACCAGCGACGAACCGCGGGCACTTGAAGTATTCAAACGCCTTGCCCTCAGACTCAATCTGCCTGTCATGCGCTGGTCAGTCACTACCGGCCTGCAACGCATCGACCTGGATCTGCAACCACAGGCACACGCGAAAGAACCCGCGCAGGCGCTTGGACAGATCAAAGCCACCGGCACAGCCGGCATCTACCTGTTACTGGATTTTCACCCCTATCTCGAAGATCCCGCGCACGTGCGCATGCTCAAGGAAATCGCGCTGGGCTATGGTGACGCCGCGCATACGCTGGTGCTGATCAGCCACAGCTGCGACTTGCCCGACGAACTGCACGCCTTCAGCGCACGCTTCGAACTCAAGCTGCCGGATCTTGATGCGCTGGAAAAACAGGTTCACCTGGAAGCGCGTGCCTGGGCTGACGCGCACCCGGGCAAAAAAGTCAAAACCGACAACCAGACTCTCGCGCAACTGCTTAAACAGCTGAGCGGTCTTGGCAACAGCGATGCCCGGCGCCTGATCCGCAACGCGATTCACGACGACGGCGCCATCACCGAATCCGACTTGCCCGAAGTGATGCAGGCCAAGTACCGCCTGCTCGATCAGGGTGGTGCCCTGTCCTTCGAACTGGACACTGCCAGGTTTAGCGATGTCGGTGGACTGGAGCATCTCAAGCGCTGGCTCAAACAGCGCAAGGACGTCTTTCTCGAGCAGGATACGACGCTGGACCCACCCCGGGGTATCCTGATGGTCGGCGTTCAGGGTGGTGGCAAAAGTCTCGCCGCCAAGGCGGTGGCCGGACTTTGGCAGCTGCCATTACTCCGACTCGACTTTGGCGCCCTCTACAACAAATTCTTTGGTGAAACCGAACGTAATCTGCGCAGCTCGCTTGCCACCGCGGAAGCCATGGCACCGTGCGTGCTGTGGGTCGATGAAATCGAAAAAGCCATTGCCAGCGGTGACTATGACAGCGGCACTTCCAAGCGCGTACTGGGCACCCTGCTGACCTGGATGGCGGAGCGTGACGCCCCCGTTTTTCTGGTCGCCACCGCCAATCGCATCGACAGCCTGCCGCCGGAACTGATCCGCAAAGGCCGCATGGATGAGATTTTCTTCGTTGACTTGCCTGACCTGGCCACCCGCCTTAAAATTTTTGATATCCACCTGCGCAAACGCAACCATCAGCCTGGTGACTTTGACCTGACCCGCCTGGCCAGCGAAAGCGAGGGGTTTTCGGGGGCCGAGATCGAGCAGGCCGTGGTTGCTGGTCTCTACCTGGCGCGCGAGCAGGGCACCACTCTGGATACCGACCACCTGCTGACTGAATTATCACAAACCCGCCCGCTGTCCGTGGTCATGTCAGAATCCCTGGCAGCATTGCGCGCCTGGGCCAAGGGACGTACCGTCCCCGCCCATTAACCACACCCGAACAACTGGTTGCGCCGAAAATTCGACGCGTTCAGAATTAATCCCGGTAAGTGGTTGAAGATACATGTGCTGGAATTTTGACTAGTGACGTCTTGTTAGCCATAGTTTTGTAAGAAATTGGCGGTATATTAGCACTTCAAACACTCATATATACCCAAAAACGGCAATAATACATTGTAAATACATATATTTAAGCATCCTCTAATGTTGATTCAGGCAACCCGGATATTTGTGATACTCTCGTAGTCCAAACAACAATAAATAGATTATAAACGGCATAGCAGTCGGCGGAGGTTGTAAATAATGCCAGAACTCAAAACACAACAGTCAAAATCTCGTAAGCCCCTGGTAGATTTCGATCAGTGGTCTGAACTCGCCAAAGCCGACCCGGCAGCCTTCGAGGCCAAACGCGCGGAAGCTATAGAAGACATGATTCAACGCATGCCGGAACACAAACAGGAACGTATGCGTTGCCTGCAGTGGAAAATCGACCAGGTACGCAACCAGTCCAGCAACCCTGTATCCGCCTGTATCAAGCTCAGCGAAATGATGTGGGACTCCCTGGTGGGGCCTGGTGGCCTCAAGGACGTACTGGAACGGGTCGGGGATCGCAACTTCGAGCCCATGCCCAAAGCCAAGGTGCTGGATTTTCAGTCACTCCGCTGAGCGGCGGCCACTTGCCGGCCACTCTCGTTTAACGTATTATTCCCGGCCTTTCGGCAGGCGCCTGCTTTCGCAGCGTCGCCGCCCGGTATTTTTTTGAGGCTATAGGCATGAAAGCAGACATCCATCCTGCATACGAAGACATCAACGTAACCTGCAGTTGCGGCAGCAGCTTCAAGACACGCTCTACGGTCGGCAAAGACCTGACCATTGAAGTGTGCGCGCAGTGCCACCCTTTCTATACTGGCAAGCAGAAGATGCTTGATACCGGTGGTCGTGTTGACCGTTTCCGCAAGAAATACGGCATCAACAAGTCTGCCTGATGCGGTTTCTCAGGCTGATGAAAAAGGCGCCACTGGTTGGCGCCTTTTTTGTGCTCGGCGTATGGCTATCGCCGGTCAGCGCCGACAGCTGCGAACCTCCCGCCAACACTACCCTGGTCAAGGTGCGTCACGTCCAGGATGGCGACACCCTGGTGCTGGCTGACGACACGCGTGTGCGCCTTATTGGCATTAACACACCGGAGCTCGGTCACGACAACCTGCCCGCCCAGCCACTTTCCATTCGCGCCCGTGACCGTGTGCGGCAGCTGCTGTTCCAGTCAGGAAACCATGCACAGATCCTCGTCGGCCAGCAACCGAAAGACAAACACAAACGCCAGCTTGCCACCCTCTGGTTACCGGATGGTCGCAACCTGACCGCAGTATTGCTGGAAGCCGGTCTTGGCTGGCTGGTCGCCATACCGCCCAATGTGCGCTTTACCGAGTGTTACGCAGCCGCTGAATCTACCGCCAGGCAAGACGAAAAAGGTGTGTGGCAACAGACTGATTTTCACGACAGGCCGTCTGCCGGCCTGAGCCTGCGGGATACCGGGTTTCAGCACGTTAAAGGTCGCATCATCCGCGTCAACCACGGTGGTGGTGCGACCTGGATCAACCTCGAAGGCCGCTTCGCCATCCGCATCCCCGATAAATCACGACAATGGTTCAAGCAGCTACCCGACAGCAGCTGGATCGGCCGCGAGCTTGAAGTCCGCGGCTGGGCCTACCAGACACGCGGGGAGTTGCGCATGACTATTGAGCACCCGGCAATGCTTGGCCTGACTTCGGGCCCCTGAAGTGTCGCCAGACCCTTGGTACAATGCGACAGTCATTTGAACAACACTCCACAATGCGCTTCAAAATAAACTCCATTTTAATTACACCCCTCTTACTACTGCTTGCCCTCGTTCTGCAGGGCTGTGCGACTAATCCGGTAACCGGCAAGCAGGACTTTGTGCTGATGTCAGAGGACGAGGAAGTCAGTCTGGGCCAGAAGTATCACCAGCAGATCACGCTGGAAATGCCGGTATACGACGATTCCGCGCTGCACAGCTATGTCAACGAGGTAGGGCAGCGGATCGCCAAAGCCAGTCACCGTCCCGGGCTGACATTCAAATTTACGGTAATCGATAGCGACACAGTTAACGCCTTCGCCTTGCCCGGCGGCTATATTTACATCACACGCGGCATTCTTGCCTACCTCAATTCCGAGGCCGAACTGGCTGCCGTGCTCGGCCACGAGGTAGGCCACGTCACTGCCAGGCATTCGGTACGCCAGCACAGCGCCGCTACCGCAACCAGTGTCGCCGGAGCAATTCTCGGTGCAACGACCGGAATATCGGCATCCCAGGACCTGTTCAATGTGTTTGGCAAGGCGATGCTGAGCGGCTACGGCCGTGAACACGAGCTGGAATCAGACCGACTCGGCGCCCAGTACCTGGCGCGTACCGGTTACGACCCTCAAGCCATGATTGAAGTGATCGGTGTTCTCAAGAACCAGGAATTGTTTGAACGCGAGCGTGCGCGTGCCGAGGGCCGTGAAGCCCGCGCCTACCATGGTGTATTTGCCAGTCACCCGGAGAACGATCGCCGACTGCAGGAAGTGGTGGGCGAGGCAGAGGCGCTCAAAACCACCACCAGGCCGCGTGTGGGGCGCGAGATTTTCCTCGATCATCTCGATGGCCTGGCGTTTGGCGCCAGTGAAAACGACGGCATGGTGGTAGATAACCGTTTCTACCACAAACCACTGGATTTTCGCCTCGACTTCGCGAAAAACTGGACGCTAGGCAACCGGCCGGACCGGCTGGTTGCCACAGCGCCCAATCAGGCCGCAATTATGGAAATCATGGTAGCGGAACGCCCGCCAGGCGTTACCCCGCGGCAGTTTATGCAACAACAGGGTGTCAAAAAACCGCTGCGGGGAGAAACACTTAAGCTAAAGGGCTTTGACACCTATGCCGCAGTCAGCCCGTTAAAAACGGGCTTTGGCCAGCGCAACGCAAGGTTCATTGTGCTATTCGATAAGAATCATGCCTACATGTTCACCGGCGTTTCACGCAGTGCAGATAACCAAAATCTGTTCGACGGCCAGTTCAAGGATGTAGCGCGCAGTTTTCAGCGTCTCAGCGCAGAGGAGAAAAAACTCGCTACTGGCCTGAAAGTACGCCTGACGAAAGCCACTGCCAAAACCCGATTTGCAGCGTTGGCGGCTAAATCGCCGATACGCGAATACGCTGACGCTGAACTCCGCCTGCTGAATGACATGTATCCCAGCGGAGAACCCAGCGCCGGACAGACGTTAAAAGTCGTGCGCTGATCACCCGTAGAGTACAAAGCTTGCTATCATGCAGCGCGCAATCCATGCACGGAAATCCGAAGCCATGTTTGAAGATTTAAAAAAAGAAGCCCTCGAATACCATGAACACCCGACGCCCGGCAAAATCGCTACCCACGTCACCAAGCCCTGCAGCACCCAGCAGGAACTCTCGCTGGCTTACACACCGGGTGTCGCAGAACCGGTTCGTGCAATTGCAGAGGATCACGATCTGGCCTATCGCTACACCAACAAGGGCAATCTGGTTGCCGTAGTCACCGATGGTACTGCGGTACTGGGTCTCGGCAACGTCGGCGCTCTGGCCGGAAAACCGGTAATGGAAGGCAAGGCAGTACTGTTCAAACGTTTCGCTAACATCGATGTATTCGACATCGAAGTCGATGCCGAGGATGTCGATACACTGGTCGGCACCGTGGCCCGTATTGCCAGCGGCTTCGGTGGCATCAACCTGGAAGATATTGCCGCACCGCGTTGTTTCGAGGTCGAGCAGGCGCTTATGGAGCGCCTGGACATACCCGTGTTTCACGATGACCAGCATGGCACTGCCATTATCATTTGCGCCGGCTTGCTGAACGCACTTGAACTTAAAAACAAGACACTGGCTGATGCACGGATTGTTTGCCTCGGTGCCGGTGCTGCCGGCATTGCTTCGATGCGCCTGCTAAAAGAGCTTGGCGCAAACCCGGATAACATTTACATGATCGATCGCAAGGGCGTTATTCGCACCGAACGCGACGATCTGAACCGCTACAAACAGGAATTTGCCCTGCAGACAGAGGCCATTACCCTGGACGATGCGATGCGTGGCGCCGACGTGTTTATCGGTGTATCCGGCCCCGACCTGGTCAGCGAATCCATGGTCGCCAGCATGGCAGACAACCCGATCATATTCGCCCTCTCCAACCCTGATCCGGAAATCAGCCCGCTGCTTGCACACCAGGTGCGCAATGACATCATCATGGCAACCGGACGCAGCGACTACCCCAACCAGGTCAACAACGTACTCGGGTTCCCGTTTATTTTCCGTGGTGCACTGGATGTCCGCGCCCGCACCATTAATGCCGAGATGCAGAAGGCCGCCGTGGAAGGATTACGTGTACTTACTCATGAGCCGGTGCTGCCTGATATCCTCAAGGCATACAAACTGCAGCACCTGGAATTTGGGCCTGAGTACATCATTCCCAAGCCATTTGATCCTCGCTTGATGGACTTTGTACCGCCAGCAGTTGCGCAGGCTGCGGTTGACTCCGGCGTGTCGCGGTGTGATTTTCCCAAACACTACAAACCGGCGCCTAATCTGTAGAGAACCTGTGCCGCGGCACAGGTTCGTGTCAGCTGCATTTAAGCTGACGTCTGCACCGCAGCTGCAGCCTGACGGGCCCGCTCTCTGGCGACCTCTACATCCCCCGCCTGCGCCAGCGCCACACCCATGCGGCGTCTTTGGAATGCTTCCGGTTTGCCGAAAAGCCGCAGTTCGCTGCCCGGTACCGCGAGCGCCTGTTCAAGATTGCCGTAACTGATGCTCGCTGTATCCAGACCACCGTAGATCACTGCACTGGCGCCGGGATTACGCAACGCTGTGGATACCGGGAGACCCAGAATAGCGCGTGCATGAAGTTCAAATTCGTTCTGCCACTGCGTCATCATGGTGACCATGCCAGTATCATGCGGCCGTGGACTGACCTCACTGAACCAAACCTGTTCACCGGCCACAAACAATTCAACACCAAACAGGCCGCAGCCTCCAAGATTATCTGTGACCTTGCGTGCGATTGCCTGAGCCTTTTGCAGCGCGGTATTTTCCATGGCTTGTGGTTGCCAGCTTTCCACGTAGTCACCCTGTTTCTGAATATGTCCAACGGGCGCACAGAACTGTGTTTCCACTTCACCGGATGGCGCCAGCGCACGCACCGTCAACAGGGTGATTTCATAGTCGAAACGGATCATCTCCTCGACGATTACGCGGCCACGGTCGACGCGGCCACCACTTTTCGCATACGCCCAGGCTGAAGCCAGATCGCCGGGCCCTTCTACCAGCGACTGTCCCTTGCCGGAAGACGACATCACCGGCTTGATAATGCACGGATAGCCGATACCATCATTTATCTCGGACTGCAGCCCCTCAAGACTCTCTGCAAAGGCATACGCAGAGGTCGGCAACCCCAGTTCCTCTGCCGCCAGGCGACGTATGCCTTCACGATTCATGGTGAGTTGCGTAGCACGGGCAACCGGCACTACCACGGCCAGGCCTTCACGCTCTATATCAGCCAGTGTGTCTGTTGCAATGGCCTCGATTTCGGGAACAATAATGTCCGGCCTTTCTTGCTCAACGATGGCCCTCAGTGCATCGGCATCGGCCATGTTAACGACATGCGCACGGTGTGCGACCTGATGCCCCGGCGCGTTGGCGTAGCGATCTACCGCAATCACTTCCACGCCCAAGCGCTGCAGCGCAATGATGACTTCCTTGCCTAGCTCGCCGGCACCCAGCAACATTACGCGGGTTGCCGATTTGGAAAGCGGTGTTCCCAGCTTCATTGTTCCTCTGCCTCCGTAATCAGCACTTCCAGTTCCTCAATTCGGGCACGCTGCATAGGCTTGCCATCGACCGGGCTGCGTGGTGCTTCGCGCCATTTTTCAGCGGGAAAAACCACCAGCTCGACAGGATAATCGCCAGCCATAAACTGGTAAGACGGGTATTCCTCCCATTGCTCGCGAGCCACGCGCAAACGTTTCATTGATGGCTCAAACGGAATGCTGTTATCCATCAGGAACACGCTGCCCTCCGGGCAGTCCGGTGGACTGTTCGAGTTTTTCCGGCCGGATTATGT
>JBHPFC010000038.1:0-26319 GCA_042576405.1 Pseudomonadota bacterium | reverse complement strand
ATGGACCCGGCATTATCTTATATACCACGCTCACAGCTTGGCTCACTGGAAGTGATCCGTGGCATTGCCCCGGTCAGCTCGGGCGTGGAATCCATTGGTGGCACGATTATCGCCAACAACAAGACCAGTGAGTTTGCCAATAGTGATGACGTCACACCGGGACTCGATCTTAGCGCCGGTGGAGCAACCGTCGATTCGTCCTACTTCACCAGTGGTCTCGGCTCCGTGGCCAACCGAAACCACCGCTTGCACGCCTATGGTTCATACGAAAAAGGCGACGATACCGATATCCCCGACGGTAGCATCAAACCCACTGAGTACAAGCGCAAAAACTATGGCGCCGGTTACGGCTTCCAGGTGAACGGCCAGGAAATCGCATTCAACGCGCGTCGTAACCGCACTGACGATACCGGCACACCGTCATTACCCATGGATATCGTATCCATCGATACCGACATCTATGAAACTGAATATACCGGCAACCTTGGCAAGTACGGCCTGCATGGCAAGCTGTTCTACACCGACGTCAATCACGAGATGTCGAACTTCAAACTGCGCAATCCTCCAATGCCGATGATGACCCGGCTCAACGAAGCCAACAGCAATGGCTACGGCTACCGCGTTGATGTCAGTTTTCCGCTTGCGTCCGGTAACCTGATGCTGGGCAGCGACGGCAATTTCGACAGCCACGACGCTACCGTCATCGATCCGGTCAACAACCCGGCATTCGAGGTTCAGGCTTTTAATAACGTGAATCGCAATGCATTTGGCTTCTTCACCGAATGGAATGGCAGCGTTGCTGAAAACACCAGCATGCAGCTCGGCGCCCGCTACAATCGCGTCGAAGGCAGCTCGGGCGACGTTTCGCACTTTATGGCCATGATGAACCCTGCCATTAATACGTTGCAGACCCGCTTCAATACGGCTGACAAAGACAACAACCAGGACAACTTTGACCTGGTGGCAAAACTCAACCATGCCCTGACTCCAGCAGTTAATCTTCTGGCCGAAGCGGGCATGAAGTCACGCGCACCTTCCTACCAGGAGCTCTACCTGTGGGTACCCCTGCAGGCTACCAACGGTCTGGCTGACGGACACAACTACGTGGGCGACCTCGACCTGGACTCGGAAACCGCCTACGAAGTCGGCCTGGGCGTGGACTGGCAGACCCGCCGGTTCTACGCCACGCCGAGAGTCTTTTACCGCTATGTCGATGATTATATCCAGGGCACACCGGCTACCGACCCCACGGTCATCATGGTCAGCACGGCCAATGGTGACGCGAACCCGCTGCAATGGACCAACGTTGACGCCAAGCTGTACGGTGCTGACATGGACTGGGGTGCCGGTATTGTCGGCAACTGGCGCCTGGACGGTATCGTCAGCTATGTACGCGGCGAACGCGACGACATAAACGACGATCTCTATCGCATCGCACCCCTTAACGGCAGCGCCATGCTCAGTTACCGCGAATCTCGCTGGTGGGCAGGTGTAGAAGGCGTCGGCTATGCGAAACAAAACAAGGTCTCCGATACCAACGACGAAAGCAAATCTGACAGCTATGGACTGATGAACCTGCTTGGCGGCATCGACCTGCAGCGCAACCTGTCGATATCGCTGGGCATCGAGAACGTATTGGACAAAAACTACCAGCCGCATCTCTCGGGCATCAACCGTGTGGCCGATTCAGATGTTGCCGTAGGCGAACATGTACCGGGACCGGGGCGCAATTACTTTGCCACACTTGAATTCAAGTACGATTAAAATTGACGTCGGCATAACCACGGCAGGCGCATTTAAATGAAGATCGCCGCCACAGAGACGAGGTGTTTTAATACCTGAATCCCTATGAACAGCTTGCTCTCATTAGTAACAGCTCAAGCCTGTGCCCTGATCCTGTTAACGTTTGTCGCTCATGCCGACCCGTTACAGGAGTCGATCACGGCCACCGATAAAAACAACCGCAAGGAACAGGCCTCCCAGCAGCGCATCGATTCGCTTGGCGAACAGACGCGTGCAATGCTTGAGGAGTATCACGCCCTCAACCGAGAACTGGATTCACTGACAGTCTACAATGACCAGTTGCAGCGCCTGGTACAGTCGCAGGATGAAGAGCAGGTACTGATACACAGGCAGATGGACGACATCGAGCTGACCCAGCGGGAGATCGTGCCACTGATGCTGCGCATGATCGATAGCCTGGAACGCTTCGTCACCGACGACATCCCCTTTCTGCAACCGGAGCGCCTGCAACGCGTACAACTGCTGCGCGACCTGATGGATCGATCAGATGTTGCCGTTGCCGAGAAGTACCGCAGGGCACTGGAAGCCTACCAGATCGAACTCGACTACAGCCGTACGCTGGAAGCCTACCGCGAAGAGCTTGATCTGGACGGACAGGACCTGACTGTCGATTTCCTGAGACTGGGCCGCATTGGCCTGTATTACCAGACGCTTGATGGTCGCGCTGCAGCCTACTGGGACCAGGTTGCACAGACCTGGATGCCACTCGACACAAGCGGCCGGCTGGCCGTGCGCCGCGCCCTGCGAGTTGCCAATCAACAGGCCGCACCTGAACTGCTGGAACTACCGATACCAAATGGTCGCAGTCATGCAGGTCATTAAACAACTCCTGCTGGCCACGTTACTGTACCTGTATGCGCCCCCCCAGGTGTTTGCTGACCACCCCACCGATCTCGATCATCTCCTGCAACAGGTAAAACAGGCCCACGTCCGCGAAGCTGCAATCCGCAAAGAACGCGAACAAGGATTTCTCGCCGAGAATGCCGACCGCAAGGCACTACTCGAGGAACTTCGGGGCCGTGTCGAACAACAGCGTGAGCGCGGCCAAACGTTAAAGGCAAAGTTTGAAGCCAATGAAAAAGCTTTACAGGCGCTGCAGGCCGAGCTCGACGCACGTGTCGGTAACCTCGGTGAGCTGTTTGGAACCGTGCGCCAGTCTGCCAATGACATGCAGGCACTGCTCAAGGACTCACTGGTCAGTGCAGAATTCCCGGGGCGTGCAAACTGGTTTGACCAGGTAGCCAAAAACAAGAAGCTTCCGAATGTTACCGAGCTGGAGCGTTTCTGGCTGCTGATGCAGCAGGAAATAGAACAATCCGGATATATCAGTCACTTTGACGTGCCGGTAACCGGCACCGACGGTTTGACACAACCGAAAAGCACTACGCGCATAGGCGTTTTCAATGCCGTCTCCGGCGACCGCTACCTGCGTTTTCTGCCCGACAGCAACCGCCTGGTTGAGCTGACCCGACAGCCGTCAAGTCATCGCCGCGCATTGGCCGCCGCCTTCATCGACTCGCAGGAACGCTACACCACCATGGTTATCGATCCAACGCGCGGTGGTCTTCTCGGCCTGCTGGTCCAGAGACCAACCCTGATTGAACGCATTCAGCAGGGTGGCACGGTGGGTTACGTCATTATCGCCATCGGCATTGTCGGCCTGCTGATCGCCACACTGCGACTGGTTTATCTTCACCTGACTGCACGCCGCGTTAAACGCCAGCTTGCACAGGTAGACCATCAGCAAGCGGATAACCCGCTGGGCCGCGTGTTGCTGGCCGCAGGTGATTGCAAAAACCAGGACATCGAGACCATGGAGTCCCTGCTTGATGAAGCCATTCTGAGAGAAACCCCAGCCCTGCAGCGCGGTCTTGGCCTGATCAAGCTGCTGGCAGCCGTCGCACCGCTGCTGGGCCTGCTTGGTACCGTCACCGGTATGATTGTTACCTTCCAGTCCATCAGCCTGTTCGGTACTGGTGATCCCAAACTGATGGCCGGTGGCATATCGCAGGCACTGGTCACCACCGTCATGGGACTGGTGACGGCTATACCCTTGTTGTTTTTGCACACGCTGATGGCCAGTCGCAGCCGCAATCTCATCCAGATACTCGATGAACAGTCCGCGGGCGTGATTGCCGCCCAGGCAAGTCGTCATGATTGAATCCCTGTGGTGGCAGTTCGATAGCGTGCGTACTTTCCTTGTCGCGGGTGGCCCGGTGCTGTGGGTCATTATTGCGGTAGCCGCCTTCATTGGTTTTCTGGTCACTGAACGCTACTGGTTCGTACTGGGTGTTTTTCCAGCGCAGGCAAAACACCTGATAAGTCATTGGCGGCAGGCACGTGAACCCAATCGCAAACTGGCCCGTCACCAGCGCACAGCACTCCTGTCACGGGCACAGCTGCAATTGCGCCAGAGCCTACCTCTGCTAAAGGTAATGGTTGCCATCTGTCCGCTGCTGGGATTGCTGGGCACTGTCACCGGCATGATCGAGGTATTTGATGTAGTGACCGCCCTGGGCACCGGCAATGCCCGCGCAATGGCTTCCGGCATTTCGCGGGCTACTATTCCCACCATGGCCGGCATGGTGGTTGCCTTACCGGGCCTGTATTTCTGCCTGGAGCTTGAACAACGCGTCAAGCGGTCGATTGAACAACTCTCCGACCGTCTGAAGATGAGCTGAGCCGATGAGAAAACGTCGCCACACCGACCCCGCCGGAGAAGAAGCCGAAATCAACCTGGCACCCATGCTGGATATCGTCTTCATCATGCTCATTTTCTTTGTAGTGGCGACTTCGTTTGTCAAGGAATCAGGCATCGACGTCAACCGGCCGACTGCCGAAACCGCCGAACGCAGGGAACAGGGCAACATCCTGATAGCCATCGCACCCAATGGTGAAATATGGATAGACAAACGGCCGGTCGATATTCGCTCGCTGCGCGCCGTGGTTGAACGACTGGTTGCTGAAAACCCGGAAGGTGCCGTCATCATCCAGGGTGACCGCGCTGCGCAGATCGGCCTGCTGGTCGAAGTCATGGATCAGATCCGCAAGGGCGGTGTCAGCAATGTATCTATCGCAGCCACACCAGGCGACTAATGTCATGTCAGGCCGCTACGCGATCGCCGGACTGACAGGCATCCTGGCCGCCGCCTGCCTGCTTTGGCTGATGCAGGTGCTGGTGACTCCACCTGACGGTTATCTGGTCAGAAGTGAAACATCCGGGCTGGTCGACTTCATTCGTCTACAAAGAGAAGAGCGCGTACAACTCAAAAAACGCCATCTCGACAAGCCACCGCAACAAGCCAAACCCCTGCCCCGGCCAAAACTCGATTTTGAGCTGGACCTGCCGCAGCCAACGCCGCAGCTGAACGCGCGCATGGACATGAACCTGCCCCTGACGATAGGCGATGGCCCTTACATTGGTCCAGTCGCCACACAACTGGACCGTGATTTCATAGCGCTGTCCCGCCAGCCACCCCAGTACCCTTACCAGGCTGCTCGCCGGGGTACCGAGGGCTGGGTGCGCGTTTCCTTCAAAGTGACCGAAACAGGGACGGTGGAAGACGTCGTCGTGCTGGAGTCCGACCCACCGGGCGTATTTGACCGTGCGGCGATCAAAGCCGTCTACCGTTGGCGCTTTAAACCTCGCATGGTCAACGGTTCAACCGTGGCTGGACGCGCCGAGCAGGTTGTCGAGTTCAAACTCAACAAGTAATCATGAAACCGGCAAGCTTCCAACTCTTTCGCGCACTACTAATGACGTTGTGCGCGCTGCTGACAAGTTTCAACGCACTGGCCAGCGGCCTGTCACCCATGACTCACCGCCAGCTCACTGACATTCATGAACAGATCGATAAGCAGGCCTATGACGAAGCACTGGCGGAACTTG
The DNA here is from genome assembly GCA_042576405.1 of Pseudomonadota bacterium. Lineage (GTDB taxonomy): Bacteria > Pseudomonadota > Gammaproteobacteria > DSM-19610 > DSM-19610 > Thiogranum. The sequence goes on along the minus strand of JBHPFC010000038.1, from coordinate 20,627 downwards.
AAATACTGCTGGTCGACATTGGCAACAACAGTTATGAAAAAGCGGTCGTACTGCAAACCCTCGGTTATGTTCAGATCAGCCGCGAGGCTTATACACCAGCCGCAGAAGCGTTTGAACAGGCCCTTGTCCTGGACCAGTTACCGGAAGCGACGCAGCAGCGACTGCGTTATGACCTCGCCCAGCTCTACCTGACCTCTGGCAAGACAGTAAAAGCGATTCAATTACTTGAACGCTGGTTCGCAGATACAACACGGGCAGACGCCACAGCCTACGCGCTACTGGGTCACGCCTATGCGCAGAATAACCAGTATGCGAAAGCTGTTCCTGCACTGCAACGCGCCATCGAACTCTCTGAGGAGCCACACGCCGACTGGTATGAAGCCTTGCTGGCGATGCACTACGAACGGGAATCCTGGCGTGCGTGTATACCGCTGCTCAAGGATATGTTCCGCCTGTTCCCGGAACGGCAGGCCTACTGGTCACAGCTGGCCGGTGTGCACCTGGCGCTCAAGGACTACTCTGCTGCTACCACTGCACTCGAACTGGCCTATCGCGACGGCGCGCTCAAACACGAGCAGGAACTGATTCAGCTCGCCCGCCTGTATCTGCATACCGGCATGCCGCACAAGGCCGCCCGCCTGCTGGAACAGCAACTTGAGCTTGGCCGGATAGCGGATACCAGCGCGCATCAAAAATTACTCGCCCGATCCTGGGCTGCAAGCGGTGAACGCGACCAGGCCATCCTGGCATTAGAACGGACAATTGGCACGTCAGCTGCTCCCATGATCAGGTTACAACTGGCCCAATGGTACATTGAGGCAGAACGCTGGAAAGCCGCTGAAGAATTGCTCGCCACCGTAGTTGAGAACACCAAAGAAAACAGGCTTAAGGCCCAGGGATGGCTATTGATAGGTATCGCCCGCTACGAACAAAGGAAGATACCGGCCGCCCAAACAGCTTTTAATCATGCCAGCCAGCTGCCAACGACACGCGAAGCCGCCAGCCAATGGCTGGAGTTCCTCAATACGCTGCCCGAGTCGAAAGTATAGCGCCCCCTGTCCGGGCCAACTCAATGGACAGCATGGGTACAGTCGCGACAACTTTACCGTGACTGAATTCGCCGGGTTCAACAGCCGTGCAGAGACCTTGAACCCGTTATTCAGTCGTCACTGCTACCGATAGCCCGGTAGACCAAAGCACCAAGCAAAGCGCCAATTATCGGTGCTACCCAGAACATCCAAAGCTGGGCGACAGCCCAATCCCCTACATAGATTGCAACACCGGTACTGCGTGCCGGGTTCACCGAGGTATTGGTTACCGGGATGCTGATAAGATGGATCAGTACCAGTCCCAGGCCGATCGGAATCGGGGCAAAACCCTGTGGCGCGCGCTTCGCCGTGGCACCGAGAATAATCAGCAGAAACATCATAGTCATGACGATTTCCGTGATCAGTGCTGCCTGCATCGAGTAGCCACCCGGCGAATGCTCTCCGTAACCATTGGCAGCGAAACCTGCAGAAACATCGAACCCGGCTTTGCCACTGGCGATCAGATAAAGCACACCGCCTGCCGCCACTCCTCCAAGCACCTGGGCGATAATGTAAGGCACCAACTCGCTTGCCGGAAAACGTCCACCTGCCCACAAACCGATGGATACTGCCGGATTGATATGACAGCCCGATATATGGCCAATGGCGAAGGCCATGGTCAATAAAGTCAGACCAAATGCGAGCGCCACACCCAGCAAGCCGATACCCACATCGGGAAAGGCCGCCGCCAGCACAGCGCTGCCACAACCACCCAAAACAAGCCAGAACGTACCTATAAACTCGGCACCATACTGCTTCATAACACGCTCCTCTGTGGTTCAGACCAGAATTAACTTGATTATTCTTAGCTTGCAGAAAGCTTAGACTATCCGGGGAAAAATAAAAGCTACCGATTATTGACGCCGGGAATATCAATCCACACGCTGTTCCCCGCCAACCCGGCTCTCTACGCCTGCCCCCTTGATGATCGCGAAAACCCTACCAGGCTAATAAATTTGAGCTTGATCTGTATCAAGGTCATGCTGAGCCGATATCGGCACAGTGCCTGCTATAAGATTAATGAGTGGGCATAAATTGTCATGTCAATTAGCAGAATGCAGTTTCTACGCGGTGATGTTTCAGGAAAAAAGTCACCCGTGCGTCCACCCTGGGCACTTGATGAAAGCGAATTTATTACACAGTGTGATCGTTGCGGCCAGTGCATTGACGTCTGCCCAACCCATGTAGTTCAAGCCGGCCGGGGTGGTTTTCCGGAAATGGATTTCACCCGGGACGAATGTTCGTTCTGTGGTGATTGCGTAGACATCTGTAAACCGCAGGCTTTGCGCAAAGTTGAAGGCCATTCACCCTGGACACTCAAGGCAGTCCTCGATACCCAGGCATGCATCGCCTTCATGGGTGTCGAATGCCGGGGTTGTATCGACCCCTGTGAACCAAGAGCGGTGCGCATTTCTTTTCGCCCCCGCGGCGTCGGAACCCCTGACATCGATTCACAGGCGTGCACTGGTTGCGGCGCCTGCGTGCGGGTATGCCCCGCGCAGGCAATCAGCATGCAACCACTACCCGCTTAAGGAGACGGTATGAATATCAGTGGTGTCGTCGTAAGAACATTCCCGAAGGATATTGGCGTTGTATCAGAGGCGCTGTCCCGGCTGGACGGCGTTGAGGTACACGGCGCCAGTGATGACGGACGCCTGGTCGTCACCGTTGAACAACCCGGTGAACAGGGTTTAACGGATGTGCTGAACCATATGCAAGACATACCGCGGATACTGTCTACATCGTTGATCTACCACCAGTTCGAAGAACTGGCGCATCAGGAGGACGAAGCATGAAACTGAGCAGACGTGAATTCATCAAGACCAATGCGATTGCCGCAACCGCCGCGGCTGCCGGTGTGACCATACCCGGCGTCAACGAAGCGCTGGCCGCAGGCAAAGACACTATTCGCTGGGACAAGGCGCCGTGCCGTTTTTGCGGCACTGGCTGCAGTGTACTGGTTGGCACCAAAGATGGCCGCATTATCGCCACCCAGGGCGATCCCGATGCCCCGGTTAACCGGGGTCTTAACTGCATCAAGGGCTATTTTCTTTCCAAGATCATGTACGGCAAGGACCGCCTGACCAAACCTTTGCTGCGCATGCGCAACGGCAAGTACGACAAGGAAGGCGACTTCACCGAGGTCAGTTGGGAAACCGCTTTCGATGTCATGGAAGAAAAATTCAAGGCCGCACTAAAACATGACCTGGAAGCCAACAAGGGCAAGCCACCGGAAGAGATCGTGTCAACGGTTGGCATGTTCGGTTCAGGACAATGGACAGTCTGGGAAGGCTATGCCGCTTCCAAACTGTACAAGGCCGGATTTCGCTCCAACAATATTGACCCGAATGCCCGCCACTGCATGGCTTCCGCCGTAGGCGCATTTATACGCGCATTCGGTTCGGACGAACCGATGGGTTGTTATGATGACCTGGAGCACGCCGACGCCTTTGTGCTCTGGGGCTCGAACATGGCCGAAATGCACCCGATCCTGTGGTCACGGCTTACCGATACACGCCTGACCAAGGAAGGCTGCGAGGTGCACGTATTGTCCACCTTTGAGCACCGCTGTTTCGACCTTGGCGACAACAACATGGTGTTCACGCCGCAGACCGACCTGGCGATTCTGAACTACATCGCCAATTATATTATCCAGAACAAGGCCTACGACCAGTCGTTCATCGACAAACACGTTAACTTTACCAAGACCCCGACAGATATTGGCTATGGCCTGCGTCCCGAGAACCCGCTGGAAAAGAATGCCAAAAATGCCGGCAAGGGCAAGCTTTCCACAATCAGCTTCGAAGAATATGCCAAATCAGTCGAACCTTATACGTTGGAATACACTTCTGAATTATCCGGCGTGCCAAAGGAAAATCTCGAGCGTCTGGCCAAGCTGTATGCTGATCCCAACAAAAAGGTCAGCTCATTCTGGACCATGGGCTTTAACCAGCATACCCGCGGTGTCTGGGCCAATGGCCTCGTCTATAACATTCACCTGTTAACCGGCAAGATCTCCGAACCCGGCAACAGTCCTTTCTCATTGACCGGGCAGCCATCAGCCTGCGGAACAGCGCGTGAGGTGGGCACCTTCTCACACCGGCTGCCTGCCGACTATGTGGTCAAGAAGAAAGAGCATCGCGACCTGGCCGAGAACATTTGGAAGCTGCCCGCTGGCACTTTACCCGGCAAGGTCGGCTATCACGCGGTATTGCAAAACCGCATGTTGAAAGATGGCAAGCTCAATGCCTACTGGGTGCAATGCAACAACAATATGCAGGCAGGCGCCAACATGAACGAGGAGACCCTGCCAGGTTATCGTAACCCGCAAAACTTCATCGTGGTTTCGGACCCCTATCCAACTGTCACAGCGATGGCCGCTGACCTGATACTGCCAACCGCCATGTGGACAGAAAAAGAAGGTGCTTACGGTAATGCAGAAAGGCGTACACAGTTCTGGCGTCAGCAGGTTGATGCGCCAGGCGAATCCAAGTCAGACCTCTGGCAGCTGATCGAATTCTCCAAGCGTTTTAAAACCGAAGACGTATGGCCGCAGGAAATCCTGGACAAAAACCCTGAATACAAGGGCAAAACGCTCTATGAGGTGTTGTATGCCAACGGCCAGGTTGACCAGTTCGAGAAACAGACTGTCGAAGATGACCGCAACAACAAATACCACAATGACGAGATGGACGATTTCGGCTTCTATGTGCAGAAAGGACTGTTTGAAGAGTACCGGCGATTCCAGCTGGAAGGGCCGAAAAAGGGCCACGAGCTGGCACCGTTCGACACTTATCATACAGTGCGCGGACTACGCTGGCCGGTTATCGACGGCAAGGAAACCCTGTGGCGGTATCGCGAAGGCTACGACCCTTATGTCGAAAAAGGCAAGGGGCTGACCTTCTACGGTCGCAGTGACGGTAGAGCCAATATCATCACAGCACCTTACGAACCGGCAGCAGAAAGCCCGGATAAAGAATATGACTTGTGGCTCTCGACCGGACGTGTTCTGGAACACTGGCACTCGGGATCGATGACGCGCCGCGTACCGGAGTTATATCGAGCCTTCCCGGATGCGGTTATTTTCATGCACCCCGAAGATGCCAAGGCGCGCGGCCTGCGTCGCGGGTTACCCGCTAAAATAGTCAGCCGCCGGGGCGAAATCGTTGCTCGTGTTGAAACACGTGGCCGGAACCGGGTACCGCAGGGATTAATATTTGTACCCTGGTTCGATGCCAGTCGTCTTATCAACAAGGTCACACTCGACGCCACTGACCCCCTGTCCAAGGAGACCGACTACAAGAAGTGTGCAGTAAAGGTCGTCAAGGCCTAAGCCGGGTACTTTGAGCAGGGCATGGGAAAAGCTGTTGGCCATAAGAGAACCGTCACATCGGCAAGCCGAAGGCGATTCCTGCTGACCATGGCGCGCACCGGCGGCGGTGTCGCACTGTTTGGTCTTGGCGTAACGTTATATACACGCCAGGCAGCGTCGCTGCCGGCACAAGCCATTCGCCCTCCCGGCGCACTGGACGAAGATGCCTTCCTGGGCGCCTGCATACGTTGCGGCCTGTGCGTACGCGATTGTCCGTTTGACACCTTGAGCCTGGCGACATTGGGCGATGAAGTTGCCACCGGTACGCCCTACTTCATTGCCCGCCAGGTACCTTGCGAAATGTGCGATGACATTCCGTGCGTCAAAGCCTGTCCAACAGGCGCACTGGATCACAACCTGACCAATATCGATGATGCGCGCATGGGACTCGCAGTTCTGATTGACCAGGAGAACTGCCTCAACTTCCAGGGCCTGCGCTGTGAGGTCTGCTACCGTGTGTGCCCCGCTATCAATGAGGCCATCACCCTGGAACGCCAGCACAATGATCGCAGCGGAAAACACGCAGTATTCATTCCCACTGTACATTCGAATGCCTGTACCGGCTGTGGAAAGTGCGAACAGGCATGCGTGCTGGAAGAAGCTGCAATCAAGGTACTGCCGGCACATCTGGCCAAGGGCGAGCTGGGTCAGCACTACCGTTGGGGATGGCAGGAAAAACAAAAGGCCGGCGGCAGCCTGGTTACACCGGATCAGCCCCACAGGTACAACCTGCCGCAGGGCCAGTCTTACGATTATGCCGGTGAAGGCCTGGTCGTCGAAGAAGCCGGCGATATACCGTTTAATGACGATCCTTTACGCACCCTTAATCACGGCATGGGTGACCAGCATTGAAGACACAGTCTCGCCCGGGTGTTAACGCCATAGCTGCCAGGGGCTGGTTGAGTGCCCATAAGTGGCTGCTGCTGCGCCGCTTAAGCCAGCTGACAATACTGGGCCTGTTTCTTGTCGGCCCCTGGTTCGGCCTGTGGATAGTAAAGGGAAATCTCAACTCCAGCCTTACGCTCGACATACTGCCGCTTACAGATCCCTATGTGCTGTTGCAGTCAATGTTCACCGGAAACGTGCCCGAGACAATAGCAATTACAGGCGCTTTGATTGTACTGGTGTTCTATTTTCTGGTAGGTGGACGCGCTTATTGCAGCTGGGTATGTCCGGTCAATATTATTACCGATGTCGCACACTGGGCCCGCGAACGTCTCGGCATCAGCAGCGCATCGCGCTTGTCCGCCACGACCCGCTACTGGATTATGGGAATGTCCCTGGTACTTTCTGCTACGACCGGTTTGCTTGTCTGGGAATGGATCAACCCGGTATCAATGGCCCACCGGGGTTTGATTTTTGGTGCAGGCCTGGCCTGGCTCATCCTGCTGGGCGTATTCCTGCTGGATTTTCTGGTAAGCAAACGCGCCTGGTGCGGACACCTTTGCCCGGTAGGCGCGTTTTACAGCTTGCTGGCCGTGCGCAGCCCTTTACGGGTACGCGCAGACGCACGTGATCAGTGTGATGATTGCATGGATTGCTTCGCGGTGTGCCCCGAACCACAGGTTATTCGCCCCGCACTTAAAAGTGAAAACAACGGTATTGGCCCAGTCATCACGTCCCCGAATTGCACTAATTGTGGACGCTGCATCGATGTCTGTGCACAACAGGTATTTAACTTCGGAACACGTTTCAACAATATTTCGATTCATAAACAAACCAGTCATACTCCTGGAGTGGAGGTCTTGCGATGATCAGAAAAACTATATCTACATTGTTATTACTTGCGGCTACCAGCCTGGCATTGCCAGTGACAAGTGCTGAAGTCACCTCTTTGCGTGGGGCAACCGAACTGAACGAGGACTCAGCGGTACCGGAACAAAAGATATACAACAAGGATGGCGAGCCGATTTCACGTGACTACGTACAACAACCACCGTTAATCCCGCACAAGATAGATAACTACCAGGTGAACCTGAAATCCAATAAATGCCTGAGTTGCCATAGCTGGAAACACTACCGTGAAGCGGGCGCGACCAAGATCAGCCAGACGCACTTCGAAGATCGAGAATCCAATGTGCTGGCAAATGTGTCTGCGCGGCGATATTTCTGCACCCAGTGTCATGTGCCACAGGTTAATGCCAAACCACTGGTAGACAATACCTTTCAGCCTATAACCGCTATATCAGACGAGTAAGTCAGGAAAGAAGGAACCGCTATGACTGACGAAAATAACTGTGGACTTGTTTGTAAACTGTGGCGCACCCTCTGGCGGCCATCGGTCAGGTATTCACTTGGGACCCTGCTGATTGTTGGCTTTGTAGCCGGCATCATTTTCTGGGGCGGCTTCAATACGGCGATGGAATTAAGCAATACCGAAACCTTCTGTATTTCCTGCCATGAAATGGAAGAAAACGTATACAGGGAATATAAGAACACCGTGCATTACACCAACAGAACCGGAGTACGCGCGACCTGTCCCGATTGTCACGTACCGAAAGAGTGGCATCACAAAGTGGTGAGAAAGATCCAGGCCAGTAATGAGTTACTACACAAGGCGCTGGGAAGCATCGATACACCGGAAAAATTTGAAGCCAAGCGTTTGCAACTCGCGCAGCATGTCTGGAGTGTCATGAAGGAGACGGACTCACGGGAATGCCGCAACTGCCACAACTACGAGTATATGGACTTTACCGAGCAGGGTCGTCGCGCAGTTAACCAGCACTCCCACGGACTGAACGAGGGAAAAACCTGTATCGATTGCCATAAAGGCATCGCTCATCAGTTACCGGATATGCGTACCGTAGACCCCTCGGCTGTAGTCGGGGAGAAATAACGCCATCGCTGGACATCCCGGCCCTGGCACCCGGAATCACATGAGCATGTCCGGACGCTCATCGGTCAGCCAGTAAAAATGGAAAGGTGGCACAACCAGCTGATCCTTGAACAAGGCAGGTGACTCTCCGGAATACAGGTCCATCAGGCCGCTGAACTGAAACAGGCCCCGGTTGCCAAGTGACGACAAATCAAGGTACTGCGGTGCATCGTCAAAATTTGCCACCACCAGTACGGGCGAACCCGCAGCGAAAGGATCGGTGCGCCAGAAAGCAAACAGGTGCGGGTTATCGAGCTCGATGAGCTCCCTGTTATTGAAATCTGCAAAGGCGCGGATGGTTTTGCGCACCGCGATCATTTTTTTCAGGCCATCAAATATTCTCTGTTCAACACTACCCTGATCGCGTCTTTTTTCCGCCTTCTTCCAGTCGATATGCGGTCGATGCACCCAGCGGTTGTCGCCCGACTTGTTTTTGTCCTGCAGGTAGCCACAATCATTCAGGGTGCCGATCTCGTCCCCGTAATAAAGCAGCGGAATTCCACCAAACGAAAGCACCATACCGTACATCAGCAGAATTCTTCCGATCGCCTTGTCTATCTTGACTTCATCGTTCTGCTCGATGGCCACCTCGAGACCGATCAACGAAGCCAGCGAACCGGATATCCGCGCATCACCGGTTTTCAGATTCTGACCGAACGGCTGCCCTCTTGCATCCGAATCGTCATAAACACCGGTCAGATATTCGACCAGGAACTGCCTGTGCGCGGACGGGCTGTATCCTGCAGCTACAATATCCCTGTCGTCGAACCCCAATCCGATGTCATCGTGACTGCGAACGTAATTCAGCCAGGTAGCACGATCCAGCTTGTCCGGCAGACTTTTGATTCCACGATTCAGCAGATTTGCGTTCTGCGTACAGGAGGCATCCCATAACAGCGCCATGAAGGTCGCGTTGTAGGCAATTTCACACTCCTTGGCAATGATAGCGTCTTCACCAAAGTATTTGGTAATTTCCACGGGCGCTACGATTGCCTCGGCAATAAACAACACACCGGGGGCAGTCACCTGGCAACAATCCTTCATCAACTGAAGTAGCAGGTGTGCTTCTCGTTCATTCTGGGATGTGGTGCCAATCTTCTTCCACAGGAATGCAACCGCATCAAGCCGCACGACATCGGCACCCTGGTTGGCCCAGAAAAGAATGATATCAATCATTTCAATAAGCACAGCCGGATTGCTGTAATTCAGATCCCACTGGTATTGATGGAAAACCGTCATCACCCACTTTTCCATGGTCTCGTCCCAGGTAAAGTTACCTGGCGAGGTTTCGGGAAATATTTCCGGCAGGGTTTCCTCAAACATATCGGGCAGATCGCGATTGTCGAAGATGTAGTAGTAATCCTGGTACTGGCGTTCACCGTTGCGCGAACGCCGTGCCCATTCGTGTTCATCAGAAGTATGGTTCACAACCACATCCAGTACCAGCAGCATGTCGCGATTGTGTAATGCCTCGGCCAGCGAACTGACATCTTCAAGCGTACCTACCCGCGCATCGATTTGTTTAAAATCACTGACCGCATAGCCACCGTCACTCGCGCCTTCTGGGCACTGCATCATCGGCATCACATGCACCATATTGACACCAAGCTCCTGAAGATAAGGCAGGTGCTTCCTTACACCCTGGACATTATCACCGAAGCCTTCCGTATACAGCGCCATACCTACCCACTCCTGGCTCAGGAACCAGTTAAGGTCTTTCTCACGCTGCATATCGCTCCGTTCAAGCCTGCCGGACCGGTTAATGTACTGGTTGGCCATAACCTCAACCAGCCGGATCATCTGTTGTTTGAAGTCCTCGCGCTGACCGTAAAGGTGATTAAAGAGCGTGTGAATGGCATAAAAATTGGCACCAAGACGAGTATAGAAATGACGCAAGTCCTGACGCCTGAGCTCGGGTTTCAGCTCATCGAGAATCTCGTTTAGTAAAGAATGTGAGACTTGTTCGTACATAGCTTTATTTCTGCCACTCACTGATGAAAGGTTCGTAAAAACCCCGGTCCTCGATTGTTGCGCCACGCACACCCACTACCGCTGACGCAAATTGCTGTGCACGATGCAGTATTTTCTGCATGTCCCATGCCTGTATCAGCCCCAGAAGACACACGCTGGTAAATGCGTCTCCGGCACCCACAGTATCAACTACCCGGCTTGCACTTTCGGGCTCCACGTTAAAGGTTTCTCCAGATGCAGAGAAACAGCCGGCGCCCTTCTCACCCCGGGTGATAATTATTAATGATAGATCATATTGCTGAATCAACGCAGCCGCGCCGGCCTGCACATCGATATCCGGACCCAGCAGTTCAGCAAGTTCATGCTCATTAAGCTTCAGCCAGTTTGCTTTGCCGAGCATGCGTTCGGCAGCTACCCTGTTCCACCAGGGTGGTCGCAGATTGATATCCAGAAACACCGGGGGATGAAAGCGAGCCAGCAAAGTATCGAGCGCATTCGCAGACTGGTGGTTTCTCAGTGCCAGCGTACCTTGATAAGCCAGTGAAGCCGACCCGGCGTCAGGCAGGCTGGCGCCATCGATATAATCATAGGCCTGGTCGGCAACGATCTCGTAGGCGGGTTCACCATGCTCAATGCTGACGCGTACTTCCCCTGTGGGATGTAGCGAATCCTCCTGCAAACCCGATGTTGACATCCCCCAGTTTTGCATGGCCGCACGAACCTGCCTGCCCGGTTCGTCATCACCAATGCGGCTTACGAACAGGGGAGCGCAACCAAAGGCCTGCAGGTGCCAGGCCACATTGAATGGCGCACCCCCGAGCACGCGGCTACCGTCAGGAAAGGTGTCGAACAGGACTTCTCCGAATACGACCGGTTGCCCGGCGCCTATGACTGGCACAACAAGGCCTCCTCATCAGCGAGGATTCCAGCACGGAATTCAGGATGGTAATGAACAACGCCCTCCAGAATACCGGCACTGTAATTACCATTCATATTGGCGAAATTCCCGAGCGCGCAATACAGCGCCTCGCGGTTACCCGCGGCCGCTGCTTCGGCCAGCGCTGTATCCCTCACCTCTTGTGCAGCATTCGCAACCAGCACTGCGGGTAAAGTGCTGCTCAGAACCGCAAGGTCATTGCCACTGTCACCACAAAAAACTGTTTCTCCGTCACTGTACCCCATATGTTCTTTAAGAAACTCGATGGCATGCAGCTTGGTGGCATGTTTTGGCAGGACGTCGAGTAACCCGATCCCAGCTGGTTCATCAATGCTCCATACCAGGCTGGCATCCACTTCGCGGCTATCCAGGTACTGCTGCATTTCAACCAGCAGCTCCTCCTGGTCAACGAATAGTGGCACGTAATAGCTGAGTTTGTAGGTATTCTGCTTCTCGATTTCCTGCTTCTGCAATACTTTGATGTCACCGAACAAGGCCTGTAGTTCCGCATGTGACATACCACGCCAGTCGGTAGCAATTTCAGCTTGCCAATCATGCCGCTCCTGCCAGTCACCGGCATGCACGCTGTATATTCGCGTGCCCACATCACTGATCACCGCATCCGGTACCGGAAGCTCGTAGTTTTTAATGGCCTTTTCAACCAGCAACCTGTGTCGCCCGGTCACATAAACCAGCGATACATGCGGTTGCGCAACAAAGCGTGAGAACAATTTTCTGGCCAGTGGTGATTCCGGCTGGGTACCATTTGGCAGCAACGTCCTGTCCAGGTCAGTACAGAGCAACAAGCGCGCAGTCATTATCCGCTGAGCTCCGATTCGGGCACTGTACAGCTACTGAAGAAATCAAAGTGATCGATCGCTTCCATAATGCCCTTGGCATAAGGCTGGCTGGCGAAATAGATGTGTTCCACATCGACCAGTTGTGACAATTCCTCGTGGTGACGGTTAGCTACCACCACTGCAAGGGTATTTCCCCGCATCATATCCTCGTCGGCTCCGGAGCCACCGGCGACCAGAATCTGGTCGAGCGGTATACCCCAGCGCGCGGCAAAGTAACGCAACGCCAGGCCCTTGGAAGCACGGATCGGCATTACATCGAGAAACTGGCCAAATGACAGGTTGACGTTCACGGACTGCTCTTCCTGGTGCAGCAGCTTGGTGATCTCCTCGATACTTGGCGCCTTTCTGGGATCAATGTAATAGCTGATCTTGAAACGCGACTGTTCAGATTTCTGCTGTAATTTCAGTCCGGGCAGTGAGCCAAGTATTCGCTGCACAGCACCCGGCGTCCAATGGTGATCAATGTGCTGTGCCCAACCAGTGTCTGCCGTAAGTTTGGGTGCATAGTGAATCTGGGTACCGCCGCTGGTAATGAGCACATCCGGCTCCGGGATACCGTGCTGCTTCATCACTTTAAGTGCCGAATCAAGACGGCGGCCAGTGGCGATACCAAACGTGGCACACTTGCGATTTTCGCGCAGTAAAGACACCAGCGTGGACAGTGACCGTGGATCGCCCAGCAGGTTTTGATCGAGGTCGGTAAAGATTGCCCGATCATGGTACAGCATGGGTCGTCGCGAGCTGGGGGGGCGCACGCGAATCTCCGTCTTGTCGATGATGGGCAACACAATATCCAGGTAACGCCTGGCGTGCGCCACCCAGGAATAATTCTCCCGTACGCCTTTCAAACCGTTGGCCGAACGCCTTTGCCAATCCTCCCAGTTGGACAGGATCTGGAGGATCGCGTCAGAGATCTGTTCGGTTTCCAGCGGGTTGACGAGAATGCCATTCTCGCAGTTGCCAATGATGTCACCGGGGCCCCCGTCTTCCGTTGCAACGATAGGCAGCCCGCTGGCAGCCGCCTCGATCAGCGTAAGACCAAATGGTTCCGTCAGGGCCGGGTTGACGAACACACCACCGGAGGCTGCTGCAAGCCGGTAGAAATGTGCCACCTGTTGCGACGTATGGTGCTTGGGATAGGCCACCTTGCCGTAAAGATCATAGAGGTCGATGAGCCCCAACAGTTCGCTCCAGACTTCCTGCGCCCCTTCATCGAGATCCCGGATGTCCTCACGATTGCCGGCAATAATCACCAGATTGGCTAAAGCCCTGAGCTCATTCGACTGCCCGAAGGCAGTAATCAGTGCACCGATGTTCTTGCGGGTATCCGGGCGCGACAACGCCAGGATCACGGGTTTTTCCGGCTCACGCAGGAAACGCCGCAATTCCTCGGCAACAGGGTGCTGCCACTCATCGCCATCGGGGGGATGGAAGCGCGTCAGATTGGTGCCAGGAGGCACAACCCGCATCTGTTCGGGCTGGTAGTGGTCATAAAGTCCGTACTGTTGTTCGATTTCCTGACTAGTACTGGCAATGACGCGTTCGGCAGTGGCCAGCGTCAGTTCCTCGGCCTCGATGCGGCGCGCCATGCTGTAGCGTTCCTCGATATCCTGAGCGTCGAGCCCGGCCGCCAGCAACCGTCTGCGCTTCACCCGCCCAAGCGAATGTCCCGTATGTATCAGGGGTATACCAAGAATATGGGACAATCGGCTACCAACGTAGCCCGCATCTGCATAGTGGCTGTGCAGCAGATGTGGCAGCCGACCGCGGCTCTTGAGATATTCCAGTGCATTATCGACAAAGCTGTCCAGGTAATCCCAGAGCTGCTCTTTCGGAAGGTAATTCGGGGGGCCTGCTTCTATGCGTACAATTTGCGCGGTATCGGCGATCTTCTCGATGGGAAGGCGGTATTCGTCATCAACCAGGGGATCATCGATAAACCGGGTCAGGAGTTCAACCTTGCCCACAGCTGGCAGCTGCGCCAGCGCGGAAGCCAGTTCGACGACGTACTTGGTCTGCCCCCCTGTATCCGCATCCCGACCCAGCTCAAGATCCCGACTGCGAACCAGGCCGTGGACGCTCAGGAGGCAAATATATAATTTTTCCTCAGCCACGCGATATCCTTTTGACTTCCTGACAGAAGCTTGAGACTGCCGACGTTCACGATCAGGTAGTTGACCACTATCTTAATGCAATACGCCCATAATGATAAGCGACTAGCTCTGCGCCTGTATCACCGCGATGAATTCCTTGCCGAAGCGCTCGAGTTTTTTCTCGCCGATACCGGCAATAGCGCCCATGGCATTTTCATTGAGCGGTCTGCTACATGCCATTTCTCGCAGAGTACTGTCGTGAAAAATCACATAGGGAGGCACCGACTGTTCACGCGCCAGCTCCAGGCGGCGCAGACGCAGTGCCTCGAACAACTCCCGGTCTGCCGGGTTTAAATCGCTCACTGGCTGGCGCGGCAGCCTGCTTTTTGATTTCTTTTCCCGCGCTGGCAGTTCGCGCAGCTGCACGCTGGTCTCGCCCCTCAGCAGAGGTCGGGCAGCCTGCGTCAGATGCATGGAGCCGTGGCCATCGACGTCAACATCAAGATAGCCCTGTGCAATCAATTGCCGAACAATATTACGCCACTGGGTCGCCTTGAATTCGGCACCGATACCAAAAGTGCTTAGCCGGTCATGGTGATTGGATTGAATGCGCGCATCTTCTTTACCGGTCAACACGTCGACCACATAGTTGACGCCAAAACGCTGGCCGGTGCGGTACACGCAGGATAACGCTTTCTGTGCAGCTTCAGTCCCGTCCCAGGTAACCGGTGGGTGCAGACAGATGTCGCAATTCCCGCAGGGCTCATCCCGCGTTTCTCCGAAATAAGACAACAGCGTCTGTCGGCGACAGGTTGTCAGCTCACATAACCCCAGCATGGTGTCCAGCTTGTGGTAAGCGATACGCTTGAACTGCTCGTCGGCGTCACTCTCACTCATCATGCGCCGCAGGCTGATGACATCCTGCAGGTTGTAAGCCATCCAGGCGTGGGCCGGCTGGCCATCACGCCCGGCACGGCCGGTTTCCTGGTAATAGGCTTCGAGGCTCTTGGGCACATTGAGGTGCGCGACAAAGCGCACATCCGGCTTGTCGATGCCCATGCCGAAGGCAATGGTGGCAACAATGATCACGCCCTCTTCGCGCAGGAAACGCGCCTGGTTTTCACGCCGCACGTGCTCCGGCAATCCGGCGTGGTATGGCAGGGCCACTCGCCCCTTGCCACACAGCCAGTCAGCGACCTGCTCAACCTTGTTACGAGACAGGCAGTAAACAATCCCGGCAGCGCCCGCATGTTCGCGATCAATAAAACGCCAGAGACGATCTCGTGGACTGTTACCTTCACTGATAGTGTAACGAATATTGGGCCGGTCGAAACTGTGTACAAAGCGCGCAGCCATGTCCAGGTCGAGCTGGGCGACAATTTCTTCCCGGGTTCGCTGATCCGCGGTGGCGGTCAGTGCAATTCGCGGTATGCCGGGAAAACGTTCGTGCAACACCTTGAGTTGCTGATACTCGCGCCGGAAATCGTGGCCCCACTGAGAGACACAGTGCGCCTCGTCGATAGCGAACAGCGCTACCTGGCTCCTGTCCAGCAGATCAAGCATGCGGACCATCAGCAGTCGCTCCGGCGCGACGTACAACAGGTCAAGCTCGCCGTTGAGCAACGCCTGTTCGACAGCTCGCTGGGTCCCGGTGTCCTGCGTTGAATTGAGGAAAGCCGCGCGCACGCCCACCTGGGTCAAGGCATCGACCTGGTCCTGCATCAAGGCAATCAGCGGCGAAACCACGACACCCACACCGTCACGCACCAGTGCCGGAATCTGGTAACAGAGTGATTTTCCGCCCCCGGTGGGCATTAAAACCAGGGCATCCTGGCCATCGAGCAGAGTTTGAATAATGTCGCTCTGGCGATGACGAAAATCGTCATAACCGAACACCGAGCGGAGTATCTGACGTGCGCGTTCCATGCGGTGTCCCTCTCCCTTGTCTGTGATGTGTGTGTTTATTGCCAGCCGATCACCTCATAGCCACGCTCGCGCAGGCAACGGTTGACGAAATTCTTGAATATCGGTGATGTCTCGGTCGCCTGCATGCCACCACGCACAGTACCGGCGGCGGCACCGGCGGCAGCACCGGCCAGTGCACTCTGACCGGCATCACCACGTACCAGGCCCCAGGCACCTGCCGCGGCACCACCAACCGCCGCGCCACCAACGGCTTTTTTACCCACCTCGCCGTCCTTGTTTTCGGCAACACCACTGGAGTGCGCCAACTGCTTGCAGGCTGCAATATCCTGGTCAGCCTGTACCTGACCGACACTCTGCATATGACTGTTGGGATACAGCACCGGCTTGGGTGGTGCACTGGCACAAGCAGCCAGCAGCCCCCCCAGGACAATACCGGTGAACATGCGTCTCATGCAGTGGCTTCCGCTGTTGACGCTATCATGTGTACATCGCGTTGCGGGAAAGGTATGGAAATACCTTCCTTGTCAAAACGCTGCTTGATCTGTTCAGTGAGATCCCAGTAGACATCCCAGTAGTCTGCGGTTTTCACCCATGGCCGGCAGACAAAATTTACTGACGAATCACCCAGTTCGTGGACCCGGATGACTGTTTCGGGCGTCTTCAACACCTTTTCGTGCCGGCTGACCACATCGTTCAAGACGCGCTGCGCGTGCTCAATATCATCCTCATAGGCAATACCGAACACGAGATCGACACGTCGTGTATCGCTGCCGGTGACGTTGGTGATCGCATCACCCCATACCTGGTTATTGGCAATAATGACCAGCTTGTTGTCCGGCGTCCGGATCTGGATGGAAAGCAGGTTCATCGACTGAACAGTTCCCAGTATACCGGACACCTCGATCACATCTCCTACATCGAAAGGTCTGAACGCCAGGATCAGGATACCACTGGCAAAATTACCCAGGGAGTTTTGCAGCGCAAAGGCGATAACAAAACCCGCCGCGCCGATGACCGCCAGCAAGGGACCGACATTCACTTCCATTGCAGCCAGGCCAACGATCAAACCGATCGCCAGTATTAACCGGCGCACCGTTACCACCATAAACTCGCTCAGCAATCTGGATGCCTGCCGGGTACTGGCCAACACTCTATGCAGCGCCTTTCCGACCATGTTCGACATCACTACGAAAACCAGTACGGTGACAATAAACAAGGTAATGTTCCTGGCCCAGCGCAGACCACCTTCTTCAGACATGATCCAGCCGGTCAGGGTTGTCCACACGGCATCCATGTCAGACACATCGACCTTGATGCCCGATACCGCTGCGATGTATTGACGGTATTCCTCGATTTCTTCTGCAGCGCCGCCCTTTTTTTCGTAGGCGTTCACGACCATGTTGGCACGATCGATTAATGCGGTCTGTTGAGCACGCAGTTCAGTCAGCTTTTTAAGCAAGTAGCTTCGCTCATCGGCTTCCCGAGCCTCGAAATCGGCGATCTTTTTCTTCAGAGCGGCTACTTCCTTGTCCTGTTCGGGTTCCTCTGCCTGCGCTTTAACAACCTCTTCCTCCAACTTTTCTATCTTCTTGCCGGCTTCCCCGGCTTCTTTTGTGTTCTCTGCTTCTTTGGCTTCTTCTTTGGCTTCTTCCGCTTTCTCGGCTTCTTCCGCCTCCTTGATAACTTCCTCAGCGGCCTGCTTTACTACTTTGTCGCCACTGGACTTTTCCAGCTGCGCCCTGGCTGCGTCCAGCGCCTGCTGGAATACCTGTTTCGCCCCGGCCAGTTTCTCACTCGCATCCTTGTCATCCGGCTTCGCGGCCAGTGCCTGTTTGGCCGCTTCAATATCTTTTAATGCATCTTTGAGTTCTTCGGCCTGCGACAAACCGGTTTTCTTGAACTGTGAGGCAATCTCGATCTTGCTGACTTCCCCGACCTTCTCCTGCAACACGCCGAGCCAGCCGTCAGCTTCAGTCTTGAGCTCTGCACGGGTCAATGGCCTGAGGCGAAGTTCGAGTTCGCCCACCGATATTTCCGGATTTTTGGTGGTCACCGCTTCGCTGGCCAGCGCCTGGCCCAGCACTATTAACACGCCACAGACGACGGAAAAAACAGTTCGCTTCATTTTCAAAACACTCCTTATTCCTTTAACTTGACCTTGATCCGGCCATCCTCGACGCGGACATCTTCAACGCCCTCGGAGAACGATTGCCAGAAGCCGGGATCGGTCCCAAACTCGGAAATCAGATCCACATTCTTCAGACCACCCAGCCAGGCATTGGGTATAGGCACGCCCATTACGCTGACACCTTTGAGTATGACTACCGGCCGCTGGTTGATATAGGCCATTTCCACGCCGGCGTTGAAACGCAGGGTTTTGCCGCCCAACACAGGGAAGTCAGGTTCCATAGGCACCAGTAACTTGGCGCTGACCAGGTCGTCCGAAAGGTCGATCGCCAGCTTGCGAGCCAGATCGGTGTTCCTGGCCAGCAGTGCATTTAACTCCCGCTCATCGAAAGTCACTTCGCGCTTCGCACCGGTCTCGCTGTAAGGCTCGGGTTTAAGCACGCCACGCTCATCGAACTCCTCAGGTTTGGGCGAAGAGGGATCAGGTCTCGACGTATCCGGCTGGTAGCCCAGCGCACGCAGCTTCGCATCCAGTACCCTTTCTTCCTTGAGACTCAGTTCAACCGGCTTGAAGTCACGCGCGAACACATAGGTTTTCAGAAACCAGTAACTACCTCCCAGCGTAACCAGGATCGTCACCAGAACAATCATTAATACCTTGGGCAGACTGAGACCGGGTTTGCTCTCGGGGGTATTTTCAGTAGACAGGCTGGTCGTCATAGCGTCACTCCGTACTCAGTTTTCGTCGACATCATCCACGTCAAGCTGTCCGGACATGCGCCGGCGGATATGCGACCAGGACATGCCCGTCGCCATAATGGCTGCCAGCATGGTCAATAAAACCCAGGTGAAAATCGTCGGGCTGTCCAGCGACAACAGACCGTAATCGACCATTACCCAGGTCAGTGCCGCAAAGAACGCCACTGCCAGCACGGTACCGATCTCGCCCAGGGAACGCAGTGTGGCACGCAGGTAAATCACCCAGCCAATCACCAATACGACGCCGGCAAAAATCAGCAGCGGGGCCCGCCAGTTCCCGACCTGTGTAACCCAGTGGTACCAGGAATACCCCGATGGGTTGTAACTACAGAACACCAGGATCAGCGCCATGACAAAACGAACCAGAAAATTTACAAAACTGAATTTTTTTACCGCCATTCCACCTGTCTCTCTGTCCCTATATTGTTGTATTGCCGACACCCAAGGCTGGAAGCCGGGCTATATTGTAGTTGATCGGACAGTAGATCAATAGCCGACAGCTGGAGGCCTCGGATTGTCAGCCTGTACCCCAAACAGGCGTGCAATTGTCCAATGAGTTCGTTTTCGTGACCGAATTGCACCATTTTAGAGCCTGAACCATTGAAGCAGGGGCTCGTGGCGGCATACACTTGCTATACGATGACCAGACGTACACCTCTAAACGAACAAACCGCCAGCAATGCGCGCGAACTCATGCGCAAGTCCGTACTATTCAGTGAGTTGGAACCTGACCAGATCGACACGCTATTGCGGAAGACCCACTCAACCGCACTGAAAGAAGGCCAGGTGCTGTTTGAACAACAGCGCCCCGCGAAAGAGATTTTCATGCTGGAATCCGGGCAGATCAAGCTGGCACGCATGTCGCCCGATGGCCATGAAAAAGTGATCGATCTGATTGATCCCGGCAACACCTTCGCCGAGGCCATCATGTTTTCCGGCATGCACGTCTACCCGGTGACGGCTACCGCGCTGTGTAACAGTGAATTACTGTGCTTCGACACCTCCACCTACGCCAACATCCTGAGCATGTCGACCGAAGCCTGTTTCGGCGTCATGGCGCAGATGAGCCGCCGACTGCACTGGTATATCGCCGAGCTCGACAGGCTGACGCTGCACAATGCCACCTTCCGGGTCGTCGCCTACCTGATCGATCAGGTCCCCAGCACCGATCTGGGCACTTCTGAAGTTAAATTGAATACCGCCAAACACGTCATCGCCTCACGACTTTCCATAACGCCGGAAACGCTGTCACGCACACTCTCGAAACTCTGCCGTGACGGCATGATAGATCTCAGCGAGCATAGTGTGATGCTTAAAGATATCGGGCAACTCCGCAATTATTTACACGGCGGTTCGTTGTAGCTGCATTCAGGCAGCTGTCAGCTGTGCATACAGCAAAGGCAGCTTCGCGGGCAACTCCCCGGCATTTCTGACCAGCACATAGGATGAGCTGCCAAACAGGTAGGGTAGATAGTCGCCCGCCTTTTCATCGATGGTGACGCAGAACGGGTGCAGTCCGCGTTCAAGCGCTTCATGTATCGCCTTACGTGTATCCTCTATACCATAGCGACCTTCGTATTTATCGAGATCATTCGGCTTGCCATCAGTCAGTATCAGCA
>JBHPFC010000037.1:0-26972 GCA_042576405.1 Pseudomonadota bacterium | reverse complement strand
AGCTTGAAGCGACTACCCAGGAACGTATGTCGGGTATGACGGACGGACTCAATCTGCCGCCCGGCATGAAACTGCCATTCTGAACGCTGTTATCCAATGCCTGCTTCGCCGCTGATCAGTCAGCTTATGGATGCCTTGCGCTGTCTGCCCGGTGTGGGGAACAAGACTGCCCAGCGTATGGCTTATCATCTGCTTGAGCGCGACCGGGAGGGTGGACGTGCATTGGCGCAGGCGCTGGAGCGTGCTATGCAGAATGTCGGGCGTTGTAGTGACTGCCGTACGCTGTGTGAGACTGAACGCTGCAGTCTTTGTAGCAGTAACAGTCGCGATGTCAGTGCACTCTGTGTTGTCGAGACACCTGTGGATGTAGATGCCATTGAACAGGCCACAGACTTTCGTGGCCGTTATTTCGTGCTGATGGGGCACCTTTCACCATTAGATGGTATTGGTCCCGCCCAACTGGGTCTGGATCAGCTTGAACAACGCTTCGCAGCCGGTGAACTTGAGGAAGTTATCCTCGCAACCAATCCAACAATAGAGGGTGAAGCTACCGCCCAGTACATCAGTGAACTGGCGAGCGAACACGGCATTCGCACCACACGTATTGCCCATGGAGTGCCCATGGGCGGTGAGCTGGAGTACATCGACAGCGGAACACTGTCGCACGCTTTTTCCGGCCGCCGGGAAATACTCTAGGCGGGCAATCTACAGTATATTTGAATGGCCGTTTTATCTCTCTGAAAATAAACGTGTTTTGCAAGTCGCCCCAAAGGCCTTATCGACAAAAATTTGTCAGGGTGCAACGACACGAAAAAGTTGTAAACTTTTTGGTAGAAGTTACGCTTTAACAGAGCGAAACATTAAAGGACTGGGCCCTGTAGATGGATATCAGCCGGTTGCCAGTGGCGCCTTTCGGACGTCCGGCTAATCTTACAAGTACACCCTCGTTGACATCGCGTAATGTCGAAGTCGTGGAGTCCGTGCGTCCGGCTGCCGGTCACCGACGTACCGGGGAAGTGTTCGAACGCGTCGTGCAGGGCGAGTTGCTGGAACATGAACGCGGCAGCTATCAGTCTACGCAAGGCTTCATCAATGAACGCAGTGCCGAACAGGCACAACCGAGTGAGCGCCAGGCGGGTGGAAGCTATTTGTCGCGTTCCGCGGTTTCGCTTTACCTGAATAATACCCGGCCGGAAGCTGCAACTGATCTGACCCAGGGGCGCTCGGTCAATTTCTTCGTTTGACTAGCCCACGCACTAAAAGCGCTGATTACGGCGAACCCTCTGGCGCACCTGCGCTCGCGCCCGAAGCGCCAGAGGGTTCACCGTATTCAGCGCCTTCTCAATCCACTCCGGTCCAGTAAAACCCGAATTGATCACCAGAGGTATTGCCATTAGGCTTGCCATTATCAGTGAACAAGAGGAACCATCATGACCGATTGCCTGTTCTGCAAAATGGTATCCGGCGATATAACTCCGGATACAGTCTATGAAGACGATCAGGTGCTGGCGTTTCGCGATCTCAATCCACAGGCGCCGCTGCATGTACTGGTCATCCCCAAGCAACACATCTCAACGTTAAACGAGCTCAATGACAGTAATGAACAACTCGCCGGCCACCTGTTAGCGGCAGCCGCAAAAGTTGCTGCGCAGGAAGGTTATGCAGACAGCGGGTACCGTACAGTGATGAATTGTAATGCCGATGGGGGGCAAACGGTGTTTCATCTGCACTTGCATCTGCTTGCAGGCCGTGCAATGCAATGGCCTGCTGGATAATCGGGAGTTTCTGCCGCTACCTCTGGTGTAGGCGGTAGTTCGCAGCGTTCCTGCGGTCAGGATTATTTGTTGATGGTGTAAGCAGTGTGTTGTTTTAGAGACAGGCAGAGAGCTGAAGCTGTATGACCTGCTGGAATTAAAGGCGCATTAGGTACCAGTAGCGGCAGCTGTGGCTTTCCCTTTATTACTTTTCAGAGGGATTTTTCTGCCGGATAGCAGGCAGGAATAAGTTGCACATTGCTTGCGTTGTACAGGATAACTCAAAGGGGCTTGGCTAGTCATGGCAAGATACATAGGTAAGTGTAATCCGGGAGGGATTATGGAATATCCTTTAAAACGTATGAGCACTATTCTTCGGGGTATTTTAATACCCTTGTTTCTTCTGGCAGGGTTGCAGTCGCCATTGCTGGCTAACGAAATGTGGGAAGAATTATTCAACGAACACCTGGAAAACGCCGAAGCGGGTGATGTCGAGGCACAGTACGAGCTAGGTGTCATGTATCTTAAAGGCCAGGGAGTTGAGCAGAATCGTGAACAAGCGCTGCAGTGGCTTCAACGGGCCTCTGATGGAGGTAATGAGCAGGCGAAGAGCAAGCTCGCTCGTGTCAGACAACAACAGGACAAGTTTGAGGAGTTGGCAGATAAGGCTCAATCCGGCGATGTGGATGCGCAGTACGAAGTTGCCATGATGTACCTGAAAGGCAGAGGCGTAAGCCAAAACGGAAAGCAAGCCAGAATATGGCTGGGTAAAGCTGCTGAACAGGGTGATGCCAGGGCAATTACCCGGCTTGGTATAGTCAACTACAAGGGTGAGGGCGGTCCCACAGACTATCCACAGGCCTTGGATATGTTCAATCGTGTCAGCAGTACAAGTGCGCTGGCGCAGTATTACCTGGGTGAAATATATGCCAATGGTGCTGGTGTGAAACAGGATTACTCGGCGGCTATCGACTGGTATAAACAGGCTGCCGAAGGCGGATTTGAGCGTGCGCTGGGCAAGATAATCAACCTCGAGGAAGAACTCCGGGTTCAGAAGTTGCGGCAGCGTAAACGTGCGCAGGCGAAGTTGCGCGAGCAGGAGGCCGAAGCTGCCGCTGCGGCGCAGCAACAGACCGCGAAACAGACAGCCAAAAAGACAACGAAACAGGCGTCAGCCGCAAAACCTGAACGCAGTGCACCGGCGAAGAAGAAGCCGGTTGTAACCAGGGTAAAGCAAAGCCCGCTGGACAAGCTGGCTGGTCAACAATGGTTTAGAGGTAAAAAACCGCTTGAATACTTGCCGTCAAAGTTAACCGAATGTGACAGGGAAGATGGTGGCCTGGTCTGCCTCAGTAAGGAGCTGACACGTAATCAGGGTGTCCAGGTTATACGGTACAGGGTTAAATCAATCATCAATTCGGAGGGCGGAACTTTCGCGATTGTTTACCGCAACCTGGTGCTTGATGTGGAGGATTTGCAGGAAGCGGACGATCAATCCCTGGGGGCCGGGTACGATGGTGAAGTTGAGCACGGTTTCAAGGTCCGGACAGGCTGGACGCAGAAACATTCTGTTAGTTGTAAACAGTCATCGAGAAAGCAGCTTGACTGCATCAAGGATGAAACGCACAAAATGCAGCTGGTATCAAAATCTAAATAAACGGATATTTTTGACCTATCAGTTACAGTCGAGCGCTCTGGAAATTTTGTAATCACATCTTTTCCAGGGCTGCTTGACTGACGCATTACGTGCTTCCGGTATTCCGCCCGCAGCTGGTTCTGGCTATGGTTATGAAAACAGCCTTCCCAGTCGCTTCAAAAAATGTGTCAGGTAACGTGCGGCCTGCTGTGTATGCCAGGCGAACCGGTTTGGCTTGACCCAGCTCATCTGAATCATACGGCGTTCACCCTCGAAACTCTTGTATCCATGGTAAGAGCTATTACAGCGCCGGAATGCCAGCATGGTGCCACCCAGTGGAGGTACCTCAGCTCTGTAGTCTTCGATATCAGTCGGTGAACGCAGCACGCGGAACCGGCCCCCGTCCTGGTGCCACTCGGGGTTGAAATATACCAGCAAGGTGATAAGTTTGCTCCAGTGGTCGGTATGGATGTGGCCGTCGCTGGGCTCTGAATACTTACGGACGGTAATGGTTTTTATGGCGCCCTTCAGGTCAATACCGAACTTTCTGGCGACGTGATCCTCGAAGGCCTGGCTGTCCAGCTCTTCCAGTAATTGCTCGAAGCTGGGCCCATATTCGAGGTCTTTGGGGTTGAAATTGGTCGGTTTGTCGATTTCCGGGTAATCGCTATTAAGGGCTTCCAGAGTTTCAGGTTTGATCGCACCCTTGATCACCAGGAAGTCGAAAGGGTCTCTTTCCAGTGGTGCCTCGTCTATGGTTGCAAGGCTTATAATAGACATCCTTAATTATCCTCAGTAAAAAATTATCGAATTTTGCGTCCGGATTGGTGGCGAGCCTGCTCAGGCTGCCAGTGGAGGAATCCTGTCCAGCAGGTCCAAAGCATCATGTCGGAGGTGATCAAGAGCCATCTCCTTGCGCAACTGATCCTCGGTTACGAGGCCTTTGTCGAGGCACTCACGTACCAGACCAAAGAAAAAGTATTCCTGGTATCTGTCAGGATGCTGGCCATACCTGCCAAGCAGTCCATAATCACCAAACAGCAGGCGCCGGGTATTGCGTATCCAGTGGCGCGGAGGGAAAAGCTGGAACATGTCGGCTGGACGGTAGTAAATCGGCAGACCGGTTTTCCACGGCTGATGTTTACGCTTTGTGGTATGCAGCATTCTGGTCTTTTCGGTCAGGCGGTCAAAATCGTTCCATTCGTTCTCGAAGAAACTGATAGTGTCGCGATCCTCATACTGCAGGCACATCCACTTCATGTAATCACGCTTGAACTCGAACATGGCATCGAACTGCTCGTCGAATTTCCAGTGTGTCAGTTTGGCGCAGTCCAGCAGCATGACGCTGGTAGCCAGACAGCCGCGTTTCCCCTTGTTGCCTGACTTGGGTCGGCACATGATGGCTGCACCCTGCATATCGCGGGACAGGAGGTCCCAGACGTCGGTAACGGCGAAGACATCCGGGTCAATCACTACGGCACGTCCCTGGTAGCCCATGAGCCCGGGCGGAAGAAAGCGGCTGGGTGTAAAGGATTGCAGGTCATCGCGCACCCAGACACGTTTGCCACCGCCGCGCAGGAATTTTTCACCCTCATGCCGTTGGAAAACGGGGATATCCGCATAATCCATGATGCGGATATCGAATCTGTCATTGTGTCTGGAATTACGCCGTAAAGCATATTCAGCAATGATAGCGCCCAGCATTTGTTTGTGATTAGCCTGAATGAATACGCAGTAATCCACGTCTTGATCCTCCGGTTCCCGGCCTGGGAAGCTATCTGAAAATATATTCGTTTGCTCGGCTGATTATCCGCACGATGCGTTGCTGCTCTATTGAGCCGTATCCGAAAATTATTTTATGGTAGAGGATGGCAGGCATTTCAGGAATCAACCCACCGGGTTGATTTTTAATTCAGAAACGCTGAACGGTTTTTCGCATGACGCGGTCGCGAACTCTCCGGTATATGTTTTCCGGGTTTGCCACGATAATGAACACCTTGCGAAGACTGCCTTCAGGGCAGTTGATTTCGCGCACCGCGTGCCAGGAGTGGCGGGTGCGCTGAAAGATCAGGCTATGATTACCCATGCAGTTGGCGACAATTTCGTTATCGAAGTCATCAAACGTGGGGGCGGATTCGAACTCGAGTTTCCCGCCATCATCCAGTACCAGCGTGTGACCGCCCCAGGCGGGATCCCAGTCATCTTCCGAGTTAAAATAAAACAGCTGGGAACCGAGCTCGCGCACTGAATCCGTGTGCGGTGATACGGAGCAGCCGTCTGGTGTGTAATGCCAGTGAAAGCGAAAATTTATCTTTTTTGCGTTATACAGACGTGCGATGGCATTGCGGTACCTGTCACTGCGCAGCTCATCTATGAATTCTTTCCACGGTGCCGGTATGGGCGTTTCCGAGGTATATTCGAGTGAGTATCGATCATGCGGCTTCTGACCCGCGATACGTCCGTAGCCAAATTTTTTCTCGAACAGGGAAACATCGGGCATGTTGTTTAGCAGTCGATCATAACCTTCATCAGTGAGCAGTCCCTCGGGGTTTATCCAGGGGTAGGGGCTTGTGCCACGAAATTCGGCGGGGTTGATTGATTCCAGGTTTTCGAAGTTGATGTAGTTCGTCATCTTGATATCAGGCCGCCAATGGTGGTGTGCGCTCCACGACCTGCAAGGCATCATGGCGGACATGGTTCTGTCGCATTTCATCCTGGATGAGTGACTCACTGATAATGCCCTGTTCCAGGCATTCGCGTACCAGTCCAAAAAACAGCTGCTCCTGTTTCGGGTCCGGGTGAGCGTGGTAATGCCCCAGCAGACCGTATTCACCAAAAATACGGGAGCGCAGGTGATTCAGCTTTGCCAGCACAGGGTATTTTTTCAACTTGTCTGCCGGCGTGAAATCAACCGGAAGTCCGGTTTTCCAGGGTTGAGTGCGGCGCTTGGTGTTGTGCAGCATCCTGGTGTTTTCAGTCAGCCGATCGAAATCGTTCCACTCGTCTTCAAGTACGCCAATATTATCGGGTGATTCGTCGCGCAGAACGATCCAGTCCTTGTAGTCGCGTTTGAACTGGAATAACTCATCGAACTCTTTTTCTGGCTCCCAGTGGCGTAACTTTTCGCAGTCCATCAGCATCACACTGGTGGCAATCTGCCAGGCTTTTTCCTGTTTTCCCGAGCGGTGACGACCCATCACGCCAGTGCCCTGCATGTCTCGGGTCAACAACTCGTAGACATCACCGAGCGCAAAAACATCCGGATCAACGACTACTGCACGGCCTTCATGCGCCATGAGCTTTGGCGGCATGAAACGCAAAGGCGTAAAAGACTGCAAATCTTTCATGCTCCATACACGGCTTGTGCCACCACGCAGGAAAGTCTGGCCTTCTTTCTCAGCAAGGAAGGGGTAGTCGCGGACGTGCATAATTTCGACATCAAAGGCTTCCGGGTGTGCCGAGTTCCGCTTCATCGAATAGGCCGATACCAGGGCCCCCAGCCACTGCCGCTCGTTGGATTGAATGTAGACTTTCATTTTCACCAGGTTGCCGCTCCCTCGAAGAGTGTAAAACCGCTCAGTAATTCAACTTGGTGATACTAATAAATAAGCAACTGGTTAATATTGATCTATGTCAAAAACGGATTCCGCTGTCGGGGCGCAAGGCTCCGCCATTTTCACCATGTTGCCGGCGAGAAAGGTTTCGCTTCGTTTTGCCTGGAACTTTGCGGTTGTGTTAGTTTCGAATTTCAAATGCGTTACAGGACTCTGACTGTTTTTATTTCGCGCGCCACGCAGTTTCTCGGTTTTGTTTGTCTGTGTGTCCTGGCTGTGCGGGTGTCTGCGTCACAGGTGCCGGTAATTCCCGCTTACAGTCAGGATTATGATCCCGGGCGAGACCCTTTTGCCGACGGCAGAGCGGCACTGAAGCTGGCAAAGGATACCCGCCGCAGAGTGCTGATTGAGGTTGGAGGAGACTGGTGCAAGTGGTGCCATATGCTGGAACGTTTTCTGAGCGAGCACCCGTCCTTGGCGGTCCAGTTGAACAGGACTTTCGTACTGTTGAAAGTCAATGTTGATGAGACTAACGACAACGCGGAGTTTCTCTCTGCATTTCCCAGGGCTTTGGGTTACCCACACATGTATATCACTGATAGTGAGGGCAATATCCTTTTTTCCCAGGATACGGCTGAATTCCTTGATAATGGGAAATATTCCAGGCAGCGCTTTCAGCTGTTTCTTGATCATTGGAGGATTCCGCATGAGTGACCGTGGAGAGGGTATCAGTCGACGGGAATTTCTGAACAGGATTGCCTTGCTAGGGTCTCTGGCAGCCTGTTACCCGGTTGCGGTAATCGCCCAAAAACGTTTGCAGCCTGAGGCAGGCCGCCTACCGGCCTGGTGCAGTGAAGACCCCTGGAAAACCCTGGCTGAAGTCCAGCAGCACCTGTTTCCGGCGTCTGACGGTGTACCAGGTGCAAGCGATATTCAGGCGGTAGTGTATTTGCGCAATACCATCGAGAATCCTGCCGCCGATGGCGAAGACAAGGAGTTTCTGTTTAAAGGTGTAGGCTGGCTGAATGAGCTTGCGCAGAAACAGACCCAAAAACCCTTCGCTGTTCTCGATGAGCAACAGCGGGAGATGCTGTTGCGGGAAATCGAGCAGAGCCAGGCGGGCCGGAACTGGTTGTCCCTGTTGCTGACCTACCTGCTGGAAGCACTTTTAGCCGATCCGGTATACGGCGGCAACCCGGATGGAATTGGCTGGACGTGGCTGGAGCATCTGCCGGGTTATCCAGCTCCACCCCGGGACAAATCCTGGTACAAACTTGGATCTCCAGTCCGCTACCAGCGCAAGGCCTAGATTGTATGACTTATGATTTCGATATTTGCATTGTTGGTAGTGGTGCCGGTGGTGGTCCGGTGGCACTGACACTTGCAGAGGCGGGTTATTCGGTGGTGGTGCTGGAAAAGGGGCCATGGCTGAAAGAGACGGATTTCTACAAGGATGAACTGGCCTGCTGTCGTCGCAGTGTCTATACGCCGGAATTGAGAGATGAACAGCATGTAATCGAAGATCTTGATAGCAGCGGTCACTGGGTCGGTGAAGCAACCGCAGATTCCGGCTGGGACTTCTGGAACGGTAATTGTGTTGGCGGGTCATCAAATTTTATGAGTGGATTTTTTTACCGGCTCAAACCACGGGACTTTCATCTGCTTTCCGAATTCGGCCCGATCGAAGGTGCCAACATTGCTGACTGGCCGATCAGCTACGCTGACCTTGAGCCTTATTACACCCGTGTCGAAACAGAAGTTGGTATCTCTGGTGCCTTTGTCGATCACCCACAGGCGGAGCCACGTTCAACTGCTGATTTCCCTTACCCGCCGACACTTGAGCATCCTGTCTCCGGACAGATAGACAAGGCCTGCAGGGAGCTGGGCTATCATCCCTTACCTACGCCACGCGCTGTATTGTCCAGAGCCAAAGATCAACGTCGTAGTTGTGAATATTCCGGCTACTGCGGCAGCTATGGTTGTTCTTCCGGGGCAAAAGGCAGTGCCAGGGCGGCGCTACTGGATCGGGCGGTGGCAACAGGGCGCTGTGAAATCCGGCCGCATTCCAAAGTCTACAGGCTGGCCAGTGATGCTAAAGGGAAAGTCACCGCCGCGGAATACTTTGATGTCGATGGCGAGCAGCAGACGGTTACTGCAAAAACTTTCGTGGTTTCCTGTCAGGCTGTGGAAACCAGTCGTCTGTTGTTAAGCTCCACTGGCCCGATGCACCCCGATGGTCTGGCTAACCGCTATGGGCAGGTGGGTAGAAATCTGCTTTTTTCGGCCGGTGGATCGGGGACCGGAGATTTTGTGTATGCCGAAATGAGCGCCAAGGATGCTGACGCCATGAAGACCCGTGGCCCGTTCGTCAATCGCGGCCTGCAAGACTGGTATACGCTTGATGACAAGGCATTTGGCGGGCGCGCCAAGGGTGGGACCGTCGATTTTTTGCTGCGGCATCCCAACCCTATCGGTAAGGCCATGTCAGTCAAGTGGGATGACGATGACCGTCTGGTGTGGGGACAACCCTTGCAAAAGCAGCTTAAGTCCCTGTTTACGGAATCACAGTACCTGCGCTATGAAATCTTCTGCGACTGGTTGCCTACGGATAATTGTTTTGTCGGCCTGGATGCCAGTGTCCGTGACAAATGGCAGACACCGGTGGCCAAGGTGCGTATTGGTTACCATGAACACGACCTGAAAGTTGGCAGGTACATCAACGAGCGGGCAGTTAAGGTTCTGGATAAGATGGGTGCAAAGAATATACGTTCCAGTATCAGTGGTTCTCCGCCCCAGAACCTGGTCGCCGGTGGCTGCCGATTCGGTAACAATCCTGAAACATCAGTGCTGGATGCAGACTGCAGGGCACATGATGTTGAGAATCTCTATGTTACTGACGGCAGCTTTATGCCAACCGGTGGCAGTGTGCCCTACACCTGGACGATCTATGCGAATGCTTTCCGCGTTGCCGAGATTATAAGGGGTTAGGCTATTCGAAATATGGGCATGGGGTCGTGTGTATCCCGGATTGTTGCCAGTGGTTGGCTTATTACGGGGCAGTCATGCTGCGGACCAGCTTGCAGTAATTCTCCAGTCTGCGTTCGGTTATCTGGCCTTCTCGCGCAGCCGTCTGTATCGCGCAACCCGGTTCGCTGACATGCCGGCAATTATGAAAGCGGCATTGTCCCAGGTAGGGTCTGAATTCTCTGAAGCCATGTTCCAGCTCTGCTGCCGGTACCTTGACCAGGTTGAAGTCGCGTACACCCGGTGAGTCGATGAGGTCTCCACCGTCGGGCAGGTGATAGAGCATTGCTACTGTCGTGGTGTGTCGGCCCAGGCCTGTAACCTGGGACAGGCTGCCGGTCCGAATATCCAGCTCAGGTAACAGCGACTGTATCAGCGAAGACTTCCCCACTCCGGACTGACCAACCAGGACGCTGGTATGTGTCGTGAGCTGCTGGTGAAGATCCCTGAGTCCGTCAGTGCTGCGTGTGCTGGTGAACAGGAGCGCATAGCCAATGCGCTGATAGACCTGTAGACGCTCTTCGAGTTTGCTGCGGCTGTCGTGGTCCAGCATGTCTGATTTGTTGACGACGATGACTGGCTGTGCGCCGATCAATTCGGCCGCAACCAGGTAGCGATCAAGCATGCCGTATTCGAAGCTCGGCTTACTGGCGATGACCACCACAATCTGGTCTATATTGGCGGCTACCGGGCGCACGCGATTGTTCTGGTCAGGACGGCTGAGTACGGTATCGCGTTCCAGCACAGCCGTAATCACACCTTCGCGCGGGCTACTCGCCTGCCACAGCACACGATCACCACTGACTGTACGCGGCAGACTGCGGCGCGTGCTACAGCGCACTATATCGCCGTTTTCGGCCTCAACGAGACTGGTCTGTCCGTGGTGTGCCAGCACCTGGCCAGGTTGGCCATCGATTTCTTTGGGGGGTGTTGAATTTGCTGCGATAGCTGACTTGCGGCGGCTACCCACAGTGCTCAGGCGTCTCCTGCGACCAGCGCGTCAACGCGCGCTGCACAGATAAAGTCATTTTTCGAAAGGCCGCCTGCCGAGTGCGTGCTGTAGTTCACCACGCAGCTGTTGTAGCCAACTGTGAGGTCCGGATGGTGGTCCTCGGCGTGGGCTACCCAGGCGAGCGCATTGACGAAAGCGATGGTTTGGTAATAGTTCTTGAAGTGGAAAGTCCGCTGAATACCTTTGCCGTCGTCGATGCAGCTCCAGTCCATATGGATTTCAGCCAGCCGGGCCCTGGTCGCGTTGTCATCCAGCAGGGCGGCGTCTCTCTGGCAATGGGGGGTGCTCAGTTCGCTGCCCATCAAATTACGGAAATTTATAGTAGGTCGTATTCAGGAAGTCGGTGACGTCGGCGACGTCTTCATCAAACCACTGGGCACCTACATTGACATTACAACGCTGTACCTGGTTTTTAAGGGCATCCTTGTTCGCAATAAACCGATCCTTGCGAGTATAGACGCTGCTATCGTGACATTTCACGCAGCTCTTATTGTGCAGCTGCTGCCCATGCTTGGCATCGACATCGGCAACGGCTTGTCCGGCCAGTAACGCCAGTGTTATTGCCATCATTGTGTACTTCATACTCTCTGAACCTCCCGTCTAACTCATTTTAGTCGACAAATGTGCAACGCGCACCGGTGCCGGTGGGTGCGAATCATAAAATGCTGAATACAGGGGGTCTGGCGTCAGTGTGCTGGCGTTCTCCTTGTACATCTTCACCAGCGCGCGTATCAGGTCAGCAGCACTGGATTGCTTGGCAGCGTAATCATCTGCCTCGAACTCGTGTTTGCGTGAAAACCATGATGATAGTGGCTGCAGAAACAGTGTGAATACCGGTGTGACCATGAGAAACAGAAGCAGGGCGAGGGCATTCGAACCCTGCTCAACCCCCAGGCCCTGGTAAAACCATGGCTGATCGATCAACCAGCCCAGCAGTGCCAGACCGGCGAGACTGGACAGCATCATGATGACGATGCGCTTTTGTACGTGCTTGCGTTTAAAATGGCCGAGTTCATGTGCAAGT
Source organism: Pseudomonadota bacterium (assembly GCA_042576405.1). Taxonomy (GTDB): domain Bacteria; phylum Pseudomonadota; class Gammaproteobacteria; order DSM-19610; family DSM-19610; genus Thiogranum. The sequence goes on along the minus strand of JBHPFC010000037.1, from coordinate 14,968 downwards.
ACTGCCTCGATTTCATCCGGCTCCAGTGTTTCCAGCAGGGTATCGAAAAACACAATGCGCTTGTTTTGTCCCATACCGGTGAAATAGGCATTGCCATGTCCGGAACGCCGTGAGCCATCCATGACATAAATCCCCTTGCTCTTGAAACCGCAGCGATCCAGCAAGGTTTGTATGCGTTGCTGCAGCTGTTCGTTCTCCAGCTGGGTGAACTTGTTAAACAAGGGGGCGATGACGGCCGGGTAGGCCCAAAGCATCAGCAGGCTGAAACTGGCCCACAGCAGCCAGAGATACAACCACCATAATCCACCGGACTCCTGCATCAACCACAGTGCTGCCCAGGCGAGCGGTACACCCAGTATCAGCATTAACAGGGTTTGTTTAAACATGTCGCCGATATAAGTGCCCACAGTGGTCTTGTTGAAGCCAAAGCGCTCTTCGGTCACAAAGGTGTGGTAAAGCGAGAAGGGCAAATCGAGCAGTGCCATGATCGCAAACGCACTGATCATCAGTGCCACGCCCGTAGCAATGCTACCCCAGCCTGTTTGCTGCCACAGGCTGTCCAGCCATTGCAGGCCGCCGCCGAGCGTCCAGCCGAGCAGCAACAGGCTGCCGTACACCAGTTCAAGTCGCCCGTGACGGGTGTTGGTGAGGGTGTAATCAGCGGCTTTCTGGTGCGCATCGAGCTGGATTTTGTCGGCAAAAGCGTCGGGTACCTGGGCGCGATTGTTAGACACGCTGTTGATCTGGCGCTGGGCCAGCCACAGTTTGAGCACCACCGAGGCCCCCAGGGCGGCAATAAATATCCATGAAAAGCTGTTCATACCCGGGAGGTTAGCCTTTGCTACAATGCAACACAAGCCAACGAACCATCAGGACTACGCGGGTATGTCAGACAAGAAAACCAACCTCATCTGGATTGATCTGGAAATGACCGGCCTGGATACTTTCCAGGACGTAATCATCGAGATTGCCACCATCGTCACCGACTCACGGCTGAACATATTAGCCGAGGGTCCGATTATCGCCATCCATCAACCTGACAGCCTGCTGGAAGGTATGGACGAGTGGAATACCCGTCAGCACGGCAAGTCCGGGCTGACGCAAAGAGTCCGCGAGAGCAGCGCCACAGTGCAGGATGCCGAGCGTATGACCATTGAATTTCTTGAGCAGCACGTCGACGCTCAGGTCTCACCCATGTGTGGCAATTCCATATGTCAGGACCGGCGCTTCATGGCGCGCCTGATGCCGAAACTGGAAGACTTCTTCCACTACCGCAATCTGGACGTCAGTACGCTTAAGGAACTCGGTAAGCGCTGGGCGCCGAAGGAGACTGCCGGCTTCAAGAAAGAATCCAGCCACCTGGCGATGGATGATATTCGTGATTCCATCAATGAACTCATTTATTACCGCGAGCACTTGTTCAAACCTTTCGATGCATGAGTACCGATAACCCGGTACGCGGTGCCCTGCTGGTTACCGGCGCGGCACTCATGTTTGCATCCATGGGCGGCTTGATCCGTCATATTTCCGCCGACCTGCCCAATGAGCAGATTGTATTTTTCCGCAACCTGTTTGGCTTGCTGATACTGATTCCCGTGGTCTGGCAGCGCGGCGAACGAATCGATTTGAAAACCGGGCATCCCGGCCTGCATCTGGTGCGCAGCCTGTTTGGACTGGCTGCGATGTACTGTTTCTTTTACGCACTCGGCGTGTTGCCGCTGGCTGATGCGGTGCTGCTCAATTTCACCGCGCCGCTGTTCATTCCGTTTGTCGCCATACTGTGGCTTAAGGAGCGGGTGAGCCCGCGGATCTGGGCGGCTATTTTAATTGGGTTTTCAGGCGTACTGTTTATTTTGAGGCCCGGTGGAGACTTGCCAGCCTCGGCGGCATTGATCGGTTTGGCTTCCGGGGCCTTTGCCGGTGTTGCCATGGTCAGTCTGCGCAAGCTGTCAGCCACCGAGCCGGCGCTCAGGGTAGTCGTCTACTACGGGGTGATATGTACACTGGTATCATCGGTACCGCTGTTATGGGCCTGGCAGCCGATTAATTTACGCTCGCTGGGCATTATGGCCGGTGCAGGCAGTTTTGCCACATTCGGCCAGTACTTGCTCTCACGTGGTTACGGTTGCGCACCAGCGGCGCAAATCGGTCCCTTCACCTATACATCGGTGGTTTTCGCCGCTCTTTATGGCTGGCTTTTCTGGCACGAACTGCCGGGCTGGACGACAGCGGGCGGTACGCTGCTGATAATGATTGCGGGCGCACTAGCCATGCGGCGCTGACAGGTCAGCCGTCAGCGCCATATGCAAAGCCTTATCCCGCCGGTCTTGCGCTACCAGCCTGAATAGGGACCGCCCCATCCACCATAGCCGGGGTAGGCGCCTGGGTAACCACCGTACCCACCTGGATAGCCGCCATAGTAGCCCGGGTAGCCACCATAGCCATAGCCGGGGTAGCCACCATAGCCGTAGCCGGGGTAGCCACCATAGCCGTAGCCGGGATAACCCCAGGGTCCGCCATAGTAGTAGTCATCGTCGTCGTCAAACCAGTCCCAGGGTCCCCAGCCGCCAAAAAAAGCGTTGGCAGAGGTCATTGGCAGCGTGGTTGCGCCTACCAGTAATAGCGAGACCATCAATTTTCTGAGTTTCATCTCTCTGTCCTCCGACTCATGCTGTAAACGTGAGTGGTGATATCTAACGCATCACGCTTACAAGGCTAGACAGGAAGCGTGCCCGACTCAATACCGGTACGCTGAAATTGCATTGGTCTTTGACCTGAATCAAACGCATGATCATGGTGCAGGTGGACCATGATTTGACCTGACGGGCGCACTTTTGTGGGCTCCGGCGCGAACCAGAAGGCTGACCTTGGGTAACCAGGAAGTTTCTAACTTGCAGGTTTATATAAAGAATATGGCGAGATAGCTTTTGTCGTAGTTCCTCAATTGTAGTGAATGCAGGCTGAACTGGAAGGCGGCTGAGTGGAACCCGGGTCGGTTAATGGCGTTTGCTTATACGGTTCGATTCAGATGTGATCGGTGATCAGTTCCAGCCAGTGCTTGACCGGCACATCGGCTGCCTGCTGCAGGTGCAAAAGACAGCCAATATTGGCGGTTGATATCAGTTCAGGCTGTTTGTCTTGCAGTGCAGTGAGTTTATTTTCAAGCAACTGATTTGAAAGTTTTGGCTGAAAAATAGAGTAGGTGCCAGCGGATCCGCAACAAAGATGGGCATCTTTAACCATCACTAGTTTAAAGCCCAGTCGTGTCAACAGGCTTTCGACAACACCACCAAGTTGCTGGCCATGCTGCAGGGTGCAGGGTGAGTGGAAGGCGATACGCTGGCCTTTTATCGATGGCAGGGAATTAATATCCTCAACGCTTACAACTTCACTGACATCTTTTGTCAGGCTGCTGATTCTGGCCGCACGCTCGGCGTAAACCGCATCATTGCTCAGCAGGTTTCCGTAGTCCTTGATCATTGGTGCACAACCACTGGCAGTGATAACAATGGCCTCCGCACCGGCTTCAATAGCGGGCCACCATGCGTCTATATTCGCGCGTGCCTTATCGAGGCCGCCGTGGCTGTCGCCGAGATGGTGTTGCAGTGCGCCACAGCAACCGGCCTGCGCAATGGTTTGCAGTTCGATGCCAAGCTTGTCAAAAACAATACGGGCAGCGTCGTTGATTTGTGGTGCCGCGGCCGGTTGTACACAGCCATCCAGTAACAGCATGCGGCGTGTGTGCGTGCCCGGTGAGGGGCGTGGCAAACGTTTCTTTCCCGGAATCCTGCTTTTCAGGCTGGCCGGCAGTAGTGGGCGAAACAACCGGGCAGTAGCGAACAACAATCTGGCGCGTTGTGTATCACTGAGTGCAGATACCAGCACGCGGCGCAGCAACATCTGTTGGAATGGACGCGGCACCTGTTCTTCCACCAGTTCGCGGCCGATATCGAGCAGGCTGTGGTAATCCACGCCTGACGGGCAGGTGGTTTCACATGCACGACAAGTCAGGCAGCGGTCGAGGTGCGTCTGCAGGCTACGTGTTGCCGGCTGACCTTCCAGTACCTGTTTGATCTGGTAGATGCGACCGCGTGGCCCGTCGAGTTCGTCGCCGAGTAGCTGGTAAGTGGGGCACGTGGCATTACAGAAGCCGCAGTGAACGCAACTGCGCAGGATGCTGTCAGCACGTTGTCCATGTGCCGAGTCCAGATGTGCCTGCGTCAGTTCGGTTTTCATATTTAGACGCCCTTGTACATACGCCCGGGATTAAAGATGGCTTGCGGATCGAGGGCCGCCTTGAGGCGCTGGTGCAAGGCCAGCAAGCCGTCAGGCAGGGGGTGAAAGACTTCATCAACATCGTCATCGTGGCGGAACAGCATGGCATGACCGCCTACGTCACTCGCAAGCTGTCTGATGCGAGTGGCCGGTTCGTCGCTGTACAGCCAGCGCTGTGCGCCGCCCCAGTCGATTAACCAGTCACCCTGCAATGCGAGTGGTGGTGAGGCTGGTGGTACCGATAATCGCCACAAGGATAAGTCACGCTTGAAAAAGGCATGTTGGTGATCCCGAAGGCTGGTCCAGAATTCCGGCAGTGGCTCGAGGATGTTATCACCAAGCTGATGCTGTGCCTGGCGCGATGCGGCTTCGCTGCCCGACAGGCGAACGTACAGGTGTTCATCGTGCCAACAGGCAGCAGATAATGGCAGCGGTTTCTGGTGCCACTGGCTAAATCGTTCAATGGCTTCAGCCTGTGAGCATACCTGTTTCAATGTGTAGTCTACCTCGGGTTTGGGGAGTACCTTTACCGATACATCGGTAATGAGTCCCAGCGTTCCGAGTGCTCCGCACATAAAGCGCGACAGGTCGTAACCGGCAACGTTTTTCATCACCTGGCCACCGAAACCCAGTGCTTCACCCTTGCCGTTGATGATGCAGGTACCGAGCACGAAATCGCGTGCAGCACCGGAAAAAGGTCGCCGTGGCCCTGATAACCCCGTCGCGATGGCGCCTCCCAGCGTGCTGTTCGCGCCGAAGTGTGGTGGTTCGAAGGCGAGCATCTGCTGTTGCTCGTCGAGAAGCTGTTCGATTTCGGTCAGGTGCGTGCCGGCGCGGGCGCGAAGCACGAGTTCAGACGGTTCATAGCTCATAACTCCCTGGTGCTCTGAAACTCGCAGAACATCACCTTGAGACGCCCGTCCATAAAATGATTTGCTGTTGCCACCCTGAATACAGACCGGCTTGCCTTCAGCACAAGCTTGCCTGACCTGTTCACAGAATGTCGGGACCAGATCCTGGTTCATGCGTTCTAGAATCGGTCGAGATCAGGGAAGGGCAGTTCGCCTTTATGTACATGCATGCTGCCAAACTCGGCACAGCGCACCAGCGTTGGTATGGCCTTGCCCGGGTTAAGCAGCCCCCGGGGATCAAAGGCTGCCTTGATAGCATGAAACTGCGTCAATTCGGCACTGTTGAATTGTACGCACATCTCATTGATTTTCTCCATGCCAACACCGTGTTCGCCGGTGATGGTTCCGCCCACCGATACAGAGAGTTCCAGGATGCGACTGCCGAACGTTTCGGCACGCTCCAGCTCACCGGGCTTGTTGGCATCGTAGAGAATCAGTGGATGCAGGTTACCGTCTCCGGCGTGAAATACGTTCGCGACGGGTAACTGGTATTCGTCGGACCATCGACTGATAGTCGCCAGAACCTTGCCCAGGTGTTTGCGTGGAATTGTGCCATCCATGCAGTAGTAGTCAGGTGAAATACGTCCAACTGCCGGAAATGCGGCTTTCCGGCCGGCCCAGAAGCGTTGGCGTTCCTGCTCGTCCTGCGCGGTGCGCACTTCGCTGGCTCCCATGGATTTTAACAAGTTGCGCACTTCGCCGATTTTTACTGATACGTCTTCATCCGTGCCGTCAAGTTCACACAGAAGTATGGCCGCTGCGTCGGTGGGGTAACCGGCGTGCACAAAGTCTTCAGCAGCGCGGATTGCCAGTGTATCCATCATCTCCAGGCCGGCGGGCAGAATGCCGGCCGAGATAATCGCGGCTACCGCTTCACCGGCGGTTTCAACAGCGTCAAAGGCGGCCAGGATAACCTGGGCTCGCTCAGGAACAGGCAGCAGGCGGACGGTCACTTCGACAATAACGCCAAGCAAGCCTTCCGAGCCTGTCATCAGCGCCAGCAGGTCGTAACCGGGCGTATCCAGGGCGGCCGAACCGATCGTCAGTCGCTCACCGTCGATAGTAATGACCTCCAGACTGGCGATATTCTGTACTGTGAGGCCATATTTCAGGCAGTGAACGCCGCCGGCATTTTCCGCGACGTTGCCGCCAATCGAGCAGGCGATTTGTGATGAAGGGTCGGGTGCATAGTACAGACCCAGCTCCGCAACCGCTTGCGATATGGCCAGATTGCGTACACCGGGCTGAACTTTCGCCAGGCGGTTTTCGGCATCGACCTCCAGTATGCGGTTGAACTTCGCCAGGCTCAGCAGCACACCATTGTCCAGTGGTAACGCGCCACCGGATAAACCTGTGCCGGCGCCGCGTGCAACCACCGCAACACCACAGCTTTGGCAGTAACGCAGTATGCCTTGTACTTGTTCAATGGATTCCGGCAGTAGCACCAGCCAGGGTTGTACCCGATAGGCAGACAGGCCATCGCATTCATAGGGGCGTAGTTCAGCAGCGTCTTGGATCACGCAATGCGCCGGCAAGTCATTCAGTCCCGCAAGGAAGGTGTCTCGGTCAATGACTGGTGTGGCGGTGTTCATCAGGTGATTACGGTTGGTGTATCGCGTTGTGTATGGTGTTTGATCTGAGCGATATCTTCTGCGATTACAATCAGGTCCGCCAGTGCATCCTGTGCATCCAGACCCTGTCGGTTGATGTCGGCTTCAAAGCGCTCCAGGTAAATACGTAGCGTCGCGCCTTCGGTTCCGGTACCGGACAACCGGAAAACAATGCGCGAGCCATCGTCGAAACCGATGCGTATGCCCTGGTGTTCGCTCAGCGAACCATCAACCGGATCGGTATAGGCAAAGTCGTCACTGAAGTTAACGGTGTAATCACCGAAGCGTTTGCCGTTCAGCGAGCCATTCAGTTTGCGCAGTTTATCCATTAGCGTACCGGCGCCGTCCGCGCTGACTGCTTCATAATCGTGCCTGGAGTAGTAATTGCGGCCATAGGTTCTCCAGTGACCGGTAAGAATATCCTGTACTGCTTCCTTGCGTACGGCAAGCAGATTGAGCCAGAATAGTACGGCCCACAGGCCATCTTTTTCGCGTATATGGTTTGAGCCCGTGCCAAAACTTTCTTCACCGCATAGCGTTGCCTTGCCTGCATCCAGAAGGTTGCCAAAGAATTTCCATCCAGTAGGCGTTTCGAATAATGCTATGCCAAGCTTGTCTGCTACCCGGTCAGCAGCCTGTGAAGTAGGCATGGAACGCGCGATGCCGGCCAGTCCCTGTCGGTAACCTGGTGTCAGGTGGGCATTGGCGGCAAGAACAGCAAGGCTGTCACTTGGTGTAACGAAGCACCGGTGGCCAAGAATCATGTTGCGATCACCGTCGCCATCGGATGCTGCACCGAAATCGGGAGCATTGCCGGCATACATAACGTCAACCAGTTCCTTTGCATAGACCAGGTTGGGGTCGGGGTGACCACCACCGAAGTCTTCCCTGGGCTCGGCATTCATAAGCGTATCCGGTGTGACACCCAGTCGCTGTTCGAAAATATCGTGTGCGTAAGGTCCGGTAATGGCGTGCATCGCATCGAATCGCATACGGAACAGGCCCGAGTTAATCAGGCTGTGAATGCAGTCGAAATCAAACAGTGTTTGCATCAGTTCGGCGTAGTCACTGACCGGGTCGATAACTTCAATAGTCATGTTACCCAGTTGTTGTGTGCCAAGAGTGTCTACGTCAATATCATCGTTTTCGACCATCAGGTAGCGTTCGATGCGCTTGCTTTCGGAATAAATAGCTTCGGTGGTTGTTTCCGGCGCCGGCCCACCATTGCCAATGTTGTACTTGATGCCAAAGTCACCGTGTTCGCCGGCGGGGTTATGACTTGCAGAGAGAACAATGCCGCCATAGGCCCGATACTTGCGGATCACGCAGGAGACCGCCGGCGTTGACATTAAACCTCCTCGCCCCACCATTACCTTGCCAAAGCCATTGGCGGCAGCCATGCGTAGAATCACCTGCACAGCGTGACGATTGTAGTAACGACCATCACCACCAAGCACCAGTGTTTTTCCCGCGAAGTCATCAAGGCTATTGAAGATGGCCTGTACAAAGTTTTCCAGGTAATGCTCCTGCTGAAAAACTGAAACTTTTTTACGCAGGCCGGAGGTGCCGGGTTTTTGATCGGTAAAGGGTCTGGTGGCAATTCCAATCGTGTTCACAATGCTATTGTCCCGTTTTCTTAGTTCTAAATTTGTATTTGTCAAGCATTAAGCTTGCCTTGCAGGCGCCGATAGCCTGCCTGAATATATTGAGTGTAACAGTTTGAACGAAACATCATTTTACTATGTTAAGATCAGGCCATGAAGTACACGGGTAAATATAAGGTTCATCCAGGCGTGCGGGCGCGTGATCTCCCGGCGCTGATGGAGCTTTATGAGCTGAACTACATTCAGCTACGCCAACTTGTGCCTGATATCGACGCCATCCAGGACCACAGTACTTCGCGGGTGCCTGGTGCACTCAATCTCTACCTCACTGTACAAGAGCGCTGCAAGTATACAACCACCCTGCATCTTACGTATCTGTTTCAGGACGAGGGTGGGGAATTTCCGGCGCCGGATATTGTTGTGCGTCTGTATCATGACGCTCAGGTCGCTGAAGTTATTTCACGCGGGCGGCGACGTGGCCGGCGGAATGCCGAATATGACCGCTTTCACCACCATTATTCAGTCGATACCAAGTGGCGGGCCAATCGTTTCCTGCATAAATGGCTCGGATATTGTATCCGCTATGGTCACATTTTCTCCCCGGCGCGCGAACAACTTGTCGAAGCTTTGCAGGCGCTGGATAATGAGAAGGCGCTCAGTCTGGAATCCTGAGGTTTAGGTTCACGGTCCCGTTCGGCGTTAAGCGCCAGCCAATCCAGGCGAGAGCCCCGGGTAACATTCCCAGGCCGCATCACGCAAACTGAAGCAGCATTATCGTGAGCAGCGCTAATGAGCCCCGAATTATCAGTTGAACTGAATGCCGATAAACGCTGCTTATCAGGAAAAGCGCTTTATAGATCATCTGCGTATCATCCTGGTCGGTCGCTATCGAAGCCAAGAAGAAATGGTATAATACTTGACTGAAATAGTTGGTTAATTTACGATAGTTGCATGAGACTTTCGACCAAAGGCCGTTATGCAGTTACTGCAATGATGGACCTAGCAATTCACGAACCCAAAGGGCCGGTTACACTGGCGGATATTTCCCGTTGCCAGAGTATTTCACTGTCATATCTAGAGCAGTTATTTTCCAAGCTAAGGCGTGAGAACCTGGTCCGCGGGGTGCGCGGGCCCGGGGGTGGCTATAAGCTGGCGCGACCGGCTGGCGATATCACCATAGCTGCCATTATTGCGGCAGTTGACGAGAAAGTGGATTCGACCTGTGGCGGTGACAGTGGTTGTGATGAGGCATCAACGTGCCTGACGCACGAACTCTGGTGCGGTTTGTCCAAGCGTATCTATGAGTTCCTCGACAGCATCTCGCTGGAAGAGTTTCTCAGTCGGCCGTCGGTACAGGAGGTGGTTCGGCAGCAGGACGAGACCCACAGGCGTTCAGGTGTCAGCACCGTCAACGTGAGCTGAAAATTACCCGATAACTTCTATAAATGTGACGTTGTTCATACACATAAGGTGAGCGCTTCACAGAAACCTTGATCCGGACTCCGCATACTGCAAGCGTCAAATAGCGTTGTACCTAAGCGGATCAGGAGTAAGGAAGATGTTTCAGTATTTAATGGTTCTGTTCGCAGTTGTCGCCGTCGTAAGCGCCCCATCACTGGAATCGCTGGCTACCGCCGGTCCCATGAAGGACTACCTTATAGCGGCAGGCATTGCATTGATGCTCAAACCCTGGCTACAGGGACATTTTGAATAAGTGTGGTCGCCGGTCGCAATCATTTTAGCTGAGTTGTGATCAGACCAGTTAGTGGTTGTTGACCGGCATTTTACAGTCTGTATTCCGGCGTCTCGCTACCAGCGATCCGGAATCCGCTTGTTGATAACGATACGTTTCCCATCCATAGAAATATAATCGCCGGCTTTAAGGTCCTTTAGAATCCGGCTTACCATCTCACGAGAAGACCCCACCTCATCGGCAATGTCCTGCTGCGTCAGTGCTGGTGTAATCATCCGCCCGCCTTCCTCGCTGGCCGCCTGCAGTAACACGTGAGCGGTACGGCCAAAGACATCCATCAATGCCAGGTTTTTGGCATGACTTGTTGTGTTGCGCAGGCGTTTCCCAATGCCTTTAAGCAGGTGAATGGCAACACGTGGATGCTGTTCTATATAGTCAACAAAGTACTGCCGGGAAAGGATTGATATTTTGCATTTACTGACTGCCTCAACAGATGCAGATCTCGGTTCATCATCAATCAGTGAGAGCTCGCCAAAGTAATCTCCGGAACCGAGTCGATTGACGATATTGGTTTTACCATCCTCGTCGCTAACAAAAACCTTCACGTCGCCGCTGAGGATAATGTAGAGCGAGCTTGAGCTGTCGCCTTCGGTAATGACGATGCTGTTCTTGTTGAAGGTTCGGGTTACGGTAGCCTCGGCAAGCTGTTCCAGATCCTGATCATCCAGTTTGGCAAAAAGCGGGATTTTACGTAGAGCGTCTGTAGACATGCTCTGATCTTAAACGAAGCAGGGACGAATGCAAAAACAGCCGCCTGTTCATTTGGCGGGCAATATGACGTATGCTTATGCCCTGACAGACCTGACAAAGCTGAATCTCGATGGATCTACGGCTTCGAAAAAAAAGTAACAGGCGTCTGGCAGTCCTGATGTCATTTCTTTGCTACGGCAACCTCTGGGCCGCTCCCAATTGGGAAAGGCAAGCCGACTGCTCCCTTGTGTCTGCACCACAGGTAATCAACGATGGGTACCAGGAAACCAGGGTTCAGCTACGTCTTGATAACAGGGCGCTCACGGTGATTACCGAATCCAATATTGACTTCAGGCCATCGACAACCGGGTTGTCAGTAGACAATGGTGAACTCCTGCCGGCTGCCCCGGGAGAAAGCGACACCCGCCTGCTGTTTACGGGAAATGTCAGCAGGATTGTTGACATGTTTATTGCTGGAAACAGCGCTGAGGTACGCCTGTATTTCTGGCCGACCTGGCCGGAGACCGGACAGAAAACCGTTCGTTTCAGTTTGACTGGATTTACTCGCACCTATCGGGAACAGAGTTGTCACTAGTATGGGGCTTATGGAGCAGCAATGGGGCTAACGACCAAATTTAACCTCATCCTTATCACTGCGCTGGGCATGGGCTTCGCGGTAATTGGGTATGTGACGCATAAAACTCTGTACGATAATGCCTATCATGAAGTTCTTGAACAGGCTGGCTTAATGATGGATAGCGCCAAAGCAGTACGTAACTATACCGTTGACGAGATCCGCCCGCTGTTGTCCATGCAGATAAAACGGTCATTCTTGCCGCAAACTGTACCGGCTTACGCCGCCACCCAGAGTTTTATCAAGCTGCACGAAGATAATCCCGAGTACACTTATAAAGAAGCTACTCTGAATCCGACCAATCCACGAGATCGGGCGGTCGATTGGGAAGCTGACATTATCAGTATGTTCCACAATCAGCCTGAGCTCACGGAATTTGTCGGCGAGCGGGATACCCCTAAAGGTCGTTCACTGTATCTTACACGACCGATCCGTATTACCAACGAGGCTTGCCTTACCTGTCACAGCACACCCGATGCCGCGCCGAAGACCATGATCGACCGATATGGATCTGCGAATGGCTTTGGCTGGCAACTCAACGAAGTCGTTGGGGCACAGGTCGTATCGATTCCAATGGGAGTCCCTGTGGGAAAGGCAGAGGCAACATTTCGCCTGTTCATGGGAGTACTGGCAGCGACATTCGTTGCTATTGTTCTGCTGGTCAACCTGCTGCTGAAACTCACGGTCATTAGTCCAATCCAGCGTATGTCACGTACAGCGGATGCGGTCAGTCACGGACAAATGGATACGCCCGAGCTCAAAGCAAATGGTAAGGATGAAATCGCTATGCTAGCCAGCTCCTTCAATCGCATGCGACGCAGCCTGGACAAGGCGATGCATTTACTTAATGACAACGTGACCTGAAATGACGGCCCGAAATCGCACCTGGTTGTGTTGCGTGGTGTTTCTGGATGTTGTGTCTTTTACCAAGCATCATATGAAAAACCAGATGGCGATCAAGTCGCACCTGGATGAACAGATCCGGTTGCTGTTAGGTAACCATGCCGAAGATGAATACATTCTTCTGGATCGAGGTGACGGCGCGGCGGTCTGTTTTCTGGTCGAGCCGGAGACCGCGCTGTATTTTGCGCTGAATCTTCGTGAATCCGTGCGGGCCCAGAAAAACAGCACTGTTAACTACGAGGTACGTGTCGGCATCAATCTGGGTCCGGTCAAAATTGTACTCGATGTAAACGGTGATAAGACAACGCTGGGTGAGGGTATCAATTGTGCGGCCCGAATCATGGACTTCGCTGGAGCGGGCCAGATCTATGTTTCGCGTTCCTTTTACGACGTTATTGGCTGTCTCAGCGATGAGTACGCCGAGCTGTTCTCATATCGGGGAAAAAAAGCTGACAAACACGTGCGTGAATTCGAGCTTTACGAAGTTGCTGCAGTGCGTGACAAGTCTTTGGATGAAGCTCCGGCTGTGGAGCAACAGGCGGATTCAGCGCACTGGGACGAGTCAGCGCTGCATGCCAGGGAGATTAAATTGGCCGGAGAAATTGGCCCTATAGCCCATGCACTGGTTCAACGAGCGGCTAAAAAGGCGGGTACCCTGGAGGAACTTGATAGACTTTTGGCTGAATCCAGCATGCAGCTTGCGTCGGAGAACAACTGTGGTGATCTTCCGGTGTCTGAGTTCGATGCTGATTTTCTCCAGAAAGTCGGGAGATTGCTTAGTGAATATCTCGGTCCTATCGCCACTATTCTGGTGAATCGTGCAGCCAGCAAGGTATCAGACCATGCAGGTCTTGGCGAGTTGCTTGCCAGCGAGCTTGGTAGTGAACAGGAGCGGCAGGCGTTTCTGTCCAGGCTTGATAGTGAGTGACGAACGTATACAGTTGTTGCTGGGGATTCCTATCTCGAACAATTCACCATCATACAAATGAACATGGGCAGGGAAATTTGCCGCCGTCTGCGCTACGCGGTTGACAGTTTGCTTGCAGCCCGCCAAAGCAGCTGATTTCCACAGCCTTTCACCGCCCTCCGGGCCCGAGTGTGAATAAGTCACATTTTTCGCTCAACTAGATTACAGCGCGAGAACGGCCAACTCCGTAAATTTGATTTCCAGTAGTACAGGGAGGCAACAAGCCATGCCTCTGAATGAAATCACCTAAATGGAGAAGCCATCATGAACACAGTTAATCCTACCCCGGTTCGACACACTGCAATTTGTGTATTTACTGCACTTGCCATCTCCTTGCCCGGCACTGGATCAGCCGGACTTTACGATAAGGCAAAAGCCCGGACCCAGGCTGTTAAAGCAAAGGTCAGCAATACTGTGAGCACCGTGCGACAGAATCAGCCAATTGCGAGTGCTTTTCAGAACCTTGGACAAAACCTGCCAGGAACCGAGTTGATAGATCAGGTGCATGAGTTAAACCCCATGGAGCAGTTTCAGAACACCAGAATACTGCTGAACCAGATGCAGGCCGATTATCAGTACTTCTCCGGTGGCGAAGGCTGTGCTGCTGAATGCGCAACCTTTCGAATGGATTTAAAGACTATTCTGGATGACTTTTTACGCCTAGCTGATGAAGTGCCGGCTTTGAATGCCAATAGCCGCATCACAGAGAGCATCCAGCGGACCAGTGGATTGATTGATTATATTCCTCCCCGGGCGTTGTATCTGATGTGGCAGGCAATCGGAAGCCGGTTAGATGACCTTCATTCGGTACCCGATCAGATTCGCGGGATTCTCGCGGCCCTGCCGCCTGTTGAGGATATACCGGATATCACCGTTGGCTACGCCAACATAGCGGGAGAACAGGTCGCCGGCAGCCGTATGTGTGAATGGGCTGATAAAGAGCAAAAGCCTTTCATCGAATTGTACCAGGCCAAACTGGAGAAACTTGCGTGGGTCCTGAAGACGGTTGAGGGATTTATTCCTGATGTCGAGGCGGAAGGCGAAGTAGGGGTAGAGGCGGGTATTGCGGTTGGCATGGTTACCGGGTCCGCTGCTGTGTCCCTGAAGCCGACCGATCAACTCAAGATTGCCCTGAAAGCCCTGGCCGTGGTTCCCGAGTCTGTCAACTGGATGATTAAAATGAACACGTTGCGAGCAAAAGCAGTATGTGCAACCGCTACGCTGGTGGCCGAAGCTGAGTGGAGGTAAACCCGGTATCAGTAAGTTGTTGTGTGAATGGCGGGGGGCACAGGCCCCCCGTATATTTTTTAGCGTTACTACGCAGATTGATATCGATATTCGTGCAGCTATGCGATACAGCCAAGGTGACGCTGGGGCTCTGAGGAATCATGTATGCCGAACTCAACGCGACCTCGACCAAACCAGCACGCGGTTGTTTGCAGGCATTTCATAATCCTTTCTCAGTTCCATCCGGGCTTTTGCCGCAACTATAATATACATTACAGGTATTTATGAGACTCTCTTGGTCTTCCAGCGTTTCGTAATTCTTGATACCGCTTTCCGGTTCGAGTGCTTTCAGGCACTGTTCAAAGTGCGCATTACACTCGCTGGTCTCCGGCCA
>JBHPFC010000036.1:0-27955 GCA_042576405.1 Pseudomonadota bacterium | reverse complement strand
GCGCTATACAGCCCCGACAACAACAGCTGGAGCAAGAGCAAGAGCAAGAGCAAGAGCAAGGCGAGAATAACCAGGAACAGGGTGAATCCCGGCAAGCTGACGAAAACCAGACTGGCGATGCGGCTGAAGATCCAACAGATTCACAGCAAGCGGATAACACCAGCGAACAGGAACAGTCGGACAATGACACAGACGCAGAGCAACAGGCACAACAGAGCGACGGCGATCAAGAGAATGCCAGCGACTCCGTAGATCAACCAGTGACCTCGGATCAACAGCATGAAGCCGAAACACCGGTCGATAAAACTGCGACTGCTGACACGCAAGCAGATACCGCCAGTTCCGAGCAGCAACAGGCCGATGAGCGCTGGCTGCGCCGTATCCCTGATGACCCGGGCGGCCTGTTACGCAGAAAGTTTCTCTACCAGTACAGCCAACGCGACGCGCAACAATCAGGCGCAGCCCGACAGGCCTGGTAGCTTTTGATTCAGGAGTAACTACGTGAATCGTACCGTACACAAATACTCACCACGCAGGTCTGCGTTTGTTCAGCAGTCGTTCGGTTTTCTGGCAATGCTTGTCGCGCTACTGGCGATGCCCGGGTTACTCCAGGCTGCCGTCACAGCCACCCTGGAGCGAGACACGATCTATGCAGGCGATACTATCACCTTGCGCATCACCGCTACCGGTAATCAGCAGGGCGAACAACCCGACCTTGCTCCACTGCAGAAAGATTTTGAGGTACTGGGCACCAGCAGTAGCCGTCGGCTCCAGATCATCAATGGCGAACGTTCCGATAAAGATGAATGGTTGATTGAACTTGCACCTCTTCGTAACGGGACCCTTTCGATTCCACCGCTTAGTGTCAGGAACAGCGTCACCCCGGCACTCACGGTTCAGGTCGAGGAACCACCGGCGGCATCGACTGCGCAAGCTGGCCAGCCTGTGTTTGTGACTGCAGTGATCAACCCGCCCGAGGGTGACACCTATGTCCAGCAACAAATTCTCTACACCACTCGCCTTCACTACAGGGTACCTTTAACCGAGGGTAGCCTTAGCGATCCCCGGATCGAGAATGCCGTGGTTGAACGCCTTGGCAAAGATCACCAGTATAAAACCACAATTGATGAGCACAGCTACCAGGTAGTGGAACGACGTTATGCAATCTTCCCGGAACATAGCGGCGAACTAACCATTGGAGCCAGCGTATTCACAGGCCGCATGGCGTCAACATCAGGTCAGCGTTCGCGCTTTGACAGCATGGATAGTATGTTGGAACGCATGCTGGGTCAGAGTGGTTTAGGCGACAGCCTGGTTGCCGGCAAACGCATCCGGCTACGTAGCGATGAACTGACCCTGGATATCAAACCACGCCCCGACAGCTACGCCGGCACACACTGGTTACCCAGCCAACAATTGGTAGTACGTGACAGCTGGGCGGAATCACCGCCGGTAGTACGCGCCGGCGAGCCCGTCACCCGCACTCTGACACTCGAAGCCAAAGGTCTGGAAGCCTCGCAGTTGCCAGACCTTGATCCGGCAGTATCCGGCACTCTGCGGGTTTACCCGGAACAGGCTGAATTAACCAACCGTAGCGACGGTAACTGGATCTATGGCCGCAACGAACAGCGTTTTACCTATGTCGCCGCCCAGCCTGGCAAACTCGAGCTGCCGGAGGTTCGCATCGACTGGTGGGATAGCATTAATGATAAACCACAGACTGCCGTACTTCCCGCCTGGGAGATCATGGTGGAGGCTGGCACTGGTGAGCCAGCCACGGCAAGCACTGGCAACCAAACAGAAACGACAGCGACCGATTCACCTGTTCAGTTCAGCGATACCCGGGACAAAGTTATCCCTGTGCAACACGCACCACAAGAATCACTCTATTGGATGATCGGCGGTGGACTGGTTGCACTGGCGGTTCTGGTGGCAATTACGCTGGTACGCAGGCGCCGGCCACCGGTTCCTGATATTCCCCGGACGACACCGGCAACGTCAGGCGCTATCGATAACATTACACTGGCTCATGCGCGTCGAGCGTTGCAAGGTGCCTGTACCAGGGGCGATGCACAAACCGCGGCGCGCGCTCTGCTTGACTGGGCTGCAGCCACCTGGCCGCATCAGCCGCCACGCAGCCTGGGCGCCCTGGCCGGGCGTGTTGACCGGGGGGCCAGTGCTATTCGGGAACTGGAACGAGCGCTATACAGCCCCGACAACAACAGCTGGAGCGGTCAAACGTTGTGGAAGGCTTATATGCATGGGCTGCGGACAGCGGAGAAATCGACAGATACCAGACAAGCGCGCAACAGCGCTCCCCCTCTCTATCCGGACTGGAATCAAAGAATCGGCTGACGCGAATCTCCGGGCAAGACTGATATTTCAAAGGATGCGCAAGCCCGCATCATATTGAGCGTAAAACAATGCCGCCACCAAGGTGACGGCAAACTGCTGCTGCAGAGAGAGGAAATCAAGTTACAAGTCAGGCAATCAATCGTGATCACTGTACGGCTGATTATGGATTGCCAGATAAAACACGACAACCAACATCACCAGCGACATAACAAATCCACTGATTGTAAAAGTGTCAATAATCATAACGGTCTCCCTGTGACTTGCTTCAAAGTAATGCGAAAACTGCATTTACTTGTATGTTGAGGACACAATAGGCAAAACCTGTTACAGAAGTATTTCACTATCGCAAGCAAATGTAACAAGTTGTAACGGCGCCAAGTCACTGACCATTAAGGTTAAATCTGCTAAGCTCTACTATCATGCAACAGCAAAACAATCGAATTCTGGTAGTCGACGATGATCCCGGCCTGAGGGACTTGCTCAATCGCTACCTCGGTGAACAGGGTTTCGTCGTTGCTGGCGTGGAAAACGCTGAAGATATGGACCTCTATCTCGCGGACCATGGTGTGGACCTGCTTATCCTGGATCTGATGCTGCCGGGGGAAGATGGCCTGAGTATCGCGAAACGTATACGTGCCGATGGCAAGCTCCCTATCCTGATGCTGTCTGCACGCAGCGACGATGTTGACCGCATCGTTGGTCTTGAGGTGGGCGCCGACGACTACCTCGCAAAACCGTTTAATCCAAGAGAGCTACTCGCCCGTATACGTGCCATCCTGCGCCGCCAACACTCGGCACCGGGTGAAACGGCAGAATCCGAGAAACACGAGTCAAGAAAGTTCGGTCCATTCCTTGTCGATCTGAATACCAGGACCGTCATGCGCGGCGATGAAAACATCGAGCTCACCAGTGGTGAGTTTGCCTTGCTGCAAGTATTCCTGGATCACCCCAATCGTGTGCTGAGTCGCGACAGCCTCATGGACATGCTTAAAGGCTACGACCGTTCCCCTTTTGATCGCAGCATTGATGTCAAAGTTGCGCGCTTACGGCGCAAAATCGAATCCGACCCTACTGAGCCCGAGTACATACGCACCGTATGGGGTGAGGGCTACCTGTTTTCACCTGAAGGCGCTGTGGGATCACATTGAAATTTTCTCTGCTCCCCAGGACACTGTTTGCCCGAACCGGCCTGATACTGGCGGCTGCACTCAGCACTTTCCTCATCTTTATTATTGCTATTGTGGTGGTGTTGATTCTGATACCTATCGCCAGGCAGGGGGCCGATGACCTGGCAGTGTTGATGGTTTTTGCAACCGAAACATGGGCTGAATTGCCGGCGCCTATGCGGCCCGTGTTCGAACGTGAATTGCTCGATAATTATGAGATCAAGCTCGCGCCAACGGATACTGAACTACCGCACTTTCACAGCCCCTTGCCGTTCCTTTATTTTCTTGAGAAGGCATTGCAGCAGCGGCTGAACAGGCCCACGCATATCATGCAGAGTGATAACGGGGAAACCTGGTACTGGTTTAACATTCCCACCAAAGCACAAGTCGTTCAGGTAGGTATTCCGCGGCGGCGCATCGGCGCCCACCCGCCACTGGCCGTTCTGCTTGTGTTACTGACAGGCACAATTGTCAGCCTGACCACATCGGTTTTTCTCGCAAGGCGTCTCACAAGGCCGCTGGTACAGTTATCAACAGCAACGGAACAGATTGCCAAGGGTGATTACCTGGAACCACTCCCCGAGTCGGGCCCCGAAGAGATGGCCTCACTGGTGCGCAACTTCAACCGGATGTCGAAAGAGATTACCGCTCTGCTGGCTAACCGGACCACATTACTTGCCGGGATTTCACACGATTTGCGGACCCCTATTACGCGAGTACGCCTTGCGCTGGAACTGTTCCCTCCTGATACAACTCCGGAGCTGGTAGAGGGGATACACCTTGACCTGGAGGAAATGGATCGACTTATCGGGCAGGCGCTCGAACTTGCCAGGGGGCTTGACCCGCAATCTGCAGATGAAATCGATCTTCGGGATTTCGTTGATGGAATTGTGGTCGATCTCCGCAGGGGCGATGCCAACATCGAATGGTCGCCCAGGAAATGCTGTATATGTGAAGTGGAAACGTTACCACTCCGACGGGTTGTCACGAACCTGATTGATAACGCGATCCGCTACGGTGAAGACAAGCCGGTTACAGTACAGTGTGACTGCGAAGATACCAGGGCAATTATCCAGATACTGGATCGTGGACCAGGCATTCCACACACAGAACGTGAAGCCGTATTTCGGCCGTTCCATAGACTGGAAACATCACGCAGCCGTTTTACCGGTGGAAGCGGCCTCGGCCTGGCGATTGCGCAGCAACTGTGCGAAGCAAGAGGCTGGAAAATCCAGCTCCTGCCCAGGGAAGGTGGTGGCACCCACGCCAGGCTCGAATTTCCCGTAAAAGCGGAAAAGACCCGAGTTCCGGACTGAAGTCTACTGAAGTCGTACACTACCCTTTTTGGGGCGAACGAGTGAACTGATGCACAATTCACGTGCCACGCCGCACAGCAGTAGTGCATTGTTTATAACCGGTCGACATGCGTCGTGTATGACTTATAATCCGTACCCTTGCAGCTTATGCCCGGCTGCTGGCACCGCCACTTGAGATGGGAGAGCTCATGTCCGGAACCCGTTTTGCACTCGAAGTCCAACCCAGAATTCCGGAAAAACTGAGCCGACTGGAAGAACTTTCCAACGATCTGCTGTACAGCTGGGACCGGACGGTACGTTCACTGTTCTTTCGCCTCGACCCGGTACTGTGGGAAACCTGTGGCCACAACCCGAAACTGTTTCTGCGACGCATTTCCCAGCAGCGCCTCGATGATGCCGCCGAAGATCGCATCTATACAGAAGCCTATAACCGCGCGCTATCGACCTATGACACCTACGTTCAGGAAGGTCAGCGCAGTACTATCAACGAATATCTTAACCCCAAAAAAGACCTCGTGGCCTACTTCTGCGCCGAGTTCGGACTGCATGAAAGTCTACCGATCTATTCCGGTGGTCTCGGCATCCTCGCAGGAGATCACTGTAAGGCAGCCAGCGACCTGGGCATTCCATTCGTCGCCGTCGGTTTGCTCTATCGACAGGGTTATTTTATTCAAACCATCGACGAACATGGCAATCAGGTTGCGCACTACAACACCACCAATTTTGATCAGTTGCCGCTACGGCCCGCCTGCAACGAAACCGGCTGTGAACTCCAAGTCAAAGTCGAATTCCCGGGTCGTGATGTACTGCTGAAAATCTGGGAGGCTCGCGCCGGTCACATCAAGCTCTATCTGCTTGACAGTGATCTACCCGAAAATGATGAAGCCGACCGTGCTATTACCTATCAGCTCTATGGGGGCGATATCAATACCCGCATCCAGCAGGAAATAGTCCTGGGTATCGGTGGTGTGCGCGCGCTTCGACTGATGTGCCTGGAGCCCACCGCCTGGCATATCAATGAAGGACATGCAGCCTTCCAGATACTGGAACGCTGCCGCGAACTGGTCGCCACGGGTCTGAATTTCGGCGCCGCACTGGAACAGGTTGCCGGTGCCACCGTGTTTACCACGCACACGCCGGTACCCGCGGGACATGACATCTTTGATCACAGCCTGGTATCCAGCTATTTCGGTGAATATGCATCCGAGCTCGGGATCTCGATGGAAGAATTCCTTGCGCTGGGCACCAACCCGGACAGTGCAGGCCGTTTTAACCAGACGATACTGGCGCTGCACGGTTCTCGTTTCCATAATGGCGTCAGCCGTATTCACGGTAATGTTGCCTCACACATGGAAGGTTATGTCTGGCCACAGATCCCCAATAATGAGAATCCCATGCGCTATGTCACCAACGGTGTTCATGTGCAAACCTTCCTCGCCCATGAATGGGGCAACATGTACGACATGCGCTTCGGTATGGAATGGCGCAATGAACTGTTGAATGATGACTACTGGGAACGAATTGACGAAATTCCAGATCACAGTTTCTGGAGTCAGCGCCAGTCACTGAAATCGGAACTGCTCAACTATGTACGCCACCGGGTCGTACTGCAATCGCGTCGCAACCGTTGCGGCGAAGCGTTGATTGACCGTATCACGCGCCTGCTCAGCCCGCATGAAGCCGATATTCTCACCATTGGTTTCGCGCGCCGCTTCGCCACCTATAAACGCGCAACCCTGCTATTTTCCGATCCGGAGCGTCTGGCCCGCCTGCTCAACGATCCGGACCGCCCTGTGCTGCTGATTTTTGCCGGCAAGGCGCACCCCAGCGACCAGCCCGGGCAGCAGTTGATACAGGTAATACATGAGTTCTCACGTCGACCCGAGTTCATCGGCAAAATCCTTCTGCTTGAAGGCTATGACCTGTCGCTGGGACGTAAACTGGTCTCGGGCGTTGACGTTTGGCTGAATACACCCGAATACCCCATGGAAGCCAGCGGCACATCCGGGCAGAAAGCCGGCCTCAATGGTGTCATCAACCTCAGCGTCCTCGACGGCTGGTGGGGCGAAGGCTATAACGGTGAAAACGGCTGGGCGATCACACCGCACGACCAGCACTATGATGCCGGTTTCCGTAACCAGGAAGAAGCCAACGAATTACTCGATATACTTGAGCACCAGGTCATTCCTCTTTACTACGACCGCAATGGACATGGTTTCTCGGATGGCTGGGTACACATGTCCAAGGCCTCAATGAAATCAACCCTGCCGCAGTTCAACTCTCAGCGTATGGTAATGGATTACATTCGCAGCTTTTATGGCCCGGCTGTTGAGCAGGGAAAAAACCTGGCCCGGAATCGTCACAAGGGCGCCAGGGATCTGGCCACATGGAAAGCCAAGATACATATGCTGTGGCCATCGGTCGCACTGCGCCGTGTAGATGAGGCAAAGCGCGCCGTAACCGCCGGGGACAAGGTAAGAGTTCAAGTCGCCGCGCATCTGGGTGACTTGTCACCCAGAGACGTTCGCCTCGAATGTGTTATCGGCATCAAGGACGAGCACAGTGAATTCCTGACCAGCGACTATTTCGGCTTCACCGCGAGCAAGAAGCTGGACACCGGCGAGACCTTGTTCGTGCTCGATCTGGACCCGCCCTTGCCGGGCCTGCAATTCTACCAGATCAGAATGTATCCCTGCCATGATCTGCTCAGCCACCGGTTTGAAACCGGCTGCATGATCTGGCTGAAGTGAAGATGCAATAACAGCTCTACGGCGCCCGCCCGTAGAGCTGTATCCACTCGCGTAGTTGCTGATGCTGCTCATCACGCAACTGCTCCCAGCTGAAACGCCAGGTCCAGTTACCCCCGGTCACTCCCGGCACATTCATGCGGTGTGCTCCATCCAGCTCCAGAATATCCTGTAGCGGGATAACAGCCATACACGCCACTGAGGCAAGTGCTGTGCGCACCAGCAGGCCTGGCATGGGTTCATGTGAATCACCCAGGTAGTGCCTGACTGTGGCACGCTGATCCTCTGACAGATCCTGGTACCAGCCCAGCGTCGTGTTGTTATCATGCGTGCCGGTGTAAACCACACCCAGCTCTTCATGATTGTGGGGAAGATAGGGATTGTCTGCGGAACCATCGAAGGCGAACTGGAGGATTTTCATGCCTGGCAGGGCAAACTGTTTTCTAAGCGCCGTTACTTCCGGTGTTATGACACCAAGGTCTTCCGCGACCAGCGGCAGATCACCCAGCACTTGCCTCAACACCTCGAAGAAACTCTCGCCAGGGCCCGGCACCCAGTGCCCGTCAATGGCAGTCTCTGCCTGCGCATCAATTTCCCAGTAGGCTTCAAAACCACGGAAGTGATCAATTCTTACCAGGTCGAACATTTCCATTTGCGAGCGGATACGTTCCAGCCACCAGCCAAAGCCATCCTGCTTCAGATCATCCCAGCGGTAATGTGGATTGCCCCAGCGCTGTCCGGTTTCGGAAAAGTAATCTGGCGGCACCCCGGCGATCACTTCCAGCTTGCCGCGTTCGTCCACTGTAAACCAGTCACGGTGTGCCCAGACATCGGCACTATCGTGAGCAACAAAAATCGGGATATCGCCGAATAGTAAAATACCGCGATCATTCGCGTACTGACGCAACTGTTTCCACTGGCGGTAAAAAAGAAATTGCTCGAAGCGCACCTGTGCGACTGGTGCCGCAAGACGTTTACGCTCGACATCCAGCGCTTCAGGGTCGCGTTCACAAATACCCCGGGGCCAGTCATACCAGGCCTTGCCGCTGTTAGCACTGCGCAGCGCTTGATAGAGCGCGAAATCATTCAGCCAGCGCTCATGATCGTGCACGAACTGTTTCAGCGCCCGACGATCGTCAGCACTCGCCTTACTCTGAAATCCGTTATACGCCGCGGTTAACCGCACCTTGCGCTGCTCGTCAATATCTCCCGATGCGTCCAGCTCCGCATCATCCAGCCAGCCAAGCTCAACAAGCCCCTGCAAACTGATCAGGCGGTAATCCCCAGCGTGAACCGACAGGCACTGGTAGGGTGAGCGATCTTCGTGAGTTGGGCCAAGCGGAAGCGTCTGCCATACGCGCACACCGCAGTCGGCCAGGAAATCGACAAAATGATAGGCTTCTTTTCCCAGATCGCCGTTGCCGACTGTACCGGGCAATGACGTCGGGTGCAGCAATATTCCGGCGCGACGCTCTGCAAACACATCCATGCTGTAAACAGCTCCTACTCTTAACGTCAGTCGTATGCCTGACCGTGGCGCATGGTACCACCCATTGCAGGATCGCCGGAACCACGAGCAAATGTATGCGCCAGATATTCTGGCGGCTCAACACCCAGTAACTCGTAGAGATTCGACAGGTGCAACCGGAACAAGGCTTCAAAGTCGCTGACAGAATCCGCCGGATTGTAATCGCCAAACCACCAGAACCAGTCCGAGCCCTCACAAATAGATAACTGCAACTGCGCTGCCACTACCTGATCGCCATCCAGATGTCCCTGAGAAAGCGTCCGGTCAAATGCCCGCTTCGCCTCACCCAGCATGTCCCAGCCGCGGTTCTTGTCGCGATCGCCGATCCAGGTTGAGAATGTACCGTACACCCAGGAGCCACTGACCAGCGTCGACAATTGGCCAATCTCGACACCCTCGTCAAGACACTCGGTGAAGGTCGAGAGTTTCAGACTGGGATGGTCGGCGAGTTTTTCATACAAGGCACGCAGGAAGTAATAACCATTTTCAGGAAAGTGCTCCCAGGCATTTTCGCCATCAAGGATAATCGGTAGCGCCAACTCGCGTCCGGCATTGGCTCCGGCAATATTTTCCAGGTTATGGATAAAGTTGGCGACGGCATCATCTGCATGCCAGGTCGAATAGTTAAACCCGATCTCATCGGAAAGTTTATCGTCGCGGAAAAAACAAACCAGCTTGCCGTCAGCCACCTGGTATCCCTTGAGTACCGCGTCTGCCGCATCCACCGCGGTGTCACCGCAGTCTGCCCCGAGGGTGTTTCTTAACACCGTCTCACCGGTGGCAACCCAGCGGAAACCATAACCCTCAAACAACTCGAGTGTCGGCTGACTGACACTGCCTTCGGCCGGCCAGCAGCCCGCAGGCTTGTGCCGGAAATATTGCTCAAATACATTCAGCCCTTCCCGGATATGCCAGTGAGCACGCTGCTCCCCCCCCGGGTAGGCTTCCAGCTCGGGTAACTGCACATCCGGCATGGCTTCCCTGGCACTGCTGATATCCAGCATTAAAGGAATAATGGGGTGCGCATAGGGCGTGACCGACAATTCAGCCTGACCACTGGCTGCGAGTGCCGAATAGCGATCAATCACGCCAGAGAGCAGCTCACCAATTAAAACCAGCAATTCACGACGATCGTGCAGGGTGAAGTTACGCCCTTGTTCCTGCCAGCGCTGAACACGCAGGTCACTGCGGCGTACGGTTTCTGCAATCCAGCCGAGGTGATACCAGAACACCAGGTCAGCCATAAACTGTTCACTGAGATACCGCATGTCCGCACAATGGCCCTGATAGAGCCCGGCAATCTCGGCCAATCTCTGGTAGGCAGGGAAACGCTCGATAACACGCTGGTTCACCCGCATACAGGCATCGATCAATTCATGCTTGCGGTCGTCACGGGTGGGCAGTACCGGCGCAACCAGTGCTGCCAGCAAAGGATCCCGGATTGACTTGTGATCACGCAGAAATCCGCTGATCTGGGCGGCATAGTCATCCAGTTGTTCAAGCAGAACCGGCGCGAAGTTGATTACTGCGCGGGCCGTCGGCACCGCTTCCAGATGCACTGCCATATCAATATAGTCTTTGATAGCGTGCAGGTAAGTCCAGGGCAACCGATATTCACCACTGATCAGGTCGCAGTACTGCGGTTGGTGCATATGCCAGCACAGTACAACGCGCAATCGGGTTTTATCGGACATGGTGCAACTCCTGACCGAGCATTTCAGGAGTGACAAGTACCACCCCACCCGGGCTGACGTGGAAGCGCTGGGCATCCGCGGCGGGGTCTTCTCCAATCACTGTATCGTTCGGGATCTGACAACCCTTGTCGATAACAGCATTCTGGATGCGGCAGTTACGACCAATCTCCACATCCGGTAACACCACCGCGTGGTTCAGTAACGAGTACGAGTTTACCTTCACATTGGAAAACAGCAGCGAGTGGCGCACAGTTGCTCCGGAAATCACACAACCACCGGAAACCATTGAATCTATTGCCGTGCCGCGCCGGTCTTCATCGTCAAAGACAAACTTGGCTGGCGGCATTTGTTCCTGATAGGTCCAGATCGGCCAATCCTGATCATAGAGATTCAATTCGGGTGTAACACCAATCAATTCCAGGTTAGTCGCCCAGAATGCGTCCACTGTACCAACATCACGCCAGTAGGCCTGCTGCCCGGTTTGCACGTCACGGAAGGGATAGGTGAACACCCGGTACTGCTGGATTATCGCGGGAATAATATCGTTGCCAAAATCATGACTGGATTCGGGATTGTCCGCATCCTTGATTAATTGTTCGAAAAGAAAACGGGTATTGAATACATAAATACCCATCGATGCCAGCGAGGTATCTTCGCTACCCGGCATCGGCGCAGGATTTTCCGGCTTCTCGTTGAATTCCAGTACTCGCCCGTCCCCATCAGTTGTCATGACACCAAAGGCACGCGCGATGTCCAGATCAACTTCAAGGCAACCCACGGTCATATCAGCACCATGCTCCACATGGTGAGCGATCATTGGACCATAGTCCATTTTGTAGATGTGGTCCCCTGCCAGGATCAACACATACTCGGGATTATGAATACGAATGATATCCAGGTTCTGATAGATAGCGTCAGCCGTACCGGCGTACCAGGACGACTGGATGCGCTGCTGCGCCGGCAGCAATTCGATAAATTCACCGAACTCGCCACGCAAAAACCCCCAGCCCCGCTGAATGTGCTGGAGCAGGGAATGGGCTTTGTACTGAGTCAGAACCCCGACACGACGAATTCCGGAATTCATACAGTTGGAGAGAGGAAAATCGATAATTCTGAACTTGCCGCCAAATGGTACAGCGGGTTTGGAGCGCCACAAGGTCAGCTGCTTGAGCCTCGACCCCCGTCCTCCAGCAAGTATCAGGGCCAGCGTGTCGCGGGTAAGACGACTGACAAAACGCGGCGTGGACACAGAATTCATACAGCTTCCCCGTTGCAAAGCGACCGTATATCGCCGAAAAACGTAACCGGCTTACCAAGCCACTCAGGCTATGGTAACACCGTGCCAGCATAGTTAAATTAACACCCTTTATGAACAAAGGTCTTGACCCCCGTCACGTACAACCCTGTGAACAGGAAATGTTATTTAGCAGGCGGGGGCAATTGGAGCACAAGAGCTGCTGGAGTGGTAGTGTCTTGAAAAAGCGACTGTAGCCGCTCTCGTTTGCCTGTATTGTTCTCATTGTCAGCTTGGTCTTCAGAGCACTCTCTGTACACATGGAGCCCTGCCACTCCGTGAGCAGTAAAAACCAGTTCATTGATACCCGTTTGAATATAGCCTGACCGGGTGCGGCGGCTTTCCCACCCTGTGAAAATCACTCCTGCTTCCGGATCAAAGTAATACAATTCTGTTAGCTACTCATACCGCAACAAAAGTTGTTTTTTCCCGCTGATCACGAACATTAAACTGCCTCTGGGTGAAGGCTGTTTTACAACAAATCGAGACAGCGCTATTTCTCTTCAAGTAAGTAAGGGGAGGCTTCAGTTCCCGGGGCGCTCTCTCTGTCGTTAAATGATACCGCTGACACTCACAACCGGGCATTTGAAACCTCCAGGCGAAAGCCTGTTTCGACCCATTTCGGGGAATAGCCGCCTGTTTTGATATAGATCAGTTTGTTGCAAGCAGCTTTAGAGTAAATTAAATCACAACTGCAGCGTCTGGTATCAGGCGGAGCAACTCCTCCTTTTTTGGCGGCCTTTGGGTCGCCATTATTTTATCTGCCCACCCCAGAGCACCCACCGGATGTTCTCGATCCGAAGCCGGCATTCGTAGATTACCGATTTCAGCGGCGTCTGCATGGCCGGGCACATCCCTGACGAGAGCTTCACAGAATGGCACCACAAACCACTTCCCATCTGCCAAAAAGCCAGATATGTCGAAATATTATACAATCTATATATTTTTTAACTATTTGTTATTATTTATAATTTATCCAATAATAGTCGATAATATTAACGTTTTTTATTTTTACTGCACAGCCCATCTCATCTAAGATGCTTATTTCCCGAATAAATTCTACATTGGCTCGATTCCTGCGTTTTATTTAGTACTTTGACGAAAAACAATAATAGCCTTCCGCCAATAAAAGGAAGGACAAAATGGGGAAAACTGCTGTGAATTTCATAAAATCAGACGTTGGAATCATTACTATCCTGACCATGCTGCTGTTCGCCCTTGTCAGGTCACAGGACGCAGCCGCTGCGGTGACAACCGTATTCTATTAAATATTCACCGGAAAAGCCGATAGAAGTGACAACTGAGTGTCCATCTTCTTTCAACAGGCTTTTCCGGTGAATAGCGGTGCTGAAAATTGTTGTCATGAATACAAAGGGGGGCTGCGGGAAGACTACCGTTGCCACCAACCTTGCCAGCTACTGCATTTCGCAGGGCTATGCTACAGACCTGTTTGACTATGATGCCCAGGGATCCAGCACCCAGTGGCTAAAGGCGCGCGATCCGGATTTACCATCCATTCGTGGTGTCGCCGCGCATAAGCCGCCCCAGGCAGGTATTACGCGCTCCTGGCAATTGCGAATTCCTGAACAGACCCGCTATGTTATTCAGGATACGCCAGCCGGACACGTTGGCTTTGATCTTGATGACAGGGTTAGCGAGTCAGATATCATACTGGTCCCCGTACTACCCTCGGCGATTGATATACACTCCACGGCGAACTTCATACGCGATTTACTGCTCGTCGGCAAAGCACGCGCCAGAAACAAACGTATCGCAATTATCGCGAATCGAACCCGGATCCGTACCCGGTCGCTGGACATGCTGGAGCGATTTCTTAGAAACCTGGACATACCCGTCATCGCGCATATCCGGGATACGCAGAACTATGTGCGCGCCGCGGAAAGGGGCATCGGTGTCTGTGAACTCGCAGAACGTGCCGCGCAGAGGGATGTAGTCCCGTGGACAAGCATACTTGACTGGATCCAGCAGTCTGACAGCGAAACAGTCACCAACTCCGCATCGACTCAATACGCAGCCCCTGCCTGAAATACCGTCAGACACATACTGTTCGATAACTGCCAACCGGCGTTTTATTACTACCTCAGACTTCAACAACGCGGGTGCCGTTACATAGCTTGCTGGCAGACACCTTGTCCCGGACAGATTTTTTGGCGTCGGCAACCGACCGGGCCACAGCGGCTTCAGCGGCGGCTTCATCTGTCTTGCCCTTGGCTATCAGACGGTCCAACTCCACAAAGCAGCTCTTCCTTGTGCTGCCAGTAAACAGGATGAAACCCTTGATGTCAGTTAAGTGCCATTTCGCTTGCTTAAGCTTGCATAATACGACGGTACCCAGATCTCCACCTACAACGAAGTCAGCAACACTCCTGGCCTCTGTAAAGTCGAGCTTGATTTTCATTTCGTACCCTCGCGTTCAGTTGCCGGACTCCTGGCCAGAAGAACCGTATTTGGCCGGCTAAAAATTCATCTGTGCTAACAGCTAAGCAATAGCTTTGAAGTGTGAAGGTGTTGGCGGATTTTCCAGTAATCCCGACGCGCCAATCAGCAGTCAGGAGCAACCCTTGCAAAGGTTGACGCACGTTCACAGGCACCCTGTTTAAATCAAGCAACGTGGCGATACCGATCCACTGCGTCAGCATTTGGCGCCGCCAGGAAAAGTTAAACTCCGCGCAGCTGGACACAATAACAGACAACAGGCTCAATGCCCGTCCTGAGAAATTCGTTGCAGCACCCCTGAGGGAAGAGCCCACCTGTCAACGCAGGTGACAAAACCTGGATTCATTATCCGCAAACCCAACAAAATCACCCACCCGAGACAGCCAGCGAGTATAGTGATGGTAAGCAGACAATGCGTGGTGTAAGGTTTTGACATTGCCGCCTTTGTTTCTGTAACTTACTGTTTGTGATACTGTAACCCTTAATATGAATAGAGACATAGCTTCTATAAGGCCGCTTCCCGAGGCATTTACGAAACTCATTGATGCCACGCACCACGACCCGTTCGAGGTGCTTGGCAAACATTCTGAGGGACGCGGGCATGTAATCAGAGCCTACCTGCCGCACTGCAGCGGTGTCCGCATTGCCAACACCGATATAGAGCTGCAACAGGTTGAAGGCACTGACCTGTTTGAATGGCGCGGAGATGGCCAGAATATCGCGGATCGGTACCAGTTAAGCTGGACGGATCGCGACGGTATCGAGAAAACGGCCTACGATCCGTATTGCTTCCCGGCACAAATCGGAGACCTTGACCTCCACCTCTTCGGTGAAGGCCGCCACCTGCACGCCTACCGGGTTCTGGGCTCACACGCCTGCGAAGTCGATGGCATCGCCGGCAGCCGCTTTGCAGTCTGGGCACCGGCTGCCGAACGCGTCAGTGTCATCGGCGACTGGAACCACTGGGACGGCCGCCGTCACCCGATGCGCGTCCGCGGCGCCAGCGGTGTCTGGGAGCTGTTTATACCCGGCGTTGTCAGTCACGCCCTGTATAAATACGAGATCCGCAACCGTGAGCACAACACGATTCACGTCAAGGCCGACCCGTACGGTCAGGCATTCGAGCTGCGCCCTGCCACCTCCGCCATTGTCCCCTCGGCGGATGACTATCAATGGGGTGATGCGCAGTGGATGCAGGATCGTGCGCAGCTCGACTGGCTGCATGAACCCATGTCCGTTTATGAGGTTCACCTGGGCTCGTGGCAACGCGATGAACAAGGCGGTTTCATTAACTACCGTACCCAGGCCGAGTGGCTGGTGAACTACGTAAAGGAAACCGGCTTCACCCACATCGAGCTGTTACCCATAACCGAACATCCTTTTGATGGCTCCTGGGGTTATCAGACGACCGGCTACTTCGCCGCCACCAGCCGCTTCGGCTCGCCCGATGATTTTCGCTTTTTTGTCGATCACTGCCACCAGAACGGCATTGGCGTGCTGCTTGACTGGGCACCCGGGCACTTCCCTCGCGATGACTGGGCACTGGCACGCTTCGACGGCACACCGCTCTACGAGCACGAAGATCCACGCCGCGGTGAACACCGCGACTGGGGCACGCTTATCTTTAACTACGGTCGCAATGAAGTGCGTAATTTCCTTACATCCAGCGCCATGTACTGGCTTGAGGAAATGCATATCGACGGCCTCAGAGTTGACGCAGTAGCCTCCATGCTCTACCTGGATTACTCGCGTGATGCCGGCGACTGGATCCCCAATGAGTACGGCGGGCGTGAGAATCTTGACGCCATCCATTTTCTCAAACACCTGAACGAAGTCACCCACGCTGAGCAGCCGGGCAGCGTGATAATCGCCGAGGAATCCACAGCCTGGCCCCAGGTCACACGGCCCATAGATGTCGGCGGTCTGGGATTCAGCATGAAGTGGAACATGGGCTGGATGCACGACACGCTCGAATACATGAGCAAGGAACCCGTGCATCGCAAATTCCACCATAACCAGCTCACGTTTGGCCTGCTATATGCCTTTAACGAGAACTTTGTGCTGCCCTTCTCTCACGACGAAGTTGTGCACGGCAAGGGGGCAATGATCGACAAAATGCCGGGTGACACCTGGCAACGGTTTGCCAACCTGCGATTGCTGTACACCTACATGTTCTGTTACCCGGGCAAGAAGCTTCTGTTCATGGGCTGCGAGTTTGGCCAGTACGCCGAGTGGAACTTCGACCAGGCACTGGACTGGGATCTGCTCAAGGGTGAACAACACCGGGGACTCAAACAGCTGGTGCATGACCTGAACCACATCTACCGCGATCACCCGGCGCTCCATGGCCAGGATTTCGAAGCCGACGGCTTCCGCTGGATCGACTGCAACGATGCCGACAATTCATTGCTGAGTTTCTACCGTCAGTGTGGTGAGCAGAGTGCCGTTGTCGTCTTCAACTTCACCCCTGTTCCCCGCGAGGGCTTCAGGCTGGGCGTCCCCAGTGACGGTGAATACCGGCTGGTACTTAATTCCGACTCCAGCTATTACTGCGGCAGTAACCTGCCGGTGTGGAGCCATCACCAGGCAGAATCTGTGCCCTGGATGAACCAGCAGCAGTCTATTGTTATTGATCTGCCTCCGCTGGCAGGACTGGTTTTACTCAAAAACTAGATCAGCAGGGCGACTATACTTAAATGCAATAACCCGGGAACGCCCAGGACCTCGGCACACTCCAATCAGGAGGTGGTTAACGAAGATGGGACGAGTGAAGCACAGTCTGTTGCTTGTGAGATTGTTTGCCGGGTTCCCTTTGATAGCGGATGAGTGGTGCGTCGGAACTATGGCGCTTTCATTCTATTGATCTTCAGTTTCTGTCATCATAGTCTGCACACCGCATTCCCTGATACCCATTAATGATTCGCCTGTCCGAAGAGAATGAAAAAAGTGGCCCAAATTCGAGAACCCGCTGTAGCCGGGATGTTTTACCCGGATGATCCGCTGCTCTTGCAGC
Organism: Pseudomonadota bacterium; assembly: GCA_042576405.1. Classification (GTDB taxonomy): domain Bacteria; phylum Pseudomonadota; class Gammaproteobacteria; order DSM-19610; family DSM-19610; genus Thiogranum. The sequence goes on along the minus strand of JBHPFC010000036.1, from coordinate 10,385 downwards.
AGCAAATGGAAGGTTATCTGGATGAAACCGAAAGCAGTGGTGAAATACCCAAGGCGCTTATTGTGCCGCACGCCGGCTATGTCTATTCAGGTCCGGTCGCTGCCTGCGCTTACCGGCAACTGATCCCTGCACGCAAACAGATCACCCGCGTCGTCCTGCTCGGACCTGCACACAGAGTCGGCTTCCAGGGCCTGGCCGCCAGTAGCGCACAATACTTCAATACCCCGCTGGGGCTGATACCCATCGATCAGGACGCGCTGGACGCCATCCTGCCACTGCCGCAAGTTCACGTACTGGACGAGGCGCACCGCGAAGAACACAGTCTTGAAGTACAACTGCCGTTCCTGCAACAGGTGCTTGGTAATCAGTTCAAATTGTTACCCCTGGTCGTCGGGGAAGCTGACGGCCGGGAGGTCTCCGAAGTGCTAGAGATCCTCTGGGGTGGTAACGAAACCCTGATACTCATCAGCTCTGATCTGAGCCATTACGAGGATTACGACACCGCACGCCACCTCGATCAGGCCACATCACAGGCCATCACCCAGCTGAACCCTGAAGCCATCGATTATCATCAGGCCTGCGGACGCAACCCGGTCAGCGGCCTGTTGCTGGCAGCTCGTCATCATCACCTGAAGGCCCGGGTACTGGATCTGCGCAACTCCGGCGACACCGCGGGCAGCCGCGACCGGGTAGTCGGATATGGCGCCTATGCTTTTTACTGACAGTCAACAAAAACAGTTGCTGAGCATTGCCCGCGAGTCTATTCAGCAGGGTATCGAACGGGGTCAGCCGCTCACTGTAGAACCCGAGCCGGATACAGTCTTCGCAACACCGGGCGCCTGTTTCGTAACGCTTAAGACAGACAACCAGCTGCGTGGCTGTATAGGCAGCCTGGAAGCCTACCGCCCGCTCATCGTGGATGTTGCCGAAAATGCCTACGCGGCCGCTTTCCAGGACCCTCGTTTCGCACCACTGACGCGCCCGGAACTGGACCAGCTGAACCTGTCATTATCCATACTCAGTCCAGCTGAAAGCATGGCATTCGACTCACAGGAAGACCTGGTCGGGCAACTTAGGCCCGGCGTCGACGGACTGATACTCCAGGTCGGCGCCCAGCGTGGCACTTTCCTGCCGTCGGTCTGGGAATCCCTGCCGCAAGCCAGCACTTTTTTAAATCACTTGAAACTCAAGGCCGGTCTACCGGAAGATTACTGGTCTGACAGTGTGCAGGTCTGGCGCTATACGACAGACAGCTTTTCCGCACCGTTCCACGACATGACTTGATTGAACAAGTACTAGTTGGAAGCCGGTTGCAGACGTTTGCAAACGCCGACAGAACCCGGTACGCAGGGCAGTTTATCAACCCAGATCGTGTTATCCAGAATTGCGCCTTCCAGGTTTGCACCGCTGATATCTGCGCCACTCAGGTTCGCATAGGAAAGATCCGCTTTAGTCAGCTGGCTGCCACTGAGATCCGCATTGCGGAATGTCGCACCCACCAGGTTGGCATGACTGAGGTCGGCATTGTGGAGATTACCCATATCGATGCTGGAGTATTTCAAATCCACACCGGCCAGTTTTGCACCTGACAACTGGGCAGTATCGAGTTTGGCATTGCTGATATTGGCACCGACAAGGTCAGCCTCGTTTGCCACCAGACCCACCTGGTTACAGTTATCCCAGTTGACACCCGGCCTGGGCTGCGCAGCACAATCTGGCGGCACCAAATCAGGCTCCAGCTTAGCCATCATATAGCTCACCGAAAACCCCACCAGTACAACCGCACTGGCAATAACCGGGTAACGATACAGCGGCATCTTCGTTGGCGCATCGTGAGATACCTGGTAGCGCAAGGTGCGATGCCTCACGACCTCATCCTGCTCCGGTCTGCGCCGGTCCTTACCAGCGCGGCGTTCGAGAATTTCGTCCGATGGCCGGGGTCCGCGTTCGCGGCGATCGCCAGGCTCTCGTTCATCTTCACGCATCCGCGCCATGAGGAGTTTCTGCCGGCTTTCGTCGCTCGGCGGCAACTTCATCACTTCGGGAATTAAATCGGGGTATGCCGACAACGGCTGCCAACCCCCCTCTTCCGGGCGGAGCTCATCTTTATCGCCAATACGACCCAGCAGGACGTAACGACTGATCTGGTTCTCCGGGTAGGGCCCACGCACCACCGAATCCCGGCGGGTGTACCACAAATTGCGATGTAATTTTGCCGCGCTCATTGTCCTTTCCTGTGACCTTCCCGGCGTTCCCTTATCGATTCAAATACTGCAGTATAGAAACCTGTATAACCTGACCAGGTCGGCATCGCATGGAGACCTCCGGACCCACCTCCGGCATTTCGCAACTGCTGAATACCCTCACCTCCCGGGCGACCAACCTGCAATTGCAGGTGGGGCAGCAGCTACAGGCCACTGTACTGGACAACAGCGCCGGCAGAATCTTGCTCTCCCTGGGTCATCGGCAGGTTAGTGCCCAGTCTTCACTCCCTTTTGAACGCGGCCAGGCGCTCACCGTCGAAGTACGCAGCCTTGGCGAGCAGCCGGTATTGCGCGTGATCTCGGCTCTGCAGGAATCACCCGTCGCCATGGCAGTGCGCCTGCTGCTGCCACGCCACGCCGCCAGCACCCCCCTGCTCGCCAATCTGGCCGAGCTGGCGCGTAACCCGGCGGCACCGGTACCACCGCTGATCCGCGAAGTTGCCAGGGCACTGGTCGACAACCTGCCGACCGTAAATCACCTGAACACCGCCGCCGGCGTCAAAACGGCAATACAGCAGTCAGGCCTGCTCCTGGAGCACAAGCTGTTGCAGACAACAAGCGCACCAAATACGGCTCCGATACCTGTCAGCGCCGACTACAAGGCCAACCTGGTGCGATTGATCCAGCTGGTGCGCAACTGGCCAGGCAGCAATCCGGCATCACCCCAGACGAGCACCTCCACGCCCGCTGGCCAGATGCCAGCCGCTGGAACACCCGCGACACCACCCCTGCCCGGTGCTTTGGCCAATCCACCTGCAACGCCACTGTCACCAACCGGTACGCCAGCCAATGTGACAATAGCCGAAACCGGTAAGCCACCACCAACCAGCCCGGTGACCACCGAAACCGCTAAACCACTACCAGCCGCCACGCCTGACCAGGCACAACGCGCTATTCAGTCAGGGCAGACGATACTACCGGCACGACCTGGCGCACCCACATTGCCTGCCACGGCGCTGCTGCCACCGACAGTTGCCGCACCCACATCTGCGCCCACAACAACTACTGGCCTTAATCCACCGCCGCCGTTCCCTGGCGTAATCCCGACACCACAGGCTTCCGTGCAGGCTACCCTCGACCTCATCAACCGGCTCGGTAACCTGCGCCTCGACCTGCTCCAGCAGACCGAAGCAGCGCTGTCGCGTGTGCAGCTATCACAACTGGCGTCACTGCCCCGCGAAGGTGAACGTGGTTTGATTGAGTGGCTGTTTGATATACCGGTACGCCGCGGCGAGGATATCGATTTATGGTCCGCACGCATGCTGCGCGATAGTGAAGAGCAACAGCGAAACAACGACGAAAGTGCCAGCTGGAGCGTGCAGCTGGCCTTCGATCTGCCTGGCCTCGGCCCCATGCAGGCGCAGATTCAGTTGCGTGGAGAGCGCGTGTCCACACATTTCTGGGCCAGCGAAACAGGTACGTTACCGCTGCTGCGTGAGCACCTGCACGAACTGCGCAGTTCATTCGACGCAGTCGGCCTGGAAGTCGGTGACATTGACTGCCAGGCCGGCCAGATACCCCAGCCCGGCAAACCCCCTGTCAACCCATTGATCAACGAAAAAGCATGAGTAACGAGAAACCGACGCTGCCACTGGCCGTTGCCCTGCAGTACGACGGCAGCAACGCCCCCCGGGTCACTGCCAAGGGACGCGACAAGCTGGCGGAACAGATCGTCCAAATCGCCAGGCAGCATGGAATACCACTGCAGGAAAATGAACCACTGGCTGCCGTTCTTTCCAAGGTGGAACTGGGTGAGGAAATTCCGGAATCATTATATCTGGCCGTGGCACAGGTTATAGCGTTTGCCTACCAATTATCGGGGAAAGTCCCAAAAGTGTAACCCCCGGCCGCACGATGATGAATCCACGCGGCTAAATAAACGTACTTCCAGGATCGCCCAGAAGGGGCCGTTGATAACGAACAGTCAGACGTTAGGAATAAAGAGTCTGGATACGGTTCTGCCGGATGTCTGATCAACGAAAAAGCTTCCGCGAAACGACAAGGAAAAGTCTTGGAGCAAAGTATGTGTGCTTACCCTTACGCTTTTATCAGTGCACCAGTTATAACCTGGGCAAGACGTGCGTGACCCTGCTCATCCAGATGCACTCCATCAACAGTACTTGGTTTAACGAACTGTGCCGCATCGAGAAAGTAGCACCCCTTGTTGTCCGCAACTTCAGAAAATAGCCGGGGTAATTCGCGTAATTTCTCCAGTGCACCTTGAAACAGGGAACTCGACGTTAGCGAACCGGCATGGATCCCGGGCGGGGAAACAATCAGAATTTTCGGCGTATCTTGAACCTTCCTCTCAGACTCGGCCTCGATTTTTTCAACCAGGCGCTTTATACCCTCTGCCGTTTCAATTGCACTCACATCAAGGTGTTGTTTCAGATCATTCGTCCCGAGCATGAGAATGACCACATCCAGAAGCGGACAGGACTCCAGTATCGGGCCCAGGCTGGTCAAGCCGTTGCACCCCGGCTTGCCCGGATCATCGAAAACCGTGGTCCGGCCATTCAGGCCAGCTTCAATTATATGGAAAGTTTTACCCAGTGATTGTTGGAGAAGGCCCGGCCAGCGAAGTTCCCAGGGGAAACGCTCACCGATACCTGGGGCATATCCCCATGTGTTTGAATCACCGTAACAGAGGACATTTTTCATCAGCCAAACAACTCAACACCGAAAATACGGGTATGCCATCGCGACAACTGTTCGCCTCGCACACCCAATCATGCAGGGCAATTCGTTCATGCCAGGAAGGCCCGAAACCGGTCAATACAAGGACAACCAACTGGTACAGAAAACCCAGTCGAAACAAGGTATCACGAGGACCTGCTAACGGCCAACTCCCCCTTGTTAATATTGAAGCATTGTAGGAGCGCCGGATCTCGATCGAAAGCAGGAACTCATCTGAAAATCGGCACGCCAGGATCACTGAGCGTCCGAGACCGACCAATATTGGTCTCCCTCCAGGCTCCAATGAAAACCCGCTCATTATCGCAATTGGCCTTTCACTTACAGGTATGAAACCGCAACTCCAGAACCGGGAGTGACAGCTCGCACCTGTAACGTAATTGCTCAAAACTTACTGTAATATCGGGCCAGGTCCCCCTTGAGTACGGGATCCATGCCACGAGGCAAAGCAATCCACAGAAGGCATCTAAAATGAGACGTTCGTACTATTATTTTTACCTGGCGATGCTGTTTCTGTCACCAGCCCCCGCTGCATCCAGCAGCGAGACCGTCACCTTTTCTTCCGAAGACGGGTTGTCGATAACTGCGGATATCCATGCGCCGTACCAAAATGGCGAGTCGCCGATCATAGTATTGTTTCACCAGGCCGGCTCCAGCCGGGGGGAATACACCGGGATTGTCCCCAGACTGAATGAACTGGGTTACAACTGCATGGCCGTCGATCAGCGGTCAGGCGAACAATCCAGAGGCATCGAGAACGAGACGGCATCAAGAGCGAGACAGGAAAACAGGCCAACAGGCTATATAGAGGCCTTACCCGATATGAAAGCCGCTCTTACCTATGCGCGCAGGCATTACGGAAAAGACAAGGTAATCGCCTGGGGAAGCTCCTACTCAGCTGCACTTGTCCTGAAGATCGCTGGTGATTATCCGGCGATGGTTGACGGGGTGCTGGCATTCTCGCCGGGAGAATATTTTGAACGCGCAGGAAAAAGTGTCACCTGGATCCAGGATTCTGCACACAACATCCAGGTACCTGTATTTATAACCTCTTCCCGCACCGAGGCGGATAGCTGGGCTGATATCATGGCCGCGATTGAAACGAGCAGCAAAGTCGCATTCGTGCCTGCGACAGATGGCCGGCACGGCTCACGTGCGTTATGGAAAAAATATCCGGACAGCAGCGCCTACTGGTATGCCGTAGAAAACTTCCTCATCAAGTACTTCCCGGTCGGCAAGTAATAACTCGTTCAGGAGTACTTGAGAGCCGGAGATTCAGACTCTCAAGCAATCCACCTCTATCTACAATGCCTTACTTGGTCAGATACATGAGATCTCTGTCGAGAGAGTAAGTCCAGGGTAAGCCAGAATTCTTCCAGCCATTCACCGTGCGTTTGCCCTTGTTCTCTCCATCCTTGGCCTTGTCACCTTCATAACCGTCAACAACGCTGTATACCTTGGTAAACCCGGCACCGGCAAGCGTATTGACTGCCGTAGCGCTGCGTTTTCCGGAGCGGCACATCAAGATTACAGTGCTATCTTTCGTAAGCTTCTTCTGTTTGAGACGGGCTTCTACGTCAGCCACAAAATTTGTGTTTTTTGCCCGCAAATAACGGTGTTTCTTGTCATTCCAGCCGGTGCTATCCATAAAGACAAACGGTACGTGTGCGTCCATCACCGTGGCAGCACCGAGATAATTCAGCTCGGATGGTGTACGAATATCAAGAAACAATGTTTCGTCCATATTACCCATCGTATGCTTATAGGCCTGCTCGGCCGTCATATAGAGCCCGAGTTTGGTCTGTTTCTTTTCAGACAACTTCGACCAATCATCGGCAATCACATTTCCGGATATTGTTAAAACTGAAAATACAGCGGTAAATACTGCAACGAGTTTTCTGATTGTTCGCGTAACATTCATGGGTAGTAATCCTCCGGTTAACTTACATTGAATACCATGTCCATCAGGACATATAAAAATCGTTTTCTGCGACAGGCCGGCAGGTAATACGCAACTCTTCGTGCCAGGCATTGTCCACGGGCTGGTACCAGGTCCGTTCACTACGCCCGTATGGTGGAATAAAATAGTCCAGAATGCTGCATTCCTTGGTGCGTGCTCTCAGGGCATGGATATTCCCGCGATCAGGCGACAGAATCGCAATATCACCGGGCCGCATGACGCGATGCGTGACACGCTCAAGCACGGCCAGTCCTTCAGTTTTGCTAACTGCAGCAGACCGATCGAATTGCCACACTTCAACTTCACCGCTTAAAATACGCACCATTCCGGTTGCCCCTGGGTGATCATGCAAAGGCACATCCTGGCTCTGTTCGATAGTTAGAAGGCCACCTTTGATACTGCTTTCCCTGGTGAGTCGCTGCCAAAGCCAGTAAGGGTTGCCTGATTCATACGACGCGTTAACCGCCGCGATAAATTCACTGCCAGCAATATCCACCTGCTGCAACAGTCGCACTCCGCGTGCTGCCATGTCAGTTTGGCTGATGGTTCTGTTGGCATAGGCCGATGCCAATTGCTTCATGCCTACCTGAAAGTCTGCCCACGAAAGCATCTTGTCCATGCGCATGCTGGCTGTCACGGCACCTGGCATCAAAACCGAAGCAAGTGCTGCCTGCAAAAAGTTACGCCGGTTGATCACGTCAGGCGCCCTCGGTCACTGCGTCGCCAAGCCCGGGTTTGCCGGTTTCCTTTTCATGGCCTTTATCCTCGCCATCGAACGTCTTTTGATAACGCTTGAAGTACTTGATCGTCAGCTCGTCATTTGCGTGCGTCATCAAATCCCGGAAAGAGAAACCTGTCAGCCGCATGCCACGTTTGATACTCCACACCAGTAAACCGGTGACCAGCACACCGTAGGCTAATCCAACCAGTGCCTGTATCACCGGATCATGACCGAACATATCCGGCACATGCTTGATTTTTGAAATGGTTGTATCACGCGCCAGGTCTTCCCAGTAATCCACATTCAACGTATAGGGCAGATAGCCAAGCAGAAAGCCCGGGAACGCGGCAACAGCAGTCATGTAACCCAGCCCAAGACGCATATAGGTGCGAATCTCGCAGCCGATCATGGCAACCGAGCCAAAGCCCTGGCAGGCCGCACCCAGCAGCAGAACCCAGGTCGGATTCATGCCCAGAGGCAACTTGATATCGAAAAATTGCCAACCGATCATTATCGCACCCCACAAAAGCAGGATTTCGATAAAAATCGCTGTAAAAGGGGACATGGAGCGGAACATCACACGCGTAGAACCCGGTATCAGCCATTTCTTTTCGAAGAAGCTTTCCTTGTGTTCCATGCCCATTGAAATTTCGGGCGTCATAAAGGCGCACTCGGTTCCAAAACCGGTCTTGGCCATGCCAACACCGGCAACGATACCGACAAGTAACAACCAGATGGCCAGTCCCCAGCCAATTGAACTGATGGAATAGTTCCATCCAAACAGGCCGTCTTCTGTTCCATAAATAAAGGAGCCCGCAATGGCATTCATAAAGAACGCAAGCATCAATACCAGAATAGAGATACGCAGCCAGTCACGTCGCGGGTTATAACCACGGCTCGCTTCGCAGGCCATACCGTCGAGCCCCATCTTGCCGCCGTTTCTACAACCGTATTCGGAAGTGGCACGGTTTTCCTGACCCTTGAATACGTGACCTATGCCCATTTTTGTCATCATATAAAAGGTAATAAAGCCGGCAGGCAAAATCGTTGTCAGGTACAGCAGGGAAGCCGTTGACATGGAAGGCAGCCCGCCAAGAAAGTGGTGCGTGGTACAACCGTGTGCGAGACGGGTACCAAAACTGAAGACAAAGCCACCGACAAACGCGAGCACCAGCTCCCTGACCGGATATTTTATCCAGCCACGCGATTCACGTTCCGCACGCGCAACCAGCCAGGCGCCGACAACCACACCGATAATAATCCAGTGCACATTCGGATCGTAGGCCCGTGACCACCAGTCAATTCCCGGTGCTACCGTCTGCTCGAAAGCAGCTGTCATTTCTACCAAACCGGTGGTCAGCCCGATAGGCTTCTCCAGCACGATATAATTCATGATCTCGGCGACGCCAACAAATACACCACTGATCCAGAATGGCCATTGTTTTTTTAAACTAAGCATGCAGCTGCCCCTTCCGTCACTTTTTCAGCTATCGTTAGCAGCCACCTTCTTCAGAAATTCGTACAACGATCTTCTCGAACTTCCGCCACGCATCTTTATTCTCCACATCAAGCTTGATGGCGTTTCGGTAGGCTTCGAGAGCCAGGGATAGCTTGCGCTTTTTGGTAAGCTTGTCGCCCTTTGTCATACAGTCTTCAAGTGACGAGCAATCCACTTTGAATTCTTTTGCATGCGAAGGCAGTGACAAGGCCGAGGAACAGGTAAACAGAACGACAGGAATAATCAGTCGAGACAATTTCATAGTAAGGGCTCCGGGATTTTATTGATGTTCACTATACACACCGACTTCCCTGTCCGTGCCATTTACGTCAGCCGGCATTAGACCAGAACAATCGCACAGGATTATTGACGCAGGTCAACTACAAAGATCGATGATTTCAGCTGCAACACAAGATGGCACGCAGTTACTGGTTTAGTTATCTTCTTGTAGCACGGGCGCAAAGCCGATTCCAATCCAGAGTATGTACAATCTGCGCTCAACAGGAGTGACTCTGCGCCATTGTCATGAAGCCGCCAATAACAGCAGTCGGCAAATGACAGTGAGATCCCCTCACACCACTTGCTGTCCCAGTCAAGTATTGTTGTTAACGTCTAGCAACGACTGGCCCGCCTGGACGCCTTGTTAGCGCCAGTTTCGGCAATACGGTCCGCACCCTTTGTCATTGCTCCATACTGCTTTGACTCGCCATTTCATTCGCGACCCACTTGACCAAGTTTTCCACGTGCAGGTAACCACTTCAAGAGTGCCAGACCCGCCACTGCGGAAAAGACAGATGCGAGGAAGATTCCCAGCTTAGCACTGTCAATTAGACTCTTGTCGAAAGCTATGTTCGCAATAAACAGCGCCATGGTGAAGCCGATTCCGGCAAGCAGGCTGCCGCCTGCGATCAATCTCCAGCTCAGCTCCGGGGGACGAATCGCGATATGCGAACGCACTGCCAGCCAACTGAACAACAGAACACCAATGGGTTTGCCGAGCACGAAACCTGAGAACACAGCCACAGTAACCGTGCTACCGAGGTTGCTCAAAGATAGTGGCAATCCAGCGTTGGTAAATGCGAAGAGCGGCATGATGATAAAACCGACCCATGGGTGTAGCCCAATCTCCAGGCGCTCGACTGGAGACAGCGTTTCACGTGCAGCAATCTCGGCCACCTGCAATGTCTGTCGATCCTTCGCTGCCTTCGCTGCCTTCGCTGCCTTCGCTGCCTTCGCTGCCTTCGCTGC
>JBHPFC010000035.1:0-28298 GCA_042576405.1 Pseudomonadota bacterium | reverse complement strand
ACACTCCATCTTTCTGGATAAAGATAAAGTGTTGCGCTCACCGATTGAACCCACCACCTGAATCCTGCCGTTCATAACTAGGGGGAGCCCAGACACTGGGATTGGCGCGTACGGGGAAGTCCGGCCAGAACGAGTCATACACTAAATGCGAGCGTATGACCGCTTGTACTGAAAGCAGTCATTCAGTCAGAGATGACGATAGGCTTTGCCCTACCCGATACAATTCGGTAATTTAGCCGCACTCACGTACCTCGGCCACACTTGAGGTACTCCTCCTCGAACTCCCGCTCGACATAGCGCGGCAACACCGTACCCTCGGCTGCCAGCTGGCACAATAAAGCCGGGGAGCAGGCTTCGACAAGCTGGTAAAGAAGGGTTCGTGTTTATTTTGAAAATGGATTTCTTGTCAGCCACATACACATTCAAACGGCACGTATATAAATTAACGGAATCATTTATGCGCCCATTCATAATCAATCGCATTAAACAGAATCAAAGTTAATGCAATAAGGGCAATAGAACTAATTGAAACAGGAATTTTGTTTGATAGATAGTTATCTATACTTATATGAGGATTAGTTGATTAGTCGAACAGCAATAATAACGTGATCTTAAAGTCATATTTTATTAACACGCATGTGTGTTTTTTATTTATATGCTTATAAAACAATAAACATATAAGATTTTATAAGAGGGTAACGATATGCAAGTCGGCATTGTTTTAGGCTCAAGATCTCAGTGGAGCACCATGCAACACACGGCAGAATTACTTGCGAACTTAGGTGTTGCCTATGAGGCTCGCATCATCACCGCAAATAAAAATGCTAATCGATTGCATGAATATGCCAGCAAAGCAGTAGATCGTGGTCTAGAGATTATCATCGCCGGCTCTACTGGCGCAGCAGATTTGCGTGAAATTCTGGCCTCTAAAACAGAGATTACCGTACTGGGCGTCCCAATAGAAAAATCTGTTACGCAGAAAATACCTTACGACTCTAATTCATATAAAAACATGGATAATCTGGTTGAGATGAATAATGCCGGGCCAGAAGATGCGGTCAATGCAGCATTGTTTGCAGCAAGTATGCTCGCTAAGAAACATCCACACATTCGTAACAAGCTAATCAATTACCGGCGTCAGAATAATGACGTAATGGCTTCGTAAAATAATTCTAGATACTTAGCTTAATCACTTGCTGACACTTCCATTTAGCTCAAGCAGCAAACATGTTACGCAGCTGCCGTGTTTTTTCCAGCATACGATAGGTTGAAGAGACACCCATAAGCCGGCCCCGGAACGACCGCTTACAGTACAATTGTTACCGTACAGCCTCTTTTTCTGGACGGCAATAGTGGGTCGGTTCCGGTCATCCATCTGACTAAAACGGTCAGGAATTTCACTCTGTACGTCTGATTCCGCAGCCAAAATCGGACATTCAGGAAAGCACTATTCCCCCATATCCCGGCTACACTTGTATGCAGTGGCCCATTGTTAGATTTATGATGGATTTTCTAAATGCACTACCAGGTATCCAGACAGGCAAACCGGCCTCTGCGTTTGAACTGGATCTGCCTAAAGTTGACCGCTCTTGAATTCATAAGTTATTAAAATTACAGAGAGGAAGAAGTGATGGCAAAGAAGAAACCAAAGCATGAAGATAAATCCGGAAAAAGCTCCGAGACACAAAAGACCAAACTCTCAAATAAGGAATACGAGGCGGAGATCTTCAAACTGCATGCCGAGCTGGTCAAACTGCAGTACTGGGTAAAGGAGAAAGGACTCAGGGTCATTGTCGTGTTCGAAGGCCGTGATGCGGCCGGTAAAGGCGGTGTTATCAAACGCATTACCGAGCGGGTGAGCCCACGTATTTTTCGCGTGGTAGCACTACCCACGCCTACCGACCGGGAAAAATCCCAGTACTATCCGCAGCGTTATATTCAGCATTTTCCTGCCGCAGGCGAGGTCGTAATCTTCGACCGCAGCTGGTACAACCGTGCCGGCGTCGAACGCGTCATGAAGTTCTGCACGAAGAAGCAATACGAGGATTTCCTCAGATACGCGCCCCTTTTCGAGCGCGCCTTGACCGACTCGGGGATCCTGCTGATCAAGTACTGGTTTGATGTCAGCATGGACGAGCAGGAGCGCCGCTTGAAGGGGCGCGTAGACGATCCGAGAAAAACCTGGAAGCTGAGCCCCATGGACGTCGCGTCTTTCAAGCGCTGGTATGAATACTCGCGCGCCCGCGACGACATGATAAAAGCAACCCACACCGGCTATGCACCCTGGCATATCGTACAGGCCGATGACAAGAAGCGCGCGCGGCTGAATTGTATTTCACATCTTCTCAGCCAGATCCCGTACAAGGAACTACCCCTTGAGAAGGTCACCTTCGGCAAGCGAAACATGGGAGGCAAGTACGACGACGATGCATCTATCGCGGAGTTTAGCTTCATCCCTGAGAAGTATTAGTGGGTACTTCAACAGCCTCTTACAGTGCTGGTCAACATCACTGAAAACAGGGAAGGGTAATGCTGAAAGATTTTGCGGAAGCTCCTGGAACGGAACAGAGCAGAGCGGTGGAAAACCTTGATCAGAACGACTTAGCCTTACGGCCTCACTATCAACCTGAGCAAATCGGGACCCATAGGGGCCAAAAATCACAAATACGGCTCTCAAAGTTTTCGGGGTGGAAAGAACTTTGCACAGCTTGCATGGTGGCTGGTTGGACTTGCTGCACCTGTTGCCAGCTGACCAACAGCTCCCTGATTTCCGTTCGGCCCGGCCCCACATCTACACCCGCGCACGGCGCCATCAGCGCACTTGAAAAACCCGCAATAATTATTATTCATTTATTATTCAATAGATTAAAAGTTAATTTATCCTCTCTGCCAGATCCTGGCACAGCCCCTGCAATATCCCTGTCAGAGCCCAACGGGACTCACACCACTTACCCAACTGACACATTACCAGGAGCACCAACATGAAAACTCTGATGATCAAAGACCTTTCCGCCAGCGTTGAACTCGACAGCAAAGCCATGGCTTCCGTAGCCGGCGGCACCCTCGGCCGCGTACGCCGTCTGCCTTACTGGGGCGCACCGAGCTTGTCTGTCAGCCTGACTGACATCGACACCAAGTCGGTCATCGCCAGCCAGGACCTGGCCCAGGTCATGAACGTCGATACCGCTACCGGCATCAACACCGCGTTTGCGGATCACCTGCAGAGCAACGTAGCGACTTCGCAGTTCGGCGCCAACAACATCTCTATTCGCTAACCCCTGGCACGGTGGAGGTCATTGACCTCCACCGCCTTTAACCTCTTAACAAGGAGCACAATTATGTTATCGATCAAAGATCTGCCTGAAAGCCAGGCACTGGACAGCCAGGCCATGACGGACATCACCGGGGGTTACTTCTCCCCCAGCGCCTTCGCTGATGTCGACATCAACATCGGTATCGACCAGGACATCGTCCAGGTCCAGAACGTTCAGGTCTCGGCCCTGAACAACATCGGCGTCCTCGGCGCTGACCTCGGCGGCTTGAATCTTGCGATCAATCCTTCGCAGTACGCCTACAACCACGCCGGCACCGGACGCGGCAACCCGTTCTCGTTCTAACCCTTAACCGGGTAACTGACCTGACTTAACTGACCCTTTAGGAGCACTGACATGAAAACACTGATGATTAAAGACCTGACTGCCAACGTTGAACTCGACAGCAAAGCCATGACGGCGGTATCGGGCGGACTCTACCTCGGCCATGTAAGCCGCCCTTACCGGGGTGGACCGAAGCTGTCCCTGAGCGTTACTGACATCGACACCACGTCCGTTATCGCTGACCAGAACCTGGCCCAGGTGATGAACGTGAGCACCGTGACCGGCGCCAACGCCGCTTTTGTTGACCACCTGCAGAGCAACGTGTTTACGTCGCAGCAGGGCGCGAACAACATCAGCATCGCGTAACCCCTTGCCCCAAGCGGCAAACCCCCTGCCCTGATCGGGCACGTCAGCGGAGGCCAAAGGCCTCCGCTTTTTTTAATCGTTTGATAGATCTGGGTGCGATAAAGGTCAGACCTGAAAATATACTACCGATTCGCCTACAACAGCCTGATTTTCAGAACAGTATTAGTATGTCGTGTTATGGCTACCACCGGCTCTTTAACGCCATACGAAAACAGCGGATCAAAGACCGACGATTACTCTTTGATCTGGTCGGTAGACTTTTCCGGTATTAAATCCAGGTCGAAGGCTCGACCACCGCTGTGCTGACCATAAATTCTCGAATAAACCTGCCGCATCGCTTCGATCTCCCGTGCGATCACTTCGCCGCCGCTGGCCTCGAGGTGTGCTGTCAGCACCTGCAGCACCTCGTGCGGGATCAGGTTCAGATCCAGACATGTATCGTGGAAGTCCTTGAGCGCCGCTGAGAATAGCTCGCTGTCTTTACTCTGCTGCTGTTTATGCTCGCGCCAGACCGACAACATTCGTTGCCATTCAATTGAACCCAGATCCTTCTTGAGCTTATCGATATTCTCGGCCGTACCAAAGAGATAGACCCCCGGGTTTTTATGAGCATAATCAGCCAGCCACTGCGGGTCGATGTCATCAGTCCGCCGGTACCCCCGGCAGTCGAGTTTAGTCAAGGGTAAATCCTTAATAATTTAGCAATGCGACTGTTGCTTAGCGGCAGAACGGGGCTTTTCTTTGCTATGCCAAATCAAACAAGTCAGTATTTTCCAAAAGATAAAGATCGAACGAGGTTGTGCGAAAACTCCAGGACAGCTGGCGTAACCCACCAGCCAGCCGAGAATAAAACCACTCGGTAGTTCGTCTAACTGTATTATTGCCACCTTCCCTGCTGTCTGCGCGCCTCGTCTGCGACCATATCCGGGAATGACATATTAAATATAATTGGCGATAATTCAAATAGTTAATAAGCAGGTCTCAAGTGTGATCAGACTATCGAATGGTGCCAGAACACTGTGGATCATGATCCTGTGGATGCTGGCCGGCAGCATCTTCGCCCAGACTCCTCATATCCAGCCAGCGGGCCCGCAACCATCACGCGATCATCTCGTGTTTGGATTTTTGCCGATTGTCAGCCCGGAACGCCTTGTGCGGCGTTTCTCACCCCTGGTGAAGTATCTATCGACCGAACTGAATACTGAAATCCGTATGGAAACAGCCCCGGATTTTGCGCAGTTTGTGGATCGCACCCAGAACGAGAAACGCTACGATATTCTGTTTACCGCTCCGCACCTGTATTACATGGCCAGTAAGAATGCCGGTTACCAGGCGTTGGTTCGCGTTGACCAGGCAAGCATGCAAGCGGTAATCGTGGCGCCAACCCGAAGCAATATACGCTCGATAAAGGACCTTAAAAACAAACGCCTGGCCACAACCGGATCACTGGCCCTCTCCACATTGCTTGCCAGGCAATTGCTGCTGGAAAATAACATCAACCCTGAAACCGACCTGTCCCTGGTAGCAACCCCCAGTCACAGTGCCTCTCTCCTGTCTGCGTATCAGGGCACGACAGATGCTGCGACTTTGATGTTACCGGTCTATCGGCGCGTACAGCCCCACTTGCGCCAGGGTACGGTCATTATTGCGTACTCCCACCATGTTCCACATATACCCATTGCTGTCGCGCCCTGGGTAGACACCTCAGTTGCAGCACGCATTCAGGCGGCGCTTGTAGACATGCGCAAAAACAAGGATGGCCGCGCTGTATTGCGAGCTCTTGAGTGGCCCGGTTTTATCTCAGCCAGCGATGATGCCTACGAAGCACTTGGGCCGATTGTCGATCAGATAGAGGTCCAGTAGTCATGCCTGTTTCGCCATGGCGTTCCCTGCGCGTCAGACTGATCTCCAGTGTGGTAATAATAGAAATCGTAATGCTATCGCTGCTGGTATGGAGCAATATAGGCTTGCTGCAACAAGCCTATGCCGACCGCCTGAGGGATAGCGCGGATAGCATGCTGAAGCAGGTTGCGACCACTACCGGCGGTTATCTGATCGCCATCGACTACGCATCCCTGGAAGAATATCTGCGCAACATTGCCGATAATGACGAACTCAGCTATCTGGCGATCTTTGACCGTGACGAGCGTTCTGTAGTCAAGCTGGGTGATATGCCTGACACACCCTGGCCTGCTCTCGATGAACACCCGCTGCAGGTCAGTGACGGCATTTTTGACGTTGCCGCTCCGATTCTTATCGGTGACCAACTCCTGGGTCAGGTCCGCATGGGTCTCTCACTGACACAGATGAACGCAGCCATTCACACGGCAAGGGTCAATAGTGTTGCTATTGCCGGGACGGAAATTACGCTGACCATACTCGCGACCGTATTCATCGGCTTGCGACTGACACGCCGTCTGGGCCGATTGGCAAATGCCGCCCAACAAGTCGGCGCCGGTGACTACACGACAACAGTCGCTACCGAAATTGACGATGAAGTCGGCAAGACCGCGGCAGCGTTCAACCACATGGTGTCGGAAGTTTCCGAGCGCACACGACGAATGCAGAACCTGCTCGCCAGGGAACGTGTAATTGAAGAGACTTCCATAGACGGAATGGTGACCTATGGTGACGACCTGATAATTCTATCGCAGAACCCGGCTATAACGTCACTGTTCGGCTATGCAGGCAGGGCGCTGATTGGACAACCGGTTACCTGCCTGTTGAGCGATGAGAACTGGGAAGGTAGCCACTGGAAACAACCGACGCCCACACGCACAGAGCTCACCGGGCTACGCAAGGATACTACCGAATTCCCGCTTGAGCTGTTTATCGGCCGTGTCGACCTCGATGGCAAGCCCCTGTACGCCGCCACCCTGCACGACATCAGTGAACGCAAGCTCAAGGAACATGAGTGCATGACCCTGCTGGAAGGCAACCGCTTCCTGGTCCATAAATCGCTTGCTGTACAGGAGGAAGAACGCCGTTACCTGGCGCGTGAACTACACGATGAGCTTGGGCAGTGTCTGACCGCGATCCAGGCTGATGCCAGGATAATCCATGATCGATCCGGTGACGCTGACAGCCACCTGAAGGCAAGCGCACAAGCGATACTCACTTTATCCTCACGCATTTATGACGTTGTCCACTCCATGATGCAGCGACTTCGGCCCGTCGTGCTCGATGATCTCGGTTTGATCGCAGCCATCGAAGAAGAAGTTAACGCCTGGCAACAGCGCTACAAAACAGTGGATCTCCAGTTCAACGTCGACGGTGACGTGTCGGCTTTGGAAGAAACGATCAATATTTCCGTTTACCGTATTGTTCAGGAAGCCCTGACCAACATTTCCAAGCATTCCGAAGCAACCCGGGTGACTATCGAACTTGCCAAACAGGAATGCGATGATACGGCCTGCCTGCTGTTAAAAATCGAAGACAATGGCGGCGGCATGGATCCGGGACAGCGTAACCGCGGCCTGGGATTACTCGGCATGCGTGAACGCATCGAAGCAATTAACGGCAGCTTTTCCATACATTCCGAACCTGGCAAGGGCCTGCGCCTGCAGGCCCGGGTGCCATTACCCGAATATGAAACCGCCTGAAAACAATAAAGAGGTTAGCAGTGGATACCATTAAGGCGTTGCTGGTCGATGATCACGAAGTCGTCAGGGCTGGCTACCGCCGCTTGCTGGAAAGCACCGGAAAAATTGAGGTCGTGGCTGAAGCCTCCGACGGCGAAGATGCTTACCGGTCGTACATGCAGCACCAGCCCACGGTCGTAGTCATGGACCTGAGCATGCCCGGTATTGGCGGGCTCGACGCCAGCCGACGCATTCTGGCACGAGATGAATCGGCACGAATCCTGGTTTTCAGCGTGCATGAGAACGAGATCTACCTTAACCGCGCCCTGGATCTTGGCATCCTCGGATATATCTCCAAGCGCAGTGCCTCCCGGGTAATGGTCGACGCGGTTCGTCAGGTGGCAAAAGGCGAGCTGTATATCGGCCAGGAAATGACGCCCTTCCTGGTCAAGCGAACTGTCTCCACAGACAGCCAGCTTATCGCCGACCTGTCGCCACGTGAATTCGAGGTGTTTCGACTGCGTGCCGAGGGCAAGTCCGTCAATGAAATTGCCGAGATGCTCAACGTCAGCCCCAAGACAATAGGTCATCACAACACCAGCGTTAAACAGAAACTGGGGCTGGCCAACTCGGCTGAACTCACCCGCCTTGCTATTCGCCTTGGTCTGGTTACGCCATAAATAACAACAAGTTAGTTATTACACCTGGATTTACTCATAGTCAGATTCAGGCATCTACTCAGTCATTTTAAGGATTTTTCCTATACCTCGGGTTTACCCCGGCAGCTAGTCTGTCGCGTGTTTTATTAAACCAATAAACAACAACACTGGAGGAGTACCCAATGGCTATGCACGACTTTGTCAAGAAGGCGGGGAGCTGCGCGTTAGCATCTGCCCTGTCCCTGGCCTTCCTCGGCCTTAACACGGCCCAGGCGTCCTATTCCCATTCGGACGATGAGACTATCACACTGATCGAAATGGGTGACCTGCACGGTACGCTGGTTCCTCACGCCGCCATTATGAAGAAGCCGGATGGTAGCGAATATGAAGCCGCCAGTGCTGGCGGCCTTGCCCGACTGAAAACCGTCGTTAACGATATCCGTGCCGATAATCCTCACGCAGTCCTGCTTTCCACAGGCGACTTAACCCATGGCAGTGCAGAAGCTATGTTCACTGTCGGTGATGCCATGATGATACCGATGAATGCTTTTGGTATCGATGTGTATACACCGGGTAACTGGGATTTTGGTTACGGCGCCGCTGTATTCCGTAACCGCTTTACAACATTCGGTCCGAAACCAACCATTCCGGGCAACATTCGCACCATGTCCGGTTATCTCGGCTGTGATGATGTACCCGTTATTGAAGGCCTGACCGATGCAGCCAGCGGTTATACCTGTGAAGAAAATTTAGCTACAGCACCTCAACCAACACCTCCAGGCGTGGGTGTTATTAAAGCAAGCTTCCCGGCCGTGGCCGCCAATCTCTATAACGCGGCCCCGTTACCAGCACCTTTGCACGGCCAACCGGTATTACCGGCGTATCAAATACTGGAACGCAACGGCACAAAAATCGCCGTTATTGGTATTACCGCCTCTATCGTTCCGCAACAGGCCGACACCTTCAATATCACCTTTCGTTTTACCCAGGGCGTTGAAGAACTACCCGGCTTGATCAAAAAGGTGAAAGAAGAAGAGGGAGCAGAACTGATCGTTGTCCAGTCTGAACTTGGCCTGTCGCAAAACATCAAGATTGCACAAAGCTTTAAAGATATCGACGTGATGTATTCTGCGCATACCCATGAGGTTACGTTGGGTGCTTTGCTGGTGAGTAAGGACGAAGTTACAAGAACCACACCTGGTAAAGCATTGAGCCGCGGTGAGCGTCGTCAGCTTAGCAGGGGTGCGGCCATTGTGGTTGAAACCAACCGCGATATGTATGTCGGCCGTCTTGACCTTGAAATGGACGGTGGTGAAATAGAGGATTTCACTTGGGAAGCGATTCCTGTTGATGAGTCTGTCGCAGAAGACCCTGCCATGGCTGAACTGGTTGCCGCCATGGAAGAAGACTTCATCGCGGGTGAAGACGGTATTGTTAAACGTCACACTTTCATGCCTGGTGGTTTCGTCAACCCTGCAGTGAGAGGGCTTCAGCTTGTTGATGATCTGGACACTGAAGTCGGTTACACCGATACCTTGCTGTTGAGACACAGCGTACTGGAAGACACGCTGAATAACTTCATTGCTGATGGCATCCTTGCCGTAAGTAACAGCGTGGCCGATGTATACAATGTTCCCGGCTGGGAAAACGGCGTGGACGTTTCCATGGCTAACGGCTTCCGTTTCGGTAATGCTGTATTGCCGGGTAGCCCGATCACATTACGTGACCTGTATACCTGGTTCCCGATTGCGCCTGCGGTCAATGTCGCTGACTTTTCGGGCCAGTCCATCCAGAACAGCCTGAATACCATTCTGGGTGCAGTGTTTGACCGTAATGTATTCATGCAACGCGGTGGCTGGTACCTCGGCCTTGCCAACATGGAACAGAAGATCGACCTTAAAAACCGGCCGTTCAGCAGTTCAGGCAGTCGTGTTGTTGAAACTAAAATCGGCGGTCAGGCACTGGATCTTGGTAAACGCTATGTATTTGCTTCCTGTTACGGACACGGCAACCCGCTGGATGATGTCTGCCGTACTGGCGGTGGTGCTAACTTCAAGTTCTTCCAGTTGGCTGATGCCGATGATTACGAAAGTGCTATCACGCTGGCTGAACCGGTGAACAAAGAAGGCGTTATTATTGGTCCTGTTGTCAAACAGGTTGCACCGGATAACTTCCTGCACCCTGTGCATGCGCTACGTCGCTACCTGGACAGCCTGACAGACAACACTGTGACCGATGCGCAGTTTGGTACCGGCCAGGGTCGTGTAGTTACCGTGGATTCCAAAAATCCGGGTAATCTGCCTCAGTCTGAAAGTGAGCAAATCGGACAGCCTGACAACACGCCCGATCCGAGCTTTGTACAGCCACCGTTTGGTGCCGGTCCGGACTTCTTCTCCGGCACAATCGGTCACTCACATTAACCACGTCGTAAGCTGAAGGATTAAAGGGCGGCCAACTGGCCGCCCTTTTTCATTTACCTGTACTGCCCGGGTTACGATCTGCTGTACGAAAACACGCAGATTCGTTGGGAATCAACCCGTCAGTTCGGCATAAGTTGCAGCAAAAGCCGCAATTGCCGTATCCAAATCATCTTTTGTGTGGGCTGCTGAAATTTGAGTGCGAATTCTTGCCTTGCCTTTAGGCACAACCGGGAAGAAGAAGCCAATAGCGTAAACTCCGCGCTCCAGTAATTTTCGGGACATTTCCTGTGCCAGCATGGCATCCCCCAGCATGACCGGCACAATCGGATGATTGCCAGGATTTACCTCGAAGCCTGCAGCTCGCATCCCGTTCCGGAAATAGCGCGTATTGTCTTCGAGACGATCGCGTAATTCTGTCGACGCAGAAAGCATCTCCAGCACTTTGATCGTGGCCGCACAAATTGCCGGCGCCACGGTATTCGAGAACAGGTATGGGCGTGAGCGCTGACGTAACATTTCGATAATTTCCTTACGCCCGGATGTGTAGCCTCCTGAAGCGCCTCCCAATGCCTTACCGAATGTTCCGGTAATAATATCGACCCGGTCCATCACGCCACAATATTCGTGAACACCGCGGCCACTTTTACCCATAAAGCCGACAGCATGACAGTCGTCATGATGGACCATCGCATCATATTTATCGGCGAGATCACATATTTTATCCAGCTGCGCAATGGTACCGTCCATTGAAAACACGCCATCCGTGGTAATCAGTATCCGGCGTGCGCCACCGGCCTTCGCCTCTTTCAGCTTATCCTCAAGATCTTCCATATTGTTGTTTTTGTATCGGAAGCGCGCAGCTTTACACAGGCGTATACCATCAATTATCGAAGCGTGATTCAATTCATCAGATATGACGGCATCTTCGGCATTCAAAATAGTCTCGAAAAGTCCTGTATTGGCATCAAAACAGGCCGCATAAAGAATAGTGTCTTCCATACCCAGGAAGTCCGTCACCTTGCCTTCGAGCACAGTATGAATAGTTTGGGTGCCACAGATAAAACGTACCGAAGAGAGCCCAAAGCCCCACCGGTCATAGCTGTCCTTCGCTGCCTGTATGACTTCCGGGTTATTGGCCAGCCCCAGGTAATTATTCGCGCACATATTGATAACCTCGCTGCCATCAGCAAGGGTAATATTATTTTTCTGGTCAGAAGCAATGACACGCTCGGTCTTCCACAAACCGGCTGCTTTTATCTCGGCCAGGTCCCTGGCCAGACTTTCTTTTGCACTCCTGAAGCTCATAATCGTCCCTTCATCTACTGTTCGCCCCAGTTAAGGATAACCTTGCCGGACTGGCCGGAACGCATTACATCAAACCCTTGCTGGAAGTCTGTATAGTGGAAACGGTGGGTAATAATCTTTTCCAGGGGAAGCCCACTTTGTACCATCATGGTTCCCTTGTACCAGGTTTCAAAGATTTCGCGGCCATAAATGCCTTTAATAAAGAGGCCTTTAAAAACCACCTGGTTCCAGTCAATACCGGTACCATCCGGCATGATAGCCAGCATCGCTATACTTCCGCCGTTAATCATTTTGCTGAGCATGTCTTTAAACGCATGCGGAGAACCCGACATTTCCAGACCGACATCAAAGCCTTCAAAAATTCCCAGCTCGCACATGAACTCTTTACTGATAGGCCCGTCATTAACGTTCAGGGGAATAGCTTTGGGTACAATCTTTTTCACCAGATCCAGACGGTATTGGTTCAGGTCAGTAATCACAATATTGCGTGCACCACAATGCGCGGCCACCATCGCCGCCATGATCCCTATAGGACCCGCACCTGTGATCAATACATCCTCGCCGACCATATTGAACGATAAGGCCGTATGGACAGCATTCCCAAACGGGTCAAAGCAGGCTAACAAATCCGTAGACATGGGTCTGCTTGGCCTGTACACATTTTTTGCAGGGATGGCCAAATACTCGGCAAAAGCACCGGTGCGGTTGACACCCACACCAATCGTATTCGGACAAAGGTGACGGCGACCCGCCAGGCAGTTTCGGCAACGCTCGCAGACAATGTGCCCCTCACCGGAAACCACGTCACCAATTTCCAGACCGGTAACATTGGAGCCCATCTCCGCTATCACACCAGCAAACTCATGGCCGATGGTCATCGGCACCGGAATCGTTTTCTGCGCCCACTCGTCCCAGTTATAAATATGGATATCCGTACCGCATATGGCTGTTTTCTGGATTTTAATCAGGACATCATTATTACCCACCTCCGGTACTGGCACGTCTTCCAGCCACAGGCCTTCCTCAGCGCGTTTTTTGACTAACGCTTTCATTCAGGGGTGATCCCCCAACGGGGACTCGGCAGACTCCGATGCCTCGTCCACATCCCGGATAAACATCACTACGCCATTACCAAGCGTAACCAACACTGGCTGGGATCCGGGAACTGCATATGTCCAGTCGGCACCATTGCGGGATGTGGGATTACCACAGGTTTCGAGTAACTGCTTCTCGGTATCACCCGGGGAAACGATAGTGCCATGGCATTCCAGGGAATCGCCATATGCAGCAAGTGGTGCCAGCAAAATAACACCGGCTGCCATTGCGTAACAGTTGTTTAAGCTCATATTCTTCTCCCAACATTGTACGGGTAGTTTCATCGAGCCTTTAAAATCCCGATGCAACGGTTGAATACAAGCATAACAAAACCCGTATTTTTCACCAACGTCCGAACAGCAACATAACGCACGCAGCAATAACAAGCTCGGTGACCTATCAGGCAAGATTCCAAAAGATAACTAGTTTGATTTTTTAACAAACTTTGTGAGGATCACAATCTGCTGGCCGTTTACACGACCCTCAATGTGTTCCGGATTATCAGCCACCAGTGAAATACCGCGTACCGCGGTACCACGCTTGGCGGTAAACCCTGCACCCTTTACATTAAGATCCTTGATGAGGGTAACCGTATCTCCCGGTGCGAGAACGACACCGTTGCTATCGATATGCCTGACAGTCGCTTCATCACTGTCACCCTCACCTGTGGCTTGCGCCCAGGCGAGAGTATCGTCATCCAGAAAGAGCATATCGAGCAGGTCCTGTGGCCAACCTTCGGCTTTCAGGCGTGTCAGCATTCGCCAGGCGACCACCTGCACTGCAGGTTCCTGGTTCCACATACTGTCGTTAAGGCAACGCCAGTGATGCACATCAACTTTACCCGGGTTTTCGATTTGGTCGCGACATGTTTCACACAGCAGCGCACATTCATCGATGTTACCACCGGTACGCGGCGGTACTTCATAAGCATCCAGGTTCTCTGTGCTGCCACACAACTCGCACTTTGATTTGCTGCGCGCATGTAATGCTTTTTCTGTAGTCATTGAAAATTTTACTCTCTTAGTCAGGCCAGCGGCGTTTCCAACAACAAGAGGATTAAGGTGGTAACGCCCGCCAGTTTGAGGGTGATCGCCAGGGCGGTAGGGTCGGCGGCACTGAGCATTTTACGAACCAAATCACTTTTTCCATAATTTTTATAATAATTCCAATGACTTCCGAATCCCAGCCACAAATCAGACCACTCGACCACCTGCACACAGACATTTCCGGCATCTATATAATCAATCCCTTATGTAACGTATAATTCTAGCCCTTTGCCCCTCAGAAAAGGCCCGTCCTATGTCCTCTGCCGAAGATTCACCCAGCTTTTCCAGCTTTGGACTGTCTAGCCCGCTGCTCAAAGCCCTCAATGATGTGGGTTACGAAACGCCCTCGCCTATTCAGGAACAGTGCATACCTCACCTGCTGAATGGCAGCGACATTATTGGCCAGGCACAAACCGGCACCGGCAAAACAGCAGCCTTTGCGCTACCGCTGCTTGACCGGATTGATATCAAGCAAAACCAACCGCAGCTACTGGTGCTGGCCCCTACCCGTGAGCTTGCCATACAGGTGGCAGAAGCCATACAGACTTATGCGCACCACATGAAGGGCTTTCATGTGCTGCCAATCTACGGTGGCCAGGCCTATGACGTGCAGCTAAGGCCGCTCAAACGCGGCGTGCATGTCGTGGTAGGCACCCCTGGCAGGGTCCTGGATCACATAAAACGCGGCACCCTGAAGCTGGACAAGCTAAGAGCCCTGGTACTCGATGAAGCTGACGAAATGCTGCGTATGGGATTCATCGATGACGTTAAATGGGTCATGGAACGCCTTCCGGAAGAGCGCCAGATCGCCCTGTTCTCCGCGACCATGCCGCCGGTTATTCGCAAAGTTGCCAACCAGTTTTTGAAAAACCCCCAGGTGGTGAAAATACAGACTAAAACCACCACCGCACCAACCATCAGACAAAGATACTGGCAGGTATCAGGCACTCACAAACTCGATGCGCTTACCCGTATCCTGGAAGTTGAGCCCTTTGATGCGCTGCTGATTTTTGTCCGCACCAAAACAACTACTACTGAACTTGCGGAAAAACTACTGGCAAGAGGTTTTGCTGCCGAAGCCATAAATGGCGACATTCCCCAGAAAAACCGCGAGCGCACCATTGAGCAACTCAAGAAAGGCAAAATAGACATCCTCGTCGCCACCGATGTTGCTGCACGAGGACTTGATGTCGAGCGCATCAGCCATGTCATCAATTACGACATCCCGTACGACCCTGAATCCTATGTGCACCGCATTGGACGAACCGGACGTGCCGGGCGCAGTGGAGAGGCGATTCTGTTCGTTGCTCCACGCGAGAGGAACATGCTGCGAACCATAGAAAAAGTGACGCGACAGCCGATCGAACCAATGCAGCTGCCCTCGGCCAAGATCATTAACCAACAGCGCATTAACTCGTTCAAGCAAAAGATTACCGACACGCTGTCCAACCGCAACATGGATATGTTCCAACAGCTGATCCTCGATTACCATGAGGAAACGGGGACGGAACCTCTGCAAATTGCTGCTGCACTCGCACAGTTGGCGCAGGGCGAGCAGCCCCTGCTGGTATCGGAAAAAGAATCACGCCCTGCAGAGAAAGAACGCAGAACACGTTCAGACAGCAAGGCAAAATCCGTGAAAACGCGCCCCAACCAACTGAAATCGGATCCAGACGTGGAAATGTGCCGGTTCAGACTTGAAGTTGGATACCGGGATGACGTCAAACCGGGAAACATACTTGGTGCTGTCGCCAACGAAGCCGACATAGACAGTCGCTACATCGGCAGCATCGATATTTACGATGAATTCTCGACCATCGACTTGCCTGCCGGCATGCCCAG
The DNA here is from genome assembly GCA_042576405.1 of Pseudomonadota bacterium. Classification (GTDB taxonomy): domain Bacteria; phylum Pseudomonadota; class Gammaproteobacteria; order DSM-19610; family DSM-19610; genus Thiogranum. Next base: position 12,388 of record JBHPFC010000035.1, on the reverse strand, counting down.
GGAAACCTTTGAAGTTCTTAAAAAAACCCGGGTTTGCGGAAAAGCACTACGTATTTCGGAACTGAGTGATGCCGACCGAAAATCTGCCCCACATAAACGCAATACCAAGGGAAAGGGTAAAGGAAAACCAGCAGCATCGAAACCGGAGCGGAAGCGATCACCAAAAAGCAAAAAGAAGGCGAAGGCCCGCGCCAAAACCAAAAAGCCCGCACGCCAGAAGAGCAGTCAGTAATCAGTCAGGGCGTTGTATAACCAAATTCACGAACCAGCGCCCGCGCGACTTCATTCTCTTTAAATTAAATAGAGCAGCACGGGAAGCACTGTACGTGGGTGCATGCCTTTAGAAAACAATCTTGATTTCGTGCGCTCCAATCACCGGTTACGCTCTTGTCTCTATGCCCGGATCCAGGTTTAATCTGCCATCCTCTTCCAGGACCCCTATTGACCCACCACCCGCGTCGGTTACCACCACTACCGTCTCCTGAAACAACGGACGGCGAACAAACACCAGTTTCCAGCCAAACCCTTCGATTTTATGCAGCTCACCGAGCTGGGCTTGATTCAGATAGTTTTTGATGTCATCCGGTACAGGCTGTTCGCCTTTCCTTTTATCTTCGCTCACTACATTCTCCTTTCATTAACCGCTGACTCCCTGAGACTACCAACAAAGCACCCGCCGGGCCAGAGATCGCAACCATCCGGAACTGCCGGCCGTAAAATTACGTCAATCGCATCATTTTAATGAAATACTGACTCGCACTTCATCCGATAGCGCGGGTTAAACCGGCGCCACAGGACGACGAGGAAATATTTGAATATCGACTGGATAGCAACAATCACGACGATCCCGGGTGACAGACCAAACCTTGACCGCAGCAACCCCGGGAGAGCAAGTGTAAAGAATCCCAAAAACCAGTCTGGAATACCTTACAAATAGCCGCGTGGCCAATGTCCTGATACTCGATTAATTCAAGATTTATCCGTGTATTAGGATTCCCGGCATCCAATATGCTTATATTTTCCGGTATGCAGTAATGGAGATAGTTTATGAAGACGCATCTGACGAGCATATCTCTTGCCCTGATTTTTGTTTTTTGCCTGTTGGCAATTGACTCAGTGAGAGCCGCTTACCCGGGTTAATCATCATGGAACGCCGAACATCGGAACGCAAATTCATCGACGTGAACGTTTACGTTTCACTGCCAGGGCAGTCTGCGGTTTGCTGTACGGCAAGCGATATCAGTGATATTGGCGTTTTTCTCAAAACCAACCCACTCTATGTGCCAAGGCGTAAGCAGCTGAAGCTGGTATTTGCGCTCCACATGAATTCTTCCAATGTAGTACGTATGCACCATGTATCAGCAGTAGTTACCCGCTCTGAATCCAATGGCGTTGGCATGATGTTCTGCGCGAACAAACACGGGCGATCTACCTAGCGCGCAGGCAACAGACCTGCATAAAACGTCTTACCCGGACAACAGCGCTTTCATTGTCCGGCTTCATCATAACAAGCCTGCAATAATGCCTGCATCTTGTCCCGCCCCAGCCTTTCCAGCAGTTCAATATTGCGTTCGGGGATCCGGTCCGGATCCGGATAACTGGCGATAGCACGCTCCAGGCTGTCCTCCCGTATCAGGTGCAACATGGGATAGGGAGATCGGTTAGTATAGTTCTCTACATCAACAGGCCGGGTACCGGAAAACTGGTAATCGGGGTGAAAACTGGCTACCTGGTAAACGCCTTCGAGTTCCATCTGCGTCAACAACCTGTCCACATAGTTCAGAAACTGGTTGTAATCAAAGAAGTCCTGCAGCACCCGGGGGTGAATTAACAAAGTGGTTTCCACTGTCTCCTCATTGTTGAGCAATTCCAGCTCTGCCTGCAGGTCCACCAGCAGTTGTTCTTCAGTTTCTGCTTCTGAAACAGAAAACCGCACCCGGTCATTTACCAGTTCCCGCTTGGCAAAGGGACAGAGATTCAGGCCCACCACCACAGTTTCGACCCAATGCCGCACCGGCCCGATAAATTTATCGTGCCCCACTGATACACCCGAACGAAATAATACTTTTTTCAGTGCCCCAGGTACTCGTCAACAAGATGAGCAACCTTGTCATGCAAATGTTCCTCAAATTCATCAAGGTCTTTCCTGAATAGCCCCAGATACTTTGCCGCCTTATCGTGAGTCAGTTTCTTGTTACTTATCTTGTACTGCATTTCGGGCAGTGATTTATCCTCCCTGGGGACCAGCTCCCAGTGAACAAAATCCGAATCGATAGTCTCCACCTGTTTCTGGGCGAATTCACAAAATTTCTTGATATGCTTTTTACCCTCTGGCCCGAGGCAGCCGGGCTCAACCCGGCATACAACCATCAGTTTCTGGTCTTGTGATAATGGTAACTTAATTTTCACGCTCTTTTTTACTCTATGTTTACTCTCTTGCCAAAGCCGCATCCAACAGACCTGGCCGGCTCCGCAATTCTATGATTAATTTTCAGCAGTAAAACCAAAGGCTTTATCGTGAACATAAACCAGTTTACAGTCCTCGATATATTTGGCATCGTGGATTCTATCGGCCTTGATATATCCGGTATCTCCCTTGCCAAGAAATATTTTCTCACCATCAGCAACAAGGCCATCGGATGTTTTCATGTAGAACTGGATCGCCATCCTGCCTTCGATGACAACGGTCATGTCATCACCTGGATGTGAGTGCGGCGGTTCTTCCGAACCCGCTTCCCACCGCTCCAGCATAACTTCAGCACCATCCGGATTGGCCGGGAAGGTCGTTCTTACGGTAAAGCCTTCCGGCGTATCAGGGACGGACACATGGTTCTCCCAGATAGCGGAGGTGTCACCGGTTACTTCCTTATCATTAATGCTCATATTTATCCTTTAGCTGGTTATCCAGTTGTTCCAAATGCATGGTCACACCTTAAAGCGGAACCTTGGCAAACTGATATTGAATCGAATAGCCAGCATGCGTGCAGTAAAGATGCTAAGGCCGGCGATAGCCGCTGCATAAGTAACATCTGTGCGCAAATACAGGAGGCCAATAAACAACAATGAACCACCCCATGACACTGTTGCATAGAGCGGACTCTGAAACACGACTGGCGGTTCATTACTCAACACATCGCGGAAAATACCGCCCATGGTGCCGGTCATTACACCCATAAAGCTGGCAACCAGCCAGGGTGCACCTACCATAAGTGAAACCAGGGTTCCGGCAATACCAAAAGTTGCCAGGCCGGCGGCATCTGCGACCAGAAATAATCTGGGGGGGATCACGATTAAGCGTGCCGATACAAATATGATTATGGCACTACCGAGTGACGCGATAAAAAATCCCTGATCCCGAATCCAGAACACTTCCCGGTCCAGCAGCATATCACGCAGTGAACCACCTCCCAGCCCCGTGGCGATAGCAATAATGATCACGCCGAACAGATCAAATTGTTTAAAACCGGCCTTAAGAACACCAGATGCCGATGAAACAATAACCGCAATAAGCGTTATCCAGTAAAGACTATCCAATAAAGCTGATGTGGGGTTTACGATCATAGCGATAATCTTATGGGTACTTTTTCTTTGCGTCTATCTACAGGTGAAATATCTTCTGCAAAACCCGCCAAGCGGAAGGTGTCTTTCACCCGCAGTAATTCCCTTTCAAATCGTGCTGGTTAATGAGCTGGATATCATATGCTACGCCCCTCCAACAGCTCCCTGATCTGAAGAGGCAGGTACTGGCGCGCCGACAAGGTTATTGCCGCCTCATTCTTTTGCCACAGAACCCCTAAATAGATGACCGCCGCACCTATGAAGGCAAGGGCAACCGGGAAAAGCCAACTATCCCTGAATACCTCATTGGCCAGGTGCCCGAGGTAAATACAGGCGCCAAGGGCTCCAAAAACAACAAAAACCTTCCGGACCAAAATAACGCCAACAGTAATCAGTGACAGGTTAATACAGAAATACAGAAACTTTGCCAATTCGCTATCGGAGTCCTGGGAGGTCATACCGCCCCAGAACGCCATTACCCCGAACAGGTAGAGCCAAAACGCGTAATCCAGAGTTCTCCTCGATCGAATATCGACCCATAAGGCCAATAACATCATGCCCAGTCCAAACCACATCGTAATCACTGCTCGTTCCCTGTAGCTGAAGACATCTCCCGCAATCAATTCTGCGATATCCATCGACATATACCAAAGCGTTGCTGCAATTGGCATTACCAGGAACGGGTAGCGGTATCTCCAGAGCATAACCGCACCAACGAACAGTGTGCCAAGCTCCATGTAGATCCAGAGAAATTTAATGTAGCGGTGATAATCCCGATATTCGACATTTGCGGGCCACCACCCCATGCCTTGCTGAAACCCGTAGACAGCGAGTGGTGTAAGGGCAATAACAAAGGCACCACATATACCGGCTGGAATGTCTCTCCCGGCATTACGAAAGCGGTTCGTTATTTCCAGACCCGCTCCCGCGTACAGCAGACAGATAAACAGAATTCCCCAGCCGCCAAATTGCTCCCAACCAAGGTTCATGAATACTGTCAGGGCGCCAATCGCAATCAGGCCACCGAGATAATAGAGCACATGGGTAAAATCAAATCGCGGGCCACCTGCAGGAACCGAGCGCAGGTACTCGTACAGCGGATCAACTTGATGCGGCTCGAGAAGGCCCTCCTCGGCCGCACTTTCAAGACTGGATTTGCTAAGCGTCATTGGTTATCCCTCTCCAGATTCCACCTGGCGGTTGACGTGAGCCGCGGCATAGCGTTCACGCCGCCAGCAGCCCGTCATCATTGTCATATTTCTTCTTCAATCTCACCTTGCAGTTTTTCAAGCTCATCCAGAATGCGAATAAACCTGTTCCCAAACGGTGTCACCCTGTACTCGACTCTGGGCCAAACTTCAGGGAATGCGACGCGCTCCAGAATCCCGAACTCGATATTTCGTTTCAGGCATTCATTCAATACCTTCGCGCCCAACCCTTCAACATGCCGGACCATGACGGGTAATTTATTGCGCGCTCCGGTTAAGCGATTTGTCAGCTTGAGCCAACTCTGACAGTGCGCCTTTTATGACACGAGCAGATGAGTTCAGAAGGAGCGCCGCCAGGAGCGAAGCAATAACTATATCTGGCAGCCCCGAGTTAAATACCCACACACCAACAGCTGCAAGAATAACCGACAGGTTAGCTGCAATGTCATTTCGTGAGCACTCAAAAACAGAGCTCATATTAATGTCCTCGCGGCGATGGCGCCAGAGCAAAAAAAAGCATGCGCCATTTGCAGCCAAACCGGCAAGACTAAAGATGGTCATTATTTCATATGAGGGCAATACGGGGCTGGCAAGCCGGTAGATTATCTGCACCACCACAAGACAGGCTGCAATGAAAATCAAGCCGCCTTTAAACAGGGCAACCCGCGCCTTGGTAGCCGGGCCCCGGGTCACGGCAAACAAGCTTAACCCGTATGTCAATGCATCGCCCAGATTGTCCAGGCTGTCGGAGAGCAAGGCAGTCGATTTACCGTAAAATGCCGCTGCAGCTATGACAACAAACATGATGGCATTGATCCACAGTACCTTGACAAGGGTACCGCGCTGCCTCTCGTGCAGAGCGTCGACGGCACAACCGTTTCCGCAGCAAGACCCCATTAATTACTCCCGAGATATCTAACGACAGCTACAATTTGCAGCGAAATGCAGAGCAACGCAAGACGTGTTTATTCCGGCTTTCAGATCAAAATTTGTTACTCGGCCTTTACCCGCAAACGACCGTCACCTGCTTTGCGCAGATCTACTGACAGCCGATTCGGCGTCCAGCCATGCACCTTGTCATGGGCTTCAATGTACACCTTTGTAACACCTTCCGGGACCTTCACGTTACCCAGGCTACGGGTAAAAGGCTGCTCATCAACATGGGGATGGTAGAGCACCCGGTCGCCCAGTATATTGCCCTCGCCATCCACTACACGCCAATTGTCTGCATAGTGATCCCAGCCGGTGTCGCCATGCTCCAGCGTCACACTCACTGACCAGCGGTTACCGTCATTGGCCTGGAACTCCGCGGCAAGGATTTTTACATCCCCGGCACTTGCTGTATCGAGCATAGTCGGGGCCAGGATAACAGCCAGCAAGGCGTTCGATTTATTAAGCTTCTTCATAGTAGATCCCCGTATTGGGCCTGTCATAGCTCTCAGGTCTTAGCTGACACTTCGGCGAGCTCCGGTGCGATATGACTGGCTTCACTATGATCCCTGGCCAGCAGCAGGTACACCGCGGGCACCACAAACAGCGTGAATAACGTACCGATTCCCAGACCGGTAGCGATGGTCAAACCAATATGAAAACGACTGACGGCACCGGGGCCACTTGCCATCAGTAATGGCACCATGGCAACGATCATGGACACCGTAGTCATCAGGATAGGTCGCAAACGAATGGCGGCAGCGCTTTCAATGGCCCTGCGTTTACTCAGCCCTTCGGTGATTTGCAACTGGTTGGCGAACTCGACAATGAGTATGCCGTTTTTGGCGATCAATCCGATCAGCGTTATCAGGCCAACCTGCGTGTAGATGTTAATGGTTGCAAAGCCAAGGGTGATAAAGGCCAACGCCCCGGCAATGGACATGGGTACCGACACCAGGATGATCAACGGGTCACGCCAGCTTTCAAACTGGGCAGCAAGCACCAGGTAGATGACCAGCAGTGACAGGAAGAAGGTAATGATCAGTGCACTGCCCTGCTGGGCGAACTGCCGCGACTGACCAGCGTAGTCCCAGGAAAAGCCTCTCGGGAAGATTTCCCGTGCGCTGGTTTCCAGGTAGGCCAGTGCATCTCCCAGGGGTACGCCGGGCGCCATAACGCCCATCAGTGTCAGCGAATTGAGCTGCTGGAACTGGGTCCGCTGGCTGGGCTCCACAGTTTGTTTCAGGGTGATAAACGCGTCCAACGGGACCAGTTGTGCAGTGCCTTGCTGGCCTGCTGAAGCGGCCTGGCGGGAACCACTCTCGACCAGCTCACCGGTCCCCGGCCTTATATAGTAGCTCTTTAACATATCGGGCTGTAGCCGATAGTCGCGTGACACCTGCGGAATAACCTTGTAACTGCGCCCTTCCAGACTAAACCGGTTGATGTCGTTACCGCCCAGCAAAGTGGCCAGGTTGCGGCCGATGTTTGCCATGGAGATACCCAGGTCGCCTGCGCGGTCGCGGTCTATAACCAGCGTGGTGCGTGGCCGACTGTATTGCAGTTCTTTCATCAGGAACATGAACTGGCCACTACCCATGGCACGGCCAATCAGCTGGTTGGCCAGGTTGTTAAGCTCGAGGTAACTGGCATCACTGGTCATGACGAATTGTACAGGCAGCCCGCCACCCGAACCCGGCAGGCTGGGCCGCGGAAAGACCGCTGTCTGAAAACCGGCTATCTTTGCCAGCTTGTCCTGCACTTCCGGCTGCACCTGCATTTGTGAACGCAGGCGTTTTGAAGGCGGCTCCATTTTGAAACCACCAAAAGTGGTGGTCGGCTCTCCCCTGCCGAGCAGGAAGAAGCTCTCGTGATACTCGGGCACGCTTTCGAAAGCATCGACAATCTGGCGCGTATAGGCCTGGTTGTAATCAATGGTTGCCGTTTGTGGTGCGGTCGCCTGGAAGAACAGGATGCTCTGGTCTTCCACCGGCGCCAGCTCCTGCTTGCTGGTTACAAACATAAATACGATAGATACCAGTACGACACCGGCAAACAGCAGGGTGACGGGCAATGATTCCAGCGTGCCGTGCAGTCGCTTCTGATAACCCGCCGCCAAACGTTCGAACCAGTGTTCCACCCACTGCTCAAACCTGCCCTGCTGACCGTGTGGCTTCAGGACTTTTGCGGACAGCATCGGTGACAGGGTCAGGGCGACAACACCGGAAATCAACACGGCACCTGCCAGGGCAAAGGCAAACTCGGTAAACAGGGTGCCCACCAGTCCGCCCATAAAGCCGATGGGTGCGTACACAGCGACTAATGTAGTAGTCATGGCAATAATCGGTAACGCCAGTTCGCGCGCGCCGGTGAGCGCAGCGTCGAAACGCGACTTGCCCATTTCGATATGTCGGTGCACGTTCTCCACCACAATGATGGCGTCGTCCACCACCAGGCCGATGGCGAGCACCATGGCAAGCAGGGTCAACAGATTGACCGAGAAGCCCATCAACAACATCAGGAAGGCGCCACCGACCAGGGACAGCGGCACAGCCACCGCCGGCACGATAGCCGCACGTGCGGAACCCAGCGACAGGTAGACCACCACCAGCACAATACCGACGGCTTCGATGAGGGTTTTGAATACCTCGTCGATAGAGTCCTCGATGAACACACTGGCATCATAAGGAATGTGCACCTGCAACCCTTCAGGCAGCTGGGTACGAATTTCGGGTATCAGCTCGCGCACCCGCCTGGCGACATCCAGCGGATTGGCGCCGGGCGCCTGTTTCATACCGACAAAGATAGCCGGCTTGCCCTTGTACCAGCTGGTTGAGTCGTAATCTTCGGCACCAAGCTCAATGTTGGCAACGTCCGCCAGCCGCACCAGAGTGCCGTTGGCCGAGCGCACCACCAGGTTACGAAAATCTTCCTCACTGGCAAGATCTGTCGTAGCAGTCAGATTAATCGCCGTGTACGCCCCCTTGGACTGACCCACGCCGGCCAGGTAGTTGTTGGTGCGTAACACGTCACGCACATCATTGGCGGTCACACCAAGGGCTGCCATACGCGGCGGGTCAAGCCAGATGCGCATGGCGAAGGTCTTGTTACCTATCATCTCGGCCTTGGCAACACCAGGCACGGCCTGCAGCTGCGGCTGCACTACGCGCAGCAGGTAGTCGGTAATCTGTGAGGGCAGAAAGCTCTCGCTGTAAAAAGCGAGATACATGAGTGCCGTGGTCTCACCAGTGGTGGAATCGATGACCGGGTTGTCGGCCTCTTCCGGCAATACATTGCGCTGGCTGGCCACTTTGGCCTGAATTTCGGCTACCGCAGCATTCGGGTCATAGTTGAGCTGCATGTGCGCTTCAATGGTGGATTTGCCCTGCGTTGAACGCGCAAACAGATAGTCGATGCCGTTGGCTTCGGCGATAGCCTGCTGCAAGGGCGTGGTGATAAAGCCCTTCACCAGTTCGCTGTTGGCGCCCGGGTAACTCGTGGTGACGGTAACGACAGTGTTACGGGTTTCCGGGTACTGGCGGACTTCCAGCGAAAACATCGCGCGCACGCCGACCAGCAGGATCAACAGGCTGATAACCGTGGCGAGTACCGGGCGGCTGACAAACAGGTCGGTAAACTTCATCCGCCGCTGACCTTGCCATCCAGTTCTATGCTGTTATCTACAGTCACTGCCTGACCATTGCGCAGCTTGTTCTGTCCTGCAGACACCACCCGGTCACCGGCTTCCAGGCCTTTGATCACTTCCACGCGACCCTCGCGCACTTCACCGGTTGTTACCGGCCGGCTCTGCACCAGCAGCGCGCCGTCTTTCTCCACCACCACGAACACGGTCTCGCCATAGGGGTTATAGGTCACGGCGGTACGTGGCAGTGTCAGTATGTCGTCGCGAGTTGGCAGCACTGTGCGCACCTGGGCGAACATGCCGGGGCGCAACAGCATATCCGGATTGGCCAGCGTAGCGCGCAGCTTCAGGCTGCGCGTACCGACATCGATGCCGGGATCGATGGCGCTAACCACGCCGTCGAAGTGGCGCTCCGGCCAGGCCTGTACGGTGACCTGAATTGCCTGCCCTACCTCAACCTCGCTGAGGTGGCGTTCCGGCAGGGTGTAGTCCACGTAGATTGGGTCCAATGATTCCAGAGGGACGATCGCATCTCCAGGTGACAAGTATTGACCAAGATTGATATTGGCAATACCTAACTGACCGGCGAACGGGGCGCGGATGGTTTTCTGGTTGGTGGTGGCCTGCTTGGCAGCCACTTCGGCCTCGGCACCGTCGAGTTTGGCGCGGGCAGCGTCGAATTCGGAGCGAGAAGCCGATTTGTTCTTAAGCAGTTTTTGCACACGCTCCAGCTGCAACTGGGCGAGCCTGCGCTGGGCAATAAGCCCCTTGAGATCGGCCTGGTCAACGCTGTCATCCAGTTTCAGCAACACCTCGCCGGCCTCGACCCGCTGGCCGGATCCGGCGAGGATCTCGGCAACCTGGCCGGCAATCTCGGTAGTTACAAACACGCCCTGGGTCGCCGTCACGCTGCCGACGGCATTGAGATAAGGCTGCCACCGTTCCAGCCGAACTTCGGCGGCCGCAATCACAGCGGGTGGACGTGGTGCCGACAGCATCGCCTGCATCTGCTGTCCAGAGTAGTGCTTCCAGCCAAAGATACCCCCGAACATTACCGCGAGTAGCAGTACAACAAGAACAAAACGTCTGGTCACGTTGTCATTTTCCTTAATTTGCGACGGATTTACATACAGCCAACTGTAACAAAGATTCAGTAAAGTTTATGTGCGACTGGTTAAAGTTCGGGTAGTCAGGTCTACACTCACTGACAAGCCGCACAGGACGTGCCCAGGTATCAAAGTCATATAAACGCACAGCGCCATTAAACGGTTGCTAACGCTACTGTCAGGTGCTCTCGCCTGCGGGATCGTCATCGTTTTAAATAGCGGGCTGTAGAAGCCGCTCTGCTGGCAGGCAACGGGTGGCCGCGCTTGAACGACCTGCGCGCGGGTTATGGTTGCCTGGCGTATATTCCCGCACACCCAGGACCGCATACCCTTCTGAATCGCGCCTAATTTTGTGCCATTTTTTTTCGAAATTTCTGCCTCCCGGGGGTTGACTTATTTGGCTGTAATCTACCCACCTGTTCGCCGTTATACACAACTGTCATCAAACGGTAAGAAAAAGAAGGGACGAAGCGTTAATTGATTGACGCAGGGTCTAGTTAGTGCGTGCAACCTGCTGTTTAAATTGGAATTCTAAGAATTGCTGCAAAAATGATCGATTTAACACAAACCCTTTAAATTAAGGCATCCGGCGCTGATCGCCGAGTTTCATCCACATACTTATCCACAACTTCTGTGGATAAGGATTTTCAGTTATTTACCGGTTTCTAATCTAGCTTGAAATCGTTAGCCTATTGCCCCACCTATTAGTGACCCGAAAGCCAGAATAATCATGCCAATGGATATTGATCACACCGATTCAGACAATAAAGAGCAGACGGCCAACAGCGAGCTGGTGCGCGCCCGCGATGTATTGCCCGGCGCTATACCGATATTGCCCCTGGCGGAACGGCCCTTCTTCCCCGGTCAGGCGATTCCTCTGCTGGTCGACCCTGACGAATGGGCCGAAACCATTACTGCCGCCCAGGAAAATGCCAACAATATCATTGGCCTCATGCTGGTAAAGAACAAGCGCGCCGAACAGGCCGGGGTAAAAGATTTTTACCACATGGGCACGGCTTGCCGCATTCACCGGGTCAGCCGCATGGATGGGCGCATGCAGGTGTTACTTGAGGGCCTGCAACGTTTTCACGTTTCGGAATGGATCAATAAGCACGCCCCTTACACCGCGCGTGTAGCCTACTTCCCCGAGGAACGCTACGAAGAGATTCCGGAGATCAGGGCCTACGCGGTTGCGATCATTAACACCATCAAGGAACTGGTGCCACTAAATCCGCTCTACGGCGAAGAATTCAAACTGTTCCTGGATAACTTCCACCCGAATGATCCGTCGCACCTCGCCGACTTCGCCGCCAGTCTGACCACCTCTGCGAAAGATGAACAACAGGAAGTTCTCGAAGCCACTGACCTGCTGACCCGGCTTGAACGCGTGCATGTGCTTATCAACAAGGAACTGGAAGTCGCAAAGGCACAAGCCCATATTCGCAAGCAGGTCGAAGAGGAAATGCAGGATCACCAGCGCGAGCACATTCTGCGCGAACAGATGAAAGTGATCCAGAAAGAACTGGGCATTTCCAAGGACGACCGCACGGCCGAAGCCGACAAGTTCCGCGAGCGTATCGAGCACTGGCTATTCCGGAAGCGGCGCAGAAGCGTATTGATGAAGAAATGCAGAAGTTTTCGGTACTGGAAACCGGTTCCCCCGAATACGCTACCACGCGTAACTACCTCGACTGGCTGACCCAGCTGCCCTGGGGGCAGTACACTGAAGACCAGCTGAATCTAAAACAGGCCAAGGAAATTCTTGACCAGGATCACGACGGGCTGGAAGACGTCAAGCAGCGTATCCTTGAGTTTATTGGCGTGGGCATTATGAAAGGTGAAGTGTCCGGCTCAATTATTTTGTTTGTCGGACCGCCGGGCGTGGGTAAAACCTCGCTGGGTCGATCCATCGCACGTTCGCTGGGCCGCAAGTTCTTTCGGTT
>JBHPFC010000034.1:0-28493 GCA_042576405.1 Pseudomonadota bacterium | reverse complement strand
CCTGTTGTGGCTGTCCGTACTGATCCTGCGGATAGGTCTGGGCATAGGGATCCTGTTGCGGCTGTCCGTACTGATCCTGCGGATAGGACTGCGCATAAGGATCCTGTTGTGGCTGTCCGTACTGATCCTGCGGATAGGTCTGGGCATAGGGATCCTGCTGCGGCTGTCCGTATTGACCCTGTGGATAGGGTTGGGCATAGGGTTGTTGCTGCCCATATTGACGTGGCGGATATGGCTGCCCATAGGATTGCTGTTGTGCATACTGGCGCTTGAGCTTCGGCGCAAGATCCAGGCCAGTCTGTTCCCGTACCAGTGCAAGCAGCAGTTCTTCAAGCTGCGATGCATATTGAGGTGTGTGATTTTGGGAAGCGGACGCGAGGAGATCTTGCCCGAATTCAATTGCCGCATTGGTCAATGCAGGAGCTACACCGGTACAAGCCACCGTCAGTAAACTTGCGAGAGAGAACATCAAACTTGCCGCAACAGCACCCACGATCCTTCGAAATGTTAAACCTATACTCATTGCAGTTATTCTCATCAACAACTATGGGCACAAAGGACATAAAAACTGAGGCAGTGAAGGCTAAGCCGACCAGGATCACTCAGCCTTTATGGCTACAACACTCGATGGCAACGTCACCATCTTGCCGCTAACTATAGCCAACACTAAGCATTTGTGCACAGACTGTGCGGCCTACAGGGAGATTTTTATCACATTAAGCGACGTAGGCTCCATAGTAAAAATTGTAAAATTGGCCTTCATTCGCTAGGCTTCTTAGGGAATAGGGCCAGATTCCAACCTGCTAAATACCCTGTTTTGTTTTTTATTATCAGAGCCTTGGAGGTAAGAGTGTCTAATCCCGGAGATTGGCGCTTTAACAATATAGCCATTGCGCTCTACCCTCTGCTGTTCCTTACCCTTGCTTTGACTGCACATCAAGTGAACAGTGAGGGCCAGAAAGTCGAGGAGCTGCTGGTGGTGGATTGTCTGTTACCCGGACAAATCCGAAAACTCGGCAGCTCCCGGACTTATCTCAGTGCTCGACGACCGATAAAGACCACGGCACGGGATTGCGAGATTCGAGGCGGAGAATACGTCACCTATGACCGCGCAAATTACGCAACTGCACTGAAGGTCTGGCTACCACAGGCCAAAAACGGTGATCCAGATGCACAGCTGAATGTCGGCGAAATCTATGAAAAGGGCCTTGGGCTTAACCCTGATTATCGCCTGGCGGCCCACTGGTACCAACAAGCCGCCGAGCAGGGAGATACCCGCGCACAGATCAACCTGGGCCATCTTTACGAAGAGGGCCTTGGCGTTGAACAAGATCCTGGAGAGGCACTTAATTGGTATCGCAAAGCATCAGGACTACCCGACACTCTTGTGCTTGATCCGGGAACGCTGGCGACAGACGCCCGGCAAACCGACTCCAAACAAAACGAGGCAGAGTATGCGCTACGCAAGCAGGTAGAGCAGCTCGAGTACGATACCGAGCAACTACGCAAGCAGCTGGAACAGACCCGGAAACAGCTTGAAGATGCTCATCAAAAACGCGATCAACCTGCTAACCAGACTGACATTGTGCAACAGCAAGATCAACAGTTAGCAGATGTCTCAGGAAGAAAAGAGCAGGAAGTACAGCAACTGCAGAACACCCTACAGCAGCAGCAAAAGCAGACGCTGGCCCTTAAGGATTTACTGGACATAACGCGGCAGCAGCTTACGCTGGCACAAAGTGCGTTGAAACAATCAGAGAAAGACACACAGGCGCTCCGAAGTCAGTTAGCAAAGGCTAAAACCGATCTCAACCAAAAGGAGCGCAGCGCAGAAAACAATCAATCCGAATACAATAAATTCAAGCAAGCGGTACAGCAGCGCGAGGCCGACCTGAGTCGCCAACGTGCTGAAATGGCTCGCTTGCAGAAGACAATCGAACAAATGGAGAGCAAAGTTGGTCGATACCGGGCCAAGGCCGAAGAAGCTGACAACTATAAGCAAGCCTTGCAACAAGCGAAGCTCGCTGGCCCGAGCATTGCGTTGATTGACCCGAAACTGCCTGTGACCCGCGGCGAACTGGTCGTGACTGTCCGCAGCGATGTTAAGGCGAGACAGATCATCGGCAGAATAAACGCGGCCGCCGGACTGCTCTCACTGACCATCAACGATCGGCCCCAGACTCCAAACGAACTAGGTATATTTCAGACCCGAATACCGCTTAATGCCCCACAGATACCCGTATCTGTCATCGCGATTGACCAGCAGGGCAAACGTTCTGCGCTGGACTTTGTCCTGCGTTCCGCGCCAGATAAAACCAAAGAGGATACACCCTCCTCCGAAAAGGCGAAAAGCACCACGAAGATACCTTCGATCAAGTTCGGCCAGTATTATGCCCTGGTCATTGGCATCAATGAATATCGCCATCTACCCAAGCTCGAGACGGCTATCAGCGACGCAGATGATGTCGCGAAGCTGCTAACAGAAAACTACAAATTCAAAACAACCAAGCTAATTAACGCTGATCGCTATGAAATCCTCTCCGCGCTCAACGACCTGCGCGAAAAGCTTACCAAAGATGACAACTTACTCATCTACTATGCAGGACACGGTGAACTGGACAAGGTCAACATGCGTGGTCATTGGCTCCCAGCTGATGCGGAATTGGACAACACTGCGAACTGGATCTCCAACGTATCAGTAACCGATATCCTGAACATCATTAATGCCAAACAGATTATGATGATTGTAGATTCCTGCTATTCAGGCGCCCTAACCCGTTCGGCTCTAGCCCAGCTTCAGGCAGGAATGACCGAGGAAGAACGCGTAAACTGGCTAAAGGTAATGGCGTTAAAACGCTCTCGCACGGTTTTGACCTCCGGCGGACTCAAGCCAACCCTGGATTCCGGTGGAGGCGGCCACTCCGTATTTGCCAAAGCTCTGCTGGATGTTCTTGGAAGCAACGACAATATCATGGAGGGCCGCATGCTCTACAAGGAGGTAGCCGCCCGTGTAGCTTATGCTGCCTCCAGTATGCGATTTGAGCAGGTGCCAGAGTATGCCCCCATAAAGCACACCGGCCACGAGGGAGGTGACTTTTTCTTTGTCCCCAATATCTGATCAATACATCAAAGTTCGATGCGCAACCCAACGGTCACCCGGTGTCGGCTGAGATCCTCGTAACCTGCAAGCCCCTCATAATCGATAAATCCCATCCAGCCATTTGGAAAAATAGCGCTCACACCGGCGCCAAGATTAAAGTAATCACGGTCAGGATTATCTCCCTCTAGGGAGAATTGATTCCGATCCGCGTCAAGCACATACAGCGAGGTGATATCTTGGGCATCCTGATCGAACTCATGCTCCCATTCGACGCGTGCTTGCGGAACCAATACCCCCCAACTCGTGCTCACCGCGTAACTTACGCCAATCCCGAGGTCTGTAGTCACTGATGTCCTATCATCAACATCTATCCGCATTTCCAGCCCTGAGTTGTTGGTGTCGTTCTCCGTGTAATCATCGACCGTGGACTTCACGTAAGTCACTCGAGCATAGGGCCCAAAGCTAAACGCATCGCGGTAAAATTCATACCCCATACTCGCACTCGCCCAGTACTGCTCCCCATCCGTGTCTGCTTTTGCCCGCACATCTGTCTGTGCAATGGTTCGCGTGGATTCCTGGAAAACAACGTTTCGTTCGAAAGTGTAATCGGTAGTGCTATAACCGGCACTGCCCTCGATGAACAGGTTTTCGGTGAGATTGTAGGATCCGAACAGGGTAAAAGAATAACTATCGGCATCAATCCCACCAGAATCACTCTGTGGCGTAAAGTTGACACCGGATTCGTCTTTATCATAATCGGCGTCGGTATTTTCATAGCCCACAAAGCCACCGACAACCGTACGGTCGGACAGGCGGTAATCGAAACCCAGCTCCACTGCCCAGATATCACCATCCAGTCCACGCTCAGCATCACTATCGTCCCGATCCTGGTCAAACCAGGTCTTGCGACCATTGAGTAGCAGACTAAACGGACCAATACTCAGCGCGCCAGCCTCGGACACACCCGATTGTTGTTTATCGGCGTCCATATCGCGAAGTTCGGCAATTGTTTCTGAAGCCTCACGTGTCTTCTCGCGCGCCCGACCAAGTGCCGCTGCCTGACTACTCAGCGGCTGGCTGGGATTGAGGGAAGACTCACTGTTACCGGAAAGATCACCTGTTCCACCGGGTGTTTCCCCACAACGTACAGCGAGGTCACCTACCGGATTATCGCAGGCATCGAAAAAGAAATTTTGGAACACAGGATCTGCTGCAAGCGCACCACGCATTGCCAGTACCGAAATACTTACAACGATTAGCTGGGCACCCGAAAATGATTTTTGCATCGACGCCTCCCGATAGCTGAGTTATTCTTTAGACTCAATGACTAATATAACCGACCACTTCACTGTCTGCACAGATTTCCAGACTACCTTTCAACCCCGATATAGCGCAAGACTTTTTGGAATACATCGAATCGAACAACACTTCAGAGGCTATACTGTGCCGTTATAGAATTAGCCATATCAGGACTGCGCCCTACAAACCACTACGCCATCGCCCTGCTATATCAGGAGAAGCTTATGAAACCTAAGTATGCCGCATTACTTATTATCGCGGGTTTTCTAGTTTTCGCACCGTCTTACGAGGCACAAGCGGTACAGATGTTTCTCCAATTGAGCCCCCTTCAAGGCGAGTCCAGAGATCATGCTCACAGGAATTGGATGGACGTGCTTAGTTTCGACATGGGCCTCAAGAATCCGTCAGCATCCTCTTTCGGCACAACACGTACCGCGGGCAAGGCACAATTCGGTGGTCTGGTGCTGACAAAAAACCTGGACAAAGCCTCTGTGCTGCTGGCGCTCGCTGTATCGGAAGCCCGGCGCTTTCCAAAGGCAATTTTCGAGGTGCAGAAGCCCGGGGGTGAGAGCCCTCTGATGCTGCGTATTACGCTTGAGGATGTTACGGTCACCTCCATACAAAGCGGTGGTTCAGGTGGCGAAGACAAGCCAATTGAAACAATCGAGCTGACTTATGGCAGGATTACCCGGCAGTACTTCCCTCGGAACCCGGATGGCAGTGCGGCTACCCCCATCCAGAGCAGCTGGGATGTGCGGACGAATCAGCGATTCAAGTAAAACGCAACGGAAAGCCTGCAGGCACGTAGCTATGATTGGACCTGGCCCAATACAACAGCTTTTCGTTACGGCAGAATATAGCTGCTTTTTATGGTGACCCGATTTAATCGATATTAACATTCGGACCCTTGATGATCACCCGCCCCGATCCTTGGATCGCGATGGTCTTGCCTTTGATTTCGATGTCGCCGTTTTTCTTGAGCGTAATCGATGCATGACCACTTTTTAGCACAAGTTGGTCCCCTGAGTTGAACAACATCCTCCTCGCGGCGGCCACATTCAGGTCCTTGCCAACCTCAAGGGTCATGTTCTGGCCAACACTCTGGGTCTGGTCACGCCCGATTTCAATTGAATGGGAGTCACCGATCTGCAGTTGGCGATTCACTCCAACATCAATGCTTTCATTTCTCTGGATTTGCTCCTGTTTGTTCGGGTTAGCTGTGACAAGCATGCTTCCATCCGGAGCTCTTTTTATCATGAGCTTCAGGGCGCCGAGCTCCTTTTCTAGGAACGCCACTTGCCGTTGCAGGTAATCCACTTGTTTGGCTAAACGAGTCTCGGCTGCAGATGGCGCGGGTTGTTTGTTCAGCCGCGGGTCGGCAGCGAACGGCTCTGTCGGGTGCACTAGAAAACCGACAACGATGGCGATAAAGAATGGGCGAGAAAGATCTGCTTTCGTAGTGGTAAAGGATGCAATGGGGCCTTTCATTTTTATCTCCTTTGGCAAACAAAAAATCGTTGAATATCCCTTAGCGCTATATCGACGTTCTTCAAAAACGGCTTACCATTCTTCTCAGACAGACAAGACGGTTGCCATGTTTTAATAAAAAATCGCCGTGGCAAGACATCCCTAGCGGGTTGTGGGCACGGTGTTTGTCAACATAGTTGCCGATTAGAAATCCCGCATCAACAGAATTTTATGCATCAGGAACGGAAACTTTGGGTCAACTTTTTGCCGATTGGCAAGCCTGCCCCATGAGGAAAATTCAATCTATGGGACAAACGGTCATCTATGGGACACGCGGCTCGTGCAAACCCATATAACTCTTTGAAAAATGGCGCGCCCGGAAGGATTCGAACCTCCGACCGCCTGGTTCGTAGCCAGGTACTCTATCCAGCTGAGCTACGGGCGCGACGTGAAGCGCGGGATTATCCATTAGCGCTGTCTAAAGTTCAAGTTTATGAGGCGATTAAGGACATTAAAAAAGCCCCGGTACGGGGCTTGATGTGTGTGGCGGAGAGCGAGGGATTCGAACCCTCGATGGGCGTTAACCCATACGCCCTTAGCAGGGGCGCGCCTTCAGCCACTCGGCCAGCTCTCCTAACTGCATAAACAACCTCATCGAGGTGGTTTGCAGAAGGCGGCTAGGATACCGGCGCTTGATCATGAGGTAAAGATAAAATCAGGAATCGGCGGGTTCAGGCGCATCAGCATCCTGCTCGCGCTTGATGCGTTCGTAGATCTCTTCGCGATGCACGGCCACTTCCTTGGGCGCATTCACACCGATACGAACCTGATTCCCCTTGACGCCCAATACGGTCACGGTGACTTCGTCACCTATCATCAGGGTTTCACCGACCCTTCGTGTAAGTATCAACATTCCTATTGTCTCCTTGGACCTACTACTTTTCTTACCAACTACACGCATATTGTGGCCGGCTTACGTCAACAGGCAACCAACAGTGCATATGTCGGCCACCCACTATAAAACTATAACCACCAAACAGTTTTTTGTTTTTATTGGTATTTTACAGGCAGCTATTGGCCGGCCCGGACAGATCAGGCAGATTTGGCCTGATCCAGCTGGAAGACTTCGTGGAGTGCTCGAACACCGAGTTCAAGGTACTTCTCGTCGACCACTACCGACACCTTGATTTCGGATGTAGAGATCATCTTGATGTTAATGCCCTCCTTGGCAAGTGTCTCGA
Source organism: Pseudomonadota bacterium (assembly GCA_042576405.1). GTDB lineage: Bacteria > Pseudomonadota > Gammaproteobacteria > DSM-19610 > DSM-19610 > Thiogranum. The sequence continues at coordinate 21,386 of JBHPFC010000034.1, read as the reverse complement.
ACATGGTTGATGCAATCCCGGCATGCGAGCGCATCCCTACGCCCACCAGTGAGATTTTAACAATTTTCGGGTCGCCGGAAACCTCACTGGCGCCCATTTCACCCGCGACTTTTTGCAGGATTTCGAGGCCGCGCTCGTAGTCATTACGGTGCACAGTAAACGTGAAGTCGGTGGATTTCCCGTCTGCCGCCACATTCTGGATAATCATATCCACGTCAATATTGGCTTCGGCAATCGGCCCGAGTATCAGATGAGCAACGCCAGGCTGATCGGGCACGCGCAGTGCTGTCAATTTGGCCTCGTCGCGGTTGAACGCGATACCTGATATCAATGCCTGTTCCACACCATCGTCCTCATACGTTATCAGCGTGCCCTCGCCTTCCTCGAAGCTCGACAGCACGCGTAACGGCACATTGTACTTGCCAGCGAACTCGACAGCACGTATTTGCAGCACTTTTGAGCCCAAACTGGCCATTTCCAGCATTTCCTCAAAGGTAATCCGCTCCAGACGACGCGCCTCGGGTTCCACCCTGGGGTCGGTGGTATAGACACCGTCAACATCGGTAAATATCTGGCATTCATCAGCTTTCAACGCCGCTGCCAGGGCTACCGCGGTCGTATCCGAGCCACCGCGCCCAAGGGTAGTGATATTGCCGTTCTTATCGACACCCTGGAACCCGGCCACCACGACCACACGACCGGCCTCCAGATCAGCATTAACCCGGGCACCATCAATATCCTCAATGCGCGCCTTGTTGTGCACATCGTCAGTCAGAATGTGTACCTGGCCACCGGTATAAGAGCGCGCCGGGCAGCCGCGAGCTTGCAGCGCCATGGACAGCAACGCAATTGTGGTCTGCTCCCCCGTCGCCAGAAGCACATCCAGCTCACGTGGAACTGGCCGTTTGGCCATATCTTCGGCCAGGGAAAGCAAACGATTGGTCTCGCCGCTCATGGCTGAGACGACCACCACCAGCTGATGCCCCTGTTCGCGGCAGGCCATGATTTTTTCGGCGACAGCATGAATCCGCTCGGGTGTACCGACGGATGTACCACCGTATTTCTGGACTATCAGTGCCATTTGCTCAAATCAAAGACGAATATGGTGCGCGAAAAGCGCGAATTAAACACTAAATCCGGACAGGAGAAAACTCTTTCGGGCGGGATCAGGCTGATTTGGCCGCGGCAAGCTGCTGTTTAACCCAGTCTCCGACCGAGGCCAGGGCAGCCTGCAGGTTCTCCGGCTGACTGCCGCCTGCCTGCGCCATGTCCGGCCGGCCACCACCTTTGCCACCGATCTGGCTGGCTACATGATTCACCAGCTCACCCGCTTTGACACGCGCGGTTTCGGCCTTGGTCACACCGGCCACCAGGGAGACTTTCTTTCCATCTACGGCAGCGAGAATTACCGCAGCCGCGCCCAGCTTGTTCTTTAGTTGGTCAACAGTTTCTCGCAAGCCCTTGCCATCAGCGCCTTCAATATGGGCGGCCAACACCTTGATACCCTCTATTTCCACTGCCTCCCCTGCAAGATCGCTGCCCTGCGAACTGGCCAGCCTGGCTTTCAGTGCATCCAGCTCTTTTTCCAGCTTGCGATTGCGATCCAGCAGTTGGCCAATTTTGGCAGCCGCGTCGTCACGACTACCCTTGACCAGATCAGCGACCTCGGCCAGGCTCTTTTCGGTCTCGCCAATGTAATCAAGTGCTCCCGTACCAGTGACTGCCTCAATACGTCTGACGCCGGAAGCGATGCCCGCTTCCGAAATAATTTTAAACAGGCCGATATCACCAGCGCGGCTGACATGAGTGCCACCACACAGCTCGACGGAAAAATCGCCAATGGACAGAACGCGAACCTCGTCGCCGTATTTCTCTCCGAACAATGCCATGGCACCCGCCTCCATCGCCTGATCGACAGGCATAACGCGGGTTTCCACATCAGTGTTGAGACGAATCTGTTCATTAACCCGCGCTTCAATACGCTGCAACTCCTGCCGGGTCACCGGCTGGAAGTGCGAGAAGTCAAATCGCAGGCGTTCCGGGTCAACCAGCGACCCCTTCTGCTGAACATGCTCACCCAATACCTCGCGTAGCGCCGCGTGCATCAGGTGAGTTGCGGAGTGATTCAGACGTGTCGCCATACGCCGTTCATGATCGACAAGCGCCTCAAGACGATCGCCAATCGAAATACTGCCCTGGGTCAATTCACCGAGATGAACGAATGCACCCTCGCCCTGTTTGCGAGTGTCGAATACCCGGAACACACCCCCGTCCTTACGCAACACCCCACGGTCACCCACCTGGCCACCAGACTCGGCATAAAAAGGTGTCTTGTCCAGCACAACAACACCCTGGTCACCGACATTAAGCGTGTCAACCTGCTCACCGTTCAAGAACAGCGCGGTCACCTGTGACCGGTCTTCTTCGCGTTCGTAGCCGGTAAATTGTGTCACGCCGTCGATCTGCAGGTCACCGCTGTCCGCCATAGTAAACGTGCTAGCCGCGCGGGCACGTTCGCGTTGTGAATCCATTGCAGCTTCAAATCCTGGCATATCCAGGCTCAACTGCCGTTCACGAGCGATATCTGCCGTCAGGTCAACAGGGAACCCGTATGTATCGTAGAGTTTGAAGATCGTATCGCCGGGTATCTCCTTACCCTTCAATGCTGCGATCGATTCATCGAGAATCTTCATGCCATTGTCGAGCGTCTCTGCAAAGCGAAGCTCTTCCTGTTCCAGCACCTGTTCGACCTGGGCCTGCGCCTTGACCAGTTCCGGATAGGCAGCGCCCATTTCCTGTGTCAACGGCGCAACCAGTTTATAAAAGAATGCTTCACGCTGACCCAGCTTGTGGCCGTGCCGAATGGCGCGACGGATGATGCGTCGCAACACGTATCCACGACCTTCATTGGAAGGAACCACACCATCGACAACCAGGAAGGCACAGGCACGGATATGATCCGCAATAACACGCAGTGATTTGTTTTCCAGGTCCTTGGTGCCTGTTATCGCAGCTGCAGCCGTAATCAGGTTCTGGAACAGATCGATTTCATAGTTGCTATGGACGCCTTGCAGAATCGCGGCGAGCCGTTCCAGCCCCATGCCGGTATCAACTGACGGCTTGGGCAGTGGTGTTAGCTCACCGCTATCATCACGGTCATACTGCATGAACACCAGGTTCCATATTTCTATATAGCGGTCACCGTCCTCCTCCGGAGTACCAGGAGGACCACCGGGTACGCCCTCACCGTGATCGTAGAAAATTTCTGTACAGGGTCCACAGGGCCCTGTATTACCCATGGACCAGAAGTTGTCCTTGGCACCAATGCGAGAGAAGCGCGCTGGATCGGCACCAATTTCCTTCAACCAGATATCGGCTGCTTCATCATCTTCCTCGAAAACGGTTACCCACAACCGCTCCGGCGGCAACTGCAGAACCTCAGTCAGAAATTCCCAGGCGTAGGCAATGGCCTCGTGCTTGAAATAATCACCGAAGCTGAAGTTGCCCAGCATTTCAAAGAAGGTATGGTGACGTGCGGTATAGCCAACATTTTCCAAATCATTGTGCTTGCCGCCGGCACGCACACACCGCTGCGAACTCGTGGCGCGCACATAACTGCGCTTTTCTTTACCAAGAAAAGTTTCCTTGAACTGCACCATGCCGGCATTGGTAAACAGCAACGTCGGATCGTTGGCTGGCACCAGCGGACTGGATGCCACAACCGCGTGGCCTTTCTCCTGAAAATAATCCAGGAATGCCTGGCGAATTGCAGTGGTACTGGTATTGCTGCTCATGGCGCGGAAAGGTACATGATTAACCGGAAAATGTACAAGTCAGGCGTTCTCATCCGTCCCGCTGGAGAATGCCGCCCGGGCTTGTTCGGTGGTAAAACCACGTTGCTGTAGAAAACGCAGTTGCTTTACCCGTGCATTGAAATCAAGGGGGGCATCAGAACTGAACCGCTTATGACGCTGTCGCCGTGCCAAGGCCTCCCAGTCGGGCGCCAGTTCTGCCAGGGCAGCTGCCGCCAGACCATCGCCGATACCGCGCTCCCTCAACCCGACCTGAATACGCAGCGGCCCAAAACCCCGCTCAATTCGGCTATATGTATATGCTTCGGCGAAACGCCGGTCACTGAGCAGACCTTCTTCCACAAGATCGGACGTGACTTGATCAACAATGGCAGCAGGGCACTCACGCCCCCTCAATTTATGACACAGCTCCTGAATACTGTGCTCTCTGCGGGCCAGCAGGCGCAGCCCCGTGGCATACGCCTGCTGGTAGGCCTCGTCAGCTGATTCAGCCGGCAGACTCAATGGATTCCACGTTATCCGGGAGTTCCTCCGCAGCTGCCGGTGCTGTGTCAAGCAGCATCTCACGCAGTCGCTGATCGATATCGGCTGCGATCTCGGGGTGTTCCTTCAGGAAATTACGCACATTATCTTTACCCTGGCCGATCCGGTCGCCATTGTAGCTGTACCAGGCGCCAGCCTTGTCAACGATACTCTGCTTGACACCCAGATCGATCAGTTCGCCCTCGCGGGATATACCCTGGCCATAGAGAATCTCAAATTCAGCCTGCCGGAAAGGCGGTGCCATCTTGTTCTTGACCACCTTAACGCGGGTATCGTTACCCACAATCTCGTCGCCCTTCTTGATCGCGCCGATGCGTCGGATATCCAGACGTACAGAGGCATAGAATTTGAGTGCATTGCCACCCGTCGTGGTCTCGGGGTTACCGAACATGACACCGATTTTCATACGAATCTGGTTAATAAAGATAACCAGTGTATTGGAACGCTTGATGTTAGCTGTGAGCTTACGCAACGCCTGAGACATAAGACGGGCATGCAGACCCATGTGCGAGTCACCCATGTCGCCCTCAATTTCGGCTTTCGGTGTCAACGCCGCCACCGAATCGATGACAACAATATCTACCGCACCGGAACGCACCAGCATGTCGGTAATTTCCAGGGCCTGCTCGCCGGTATCGGGCTGCGATACCAGCAAGTCGTCAATCTGCACGCCCAGTTTTTCGGCATAGACCGGGTCGAGCGCGTGTTCGGCATCAACAAAAGCGGCGGTGCCACCGGCTTTCTGTGCCTCGGCAATAGCCTGCAGTGTCAAAGTGGTTTTACCGGAAGATTCAGGACCGTATACTTCGATAACCCGGCCGCGCGGCAGACCACCAATGCCCAGCGCCACATCCAGTGCCAGTGAGCCGGTTGAAACCACGTCAATATCGCGTACAGCGCCGACATCACCCATGCGCATCACGGACCCTTTACCGAACTGCTTTTCAATCTGACCCAGCGCTGCACTCAGCGCCTTACGCTTGTTATCATCCATCAGGACTCCTCCGGCTAACTGTCAATTACAGGGCACTCCCTGCCCCAGGGTTTGGCGGCGGTGGCCGCCGGGTAGCATGTCCGCCACCTGCAACTGAGTATGCACCACACTACTGTAAAAATAAACAGTGCCGGGGAAATTTCCTTAACCCCGCCCTGACAGGGGCCAGCGCTTGTGCACCACGTAGCGCACGCCGCCAGTCGCGGGCAGTGACTCAGCTAACACAAACTCATCGACGGGCCAGTGAATGACATCGAGCCCTGCCTGGGTTCGTAGATGCTGCTCCTTGCGGGACAGCGTGACATGCGGCACGAAACGTTGACGCCCAGGTTGAAAATCACAACCCAGCAGCGCCGAGCCGAGCGCTTCTACCAGCTCACCAAGTGCCTCCGGTGCGCAACTGGTTCCTAGCCACTGGGTTTTTGATCGCGGCCACGTCCCAAGATAATCAATATTTATTTCAAATGGTTGTGAAATTATTGTAGAAACCGACTCGTCAATACAGCGCCACTGATCAAGGTCGCAGCTACCCAGAAACGCCAATGTCATATGCAGATTGGCACCGGGCACCGGGCGCTGTGTCCACCGCTCTGCAGCCGCAGCGAGCTGCGCTCGCGTTTCCTGATCGGGCCAGAGCGCCAGGAACAAGCGATGCCGATCGGACATCACGAAAAGTCACGGCATCGGGACGAGATAACCTCCAGCGCCTTCATTACTGCTTGCCGACGCACGGCATCCCGGTCACCCTCAAAACAAAATCGCTGTGCCAACCTCCAGTTAGCCGGACCACCCCAGGCAAGCCAGACGGTACCAACCGGCTTGTCGGCTGAGCCACCACCCGGCCCGGCTATGCCACTGATGGCCAGCGCCCACTGGGCGCGACTGCTGGCCAGCGCGCCGCTCACCATTTCCGCAACAACCTGCTCGCTGACCGCTCCGCAGGTGTCCAACGTTGCCGCCGATACACCTAACATGTCCTGCTTGGCCTGGTTGCTGTAGCTTACAAAACCACGCTCGAACCACGCCGAGCTACCGGCCAGGTCTGTACACACCTTGGCGACCCAGCCTCCGGTACAGGATTCTGCGGTTGTTAACATCTCCCCGCGCGTAACGAGCAGTGCCGCCAGCGATTCAACCAAAGACTCGACCGACCGATCCATCCCGACGCTACGACCCGTGCATCCGGGTTATGCAGCCGCCGACCGCCCAGGTACGGCCATCCTCAATAGCCTGCACCCTGACCACCTCGATGGTCGCGTCGAGCACCGAAAATAACGCCTGGTGCGCCTCAATATGCATTTCCAGCTGGTCACCCGGCTGCAGTTGCTCGTCAGTATGGAACAATACGCCGCCAGCACTGAGATTTTTACCATTTGCCATAAACCGGTGACCACCGCTGGCGGGCTGCAGACCGACCTCACAGTCAACCGTTACCCGCACAAAATCACGTTTTTCATCGTAACTACGCTGATCCAGACTCATGCTCGTCTCCTCCACTTGGCAGACCTCATGATTAACAAAGCCGGGGCCTGTGCGCAAGCTGTACCGGCACCGCATTTCCGCTAGACTGCCGCACATGTCAGCAGTACCAAACGCCAGCAAGCATACGCCGATGATGCAGCAGTACCTGCGCATCAAGGCAGAACATCCTGACGTCCTGGTGTTTTATCGCATGGGCGATTTCTATGAGCTGTTTTACGAAGATGCGCGCAAGGCCGCTGAACTCATGGATATCACCCTCACCAGCCGAGGTCAGTCGGCTGGCGAACCCATTCCTATGGCAGGTATACCGGTGCATGCTGCGGAGCAGTATCTGGGGCGCCTGGTACGCCTGGGAGAATCGGTCGCCATCTGCGAGCAGATCGGTGACCCGGCTACCAGCAAGGGTCCTGTGGAGCGCCAGGTTGTCCGTGTTCTCACTCCAGGCACCCTCACCGATGAATCACTGCTCGAGGAGCGCCGCGACAACCTGCTTGTCGGCCTTGGCCGCGACGCGGAAGGCTACTACGGTATTGCCTCACTGGACCTGTCTGCCGGACGCTTCGTAGTACAGGAATTCAGTGGCGAAGAAGCCCTGCTGGGCGAACTCGAACGCCTGCAACCCGCAGAGCTCCTCATCAGCGAAGATTTTACTCTGCCGGCCATGCTGACTCACAGTAAAGCGCTGCGGCGCCTGCCACCCTGGCACTTCGATACGGAGGCCGCCTCCCGCCAGCTCAACGAACAGTTTGGTACCCGCGATCTGAGTGGCTTTGGCTGTCAGGATATGCCCGTAGCAGTCGGCGCGGCCGGCGCCTTGCTGCAATACGTAAAGGACACGCAACGCGCCGCCCTCCCCCATTTACGCGGACTGCGCAGCGAACTGCGGCAGGACAGCGTCATCATGGATGCTGCCACGCGACGCAACCTGGAACTCGATCAGGCACAGTCCGGACAGAAGCAGCACAGCCTTGTAGCCGTACTGGATAAATGCGTCACCGCCATGGGCAGTCGCATGGTGCGCCGCTGGCTGCACCGGCCACTGCGCGACCGCCAGCCACTGGCGATGCGTCACCAGTGCATCGAAGCCCTGCTCCAGGCACGCCTGTTCGAGGCTTTGCGCGAGCAGCTGCGCGGCGGCAGCGATCTGGAACGCATTCTGTCACGTGTTGCGCTGCAGTCCGCGCGTCCACGCGATCTGACCGCATTGCGCGATACCCTGGCACGCCTGCCTGATATACAGGCACTGCTGCGTAGTGACAGCGACCCCTTGCTTGGCGAACTGTCGTCACGAATCCAGGAGCACCCCAAAATTGTAAAACTTCTGCGACGCGCTCTGCCGGATATTCCGGCCGCCATTATCCGTGACGGCGGCGTCATTGCCGAAGGCTACGACAGCGAACTCGACGAACTGCGCACACTGAGTGAAAAGAGCGACCAGATTCTGCTCGACATGGAAACTGCTGAACGTGAGCGCAGTGGTATCGCCAATTTAAAGATTCGCTACAACCGGGTGCATGGTTACTACATCGAGGTCAGCCGCAGCCAGTCTGATCAGGTACCGGACAATTATCAGCGCCGCCAGACCCTAAAGGGAGCGGAAAGATTTATCACCCCGGAACTCAAGGAACACGAGGACAAGGTGCTTGGCGCACGCAGCAAGGCACTGGAGCGGGAAAAGGCGCTGTACGCTGAACTGTTGCAACAGTTACTGGGACAGATCCAGTTATTGTCTACCTGCGCTGAAGGGCTGTCCGAACTCGATGTGCTGTGCTGCCTGGCGGAACGCGCCGACACACTGAACTGGTCGCGGCCGGACATGAGCGATGATGCCGGCATCGATATCCGTGGTGGCCGGCACCCGGTTATAGAGCAGGTCAATGAAGCGCCATTTGTTCCCAATGATGTGCAGTTTGATGAGAACAGACGGCTGCTGATTATCACCGGCCCGAACATGGGCGGTAAATCGACCTACATGCGACAGACAGCGTTGATCGCACTGCTTGCCTGCACAGGCAGCTTTGTGCCGGCAGACAGCGCCCGCATAGGACCCCTGGACCGCATTTTCACCCGCATCGGCGCCTCCGATGACCTGGCCAGCGGGCGCTCTACTTTTATGGTGGAAATGACCGAAACGGCGAACATCCTCAACAACGCCACATCCAGTAGCCTGGTGCTGATAGATGAAATTGGTCGCGGCACCAGTACCTATGATGGCCTGGCGCTTGCCTGGGCCGTTGCCCGCGAACTCGGCAAACTCAAGGCATACACGCTATTTGCGACACACTATTTCGAACTCACCAGCCTTCCCGAAGAGCTCAGCACGACAGCCAACGTGCATCTGGATGCCGTTGAGCACGCCGAGCAAATTGTGTTTCTGCACACCGTAAAGGACGGACCGGCGAGCCGGAGTTATGGCATACAGGTGGCTGCCCTGGCCGGCGTACCCGAGCAGGTGCTGGAACAAAGTCGCAAGCTGTTGCGGCAACTGGAAGCCGGCGACAGCCAGTTCGCCGTACAGCCCACAAAGCCCCAACAGCAGATTGACATGTTCGTCAGCAATCATGAAAGTCCGCTTGCCGAAGCACTTCAGGGCATCAAACCCGACGATCTGACACCCCGCCAGGCCCTGGATCTGCTATACACCCTGAAAAATCTCGCCAGCGAAGAAACCCGATAAAAAAACGGGCCCTTCCGGGGCCCGTCTTAAATGATGAGATCGTATGACCGGGCTATTTCTGTACCGGCACCGTCTCTTCAACTTCGATTACTTCCATGGCCGTGAACTCAACTTCGGTACGCCTGTTCGGCGCCAGGCATTCGACCAACGGGGCTCCGCGCAGACCCGGGCATTCTACAATCGGATCCGCGGAACCCAGCCCGACGGTTTCAATAAAGCTGGGCACCAGCCCCCTGGAAACCAGGTAATCGGTAACCGATGTAGCACGCTGCTTTGATAGCACCAGATTATAGTCTGCGGGACCAATGCGATCGGCGTAACCCCGAATAATAACTTTCTGATCCCTCAGTGTATCGGCTGTCAGAGTTCCCATCAGGTCGTCAAGCAGCACCTTGCCATCATCCATCAGGTCGGCGCTATCGAATTCAAACAACGTGTCCGCCTCCAGGCGGATCGGGTTCTGCTTGCTAACCAAAATCACTTCGACTGCCGCGACATCCACGCCGTCGCGTGCAGCAACAATTTCAGGGTCACACTGGATAATCGCATTGGGTATTGACCAACGCTGGGTACGCAGGCAGTCACCACTACCGATACGGACAACAGCGCCACCGGTGTCATCAACGTAACCGGGAGCTGCCGGCGCAGTCGCAGCCACTGCCGCACCGCATGCAATAAGGAGAATCTGGCTTATATGTTTCATTTTCTTCTACCTCCGAATACTGAGAGACACAGGGTCGTACAGGAAGTGCGCTCGAGCACCCGGGGCGGCAAGATGCTCTCCGCAATCCAGCCTTTCTAACTTAAAGACTAGACCCAATAGAAGGCCTGTCAATCAAGACTGAATTGATCCTTGGGGCGGCATTCTGCGCCAGATGGCGGAAAGGCGCAATCAGAAGAGGTAACTAGACAGGGCTTAACTTGTCGCGATACTGCAATTACTCAGGCTAAGACTTGGAGGATCGGTGGAAAATACAAACGGAGCAGCTTTCTCCAGCGCGCTCAGACCCAGTAGCATCCGGGTGTTGCGCGGAAACACAGCTGCTTCCACATCGTACAAACTGCAGTCTTCTCCAATCACCAGGTGCTTGATCCTGTAAACAGGCAACTGCTGCTGACTGCCGTCAGCCATCACGCCGGTGAGCTCACCAACGTACACAGCGTTGTCAGCATCCTGAAGGCGCGACAGGGTTTGTTCGTTGATGGTGGTGTAACCAGCACCGGTATCGACCATGAATTCAACAGCGCCACTACCCAGCATGTTCGCGTCTACATAATAAGTCGCCAGACGTTTCTGGTTCATGGGAATGATTTTGTAGGCATCTGCCATCAACGCATCTGCCGTCATTAAAGCCAGCGTAGCTACCATCAATTTGAGTTTCAATCTGTGCATCACCAGCCTCGAACAAAGTGACAAAAAACCGTCGTCTTCAGGGTTAACGGCCACCATTCGACCAACATGAGAACGCAGACGCATTACGCTGGAACACACCGAAACAGCTCAGGTAATTTCTATAAAATAAACATATATTATATATTTTTCATATATTTATAATATATTTGAAATCCTTTTTATCATCCTGAATAGCGCTGCAGATGGGTACAAAATTACTGCCAAGTCCCCCGAAGGCAAGGAAATTGCATTTTGCTCCATGATTGCGCACTGAAGCTGTTTTGCGCCGCTAAACCCAACGAGAACATTGATATGCGAATCGAACAGTTTTCACTGAAAGCACTCAACATCAGCGTGCTTCTTGTTATCGGCATTGTGGCAGTTGCCATGTCCTTCATCTCCGAAGCGGAGTACCGGGAAGCCGCGACAGCTGCACAGACCCGGTCCTCGACACGCATTCTGGAAGTGGCCAGCGACGCTGTTATCAGTCAATTTCGCGCCGAGAGCTCCCAGTTAACCGCAGCTGCCGGGAACGCCATGGCCCGTCAACCTGAACTGAATAGCTACCTGGCGGAAGCACAACCGGGTGCCGGCAACCCGATGTTGGCCAAGCTCCTGGAGGCTCCGTTAGCGACCACACTGCCGACTCTCAAAGCAATCGCAGTGAATCTCTACAATCGTGATGGCAAGCGCCTTATGAATGCCGGGCAGGCCGAAAGTTCTGCTGCCGACGCGATAGACAAACGTAATCCAAAACAGGCTGTCAGCACCTTCTGGCAAAGCGACAAAGCGGTACGCTACTCCGTCATCCAGCCTTTGGGGGGCAAAAAAACGTGGGGCTATCTGGAAATCAGTTTCGATCCCGCCTTCTCCCTGCAGTCTGTGGCCTCACTAACGCGTCTACCACTCAGGGTGACCGGTCTCGACGACGAGATGCTGTTCGAAATCGGAGACTGGTCATCCCGCCCTGCCACCGTCCAGGAAATCAATTTCACAGTCACCGACAGCGCCGACGTCCCCGTCCTGCGGCTGGTAGCCCTTAACGATTTTGCCGCGCTTTACAAGGCCACCAAACAGACACGCAACACAACTACCGCAGCCCTGGTAGCCCTGGTAGGTGCGGCCTTCATAGTAGCTCTGCTGATTCTCAACCGCTTCCTGTTTAAGCCGGTGAAAACCATGGTAATAGACATGAACAAGGTAGCCCAGGGGGATACTGAGACCAGCGTCGACAGTCGTGCGCTGAAAGAATTTCATACACTGGCCAATGCCTTCAACACCATGACCCAGAAGATTCGCGACATTATAGAACGTGAACGGCAAGCGGCAGATGACGTGAAGGGCAAGGTTGAACTCATCCAGGATGTAGTAACTATGGCTGCCGAAGGCGACCTCACGGGTGAGATCATGGTCTACCGGGATCATGACGTCGTCTCCGAACTCGCTGGTGGCATCCAGAAGATGCTTAACAGCCTTAACTCTCTGGTATCACGCATCCAGCAGTCCGGCATACAAGTCACGTCTTCTGCAACAGAGATCGCTGCCACCGCCAAGCAGCAGGAAGCCACGGTCACCGAGCAGGCTGCTACAACCAACGAGATCAAAGCCACGGTGACTCAAATAACCGCCACCTCCAAGGACCTGGTCAACACCATGAATGATGTCACCGATGTGGCATGGAAGACTTCAGAGAGCGCCAACGCCGGTCGTTCCTCACTGCAGAGCATGGAGAAAACCATGCACCAGATGATGGAAGCCACAGAATCAATTGGCTCCAAGCTGGCTGTGCTCAGCGAAAAGGCCGGTAACATCAACACAGTGGTCACAACCATCAACCGTGTTGCCGACCAGACCAACCTCCTGTCATTAAATGCTGCCATTGAAGCCGAAAAAGCCGGTGAATACGGAGTCGGTTTCGCAGTCGTTGCCACCGAAATCCGACGGCTTGCTGACCAGACTGCAGTCGCCACCTGGGATATCGAGCAGATGGTCAAGGAAATGCAATCGGCTGTTTCAGCCGGTGTCATGGGCATGGAGAAATTTTCCGAGGAAGTTCGCCATGGTGTTGATGATGTCAGGCAGGTTGGCTCTCAACTGGCACATATCATAGAGCAGGTCGAAGCACTGATTCCACGTTTCGAAGAAGTCAACGAAGGCATGAGCTCACAGGCCCAGGGCGGACAGCAGATTCGGGATGCCATCATTCAGCTGAGTGAGTCGGCGCAACAAACCGCAGATTCACTGCGGCAGTCCAACGGGGCGATAATGCAGCTAAACGAAGCAGCCCAGCGGCTGCAGGAAGGCGCCTCGAACTTCCAGGTGAGTTCCTGAGGCCGCTGAAGCATGTTAATGCTGCCGTTCAACCTGGGTGACGGCCAGTACGCCGTACCGGTATCCGAAGTCGTTGAGGTCACCTCGCGGGTAAATCTGGAGCAAATTGCCCGGGCACCCAACTATATTGCCGGCCTGTTCAATTATCGCGGTCAGCACGTGCCCGTGATTGACCTGTGCCAGCTGATCCACCAGCACAACTGTACCGACAGCTTTACCACGCGCATCATTCTGGTGAACTTCCCTTTGGCCACAGGTAAAACTCACATGCTGGGGGTCCTGGCCGAGCGCGTGACTGAAACAGTCCGTGTCACTGATGACACATTTATGTCTACCGGACTTAGCATGGACGACAGCCCCTACCTGGGTATGGCCGCGAACACCGATCAGGGACTGCTGCAGAAAATCACCATCAGCGAGCTGCTTCCATCAGCTGTCCAGGCACAACTGTTCCCGGAAGAGGCGGTCTAATTCATGCCGCTTTCCAGTATCGAACAACTGCTCAAAGACCGAATGGGGCTACATAGCGCCACAGTGGGCTCTGCCACAGTGTCACAAGCAGTTGCACAGCGTATGCGCATATGCGGCATCGACGAACCGGGCGCTTACGCCCAGACCGTACGCGTTTCGGATACCGAACTGGATGCATTAATAGATGCTGTGATTATCCCGGAAACCTGGTTCTTCCGTGACCGGAATCCTTTTGATGCCTTTCGTCACTGGGTTGAATCCGAATGGATTCCGCACAACGCGCTACAACCACTGCGCATACTCAGCGTGCCCTGCTCCAGCGGCGAGGAACCCTACACACTCGCCATGTGTCTGTCTGACACAGGACTACCTGCCACAGCCGGACAGATCGACGCGGTAGACATCAGCAGCACGAACATTGAAAAGGCACGAAAAGCGATCTACGGAGCGAATTCGTTCCGCGGCAATGACCTCGCCTTTCGTGACGAGCATTTTGTCGCCAGCGGGACACGCTACCGGTTAAAGGAAGACATACGTAATCGTGTAAGATTTTCCCAGGCGAACATTCTTGATGCCGCCTTCATTGAGAATCGATCGGCATACAATGTAATTTTCTGCCGAAATCTGTTGATCTATTTTGATCGGCCCACCCAGCATCATGCGATTGACCGTCTTGATAGCATCCTCGACGATCGGGGACTGCTGTTTCTGGGTCATTCGGAAACCAGCTTGCTGCTTGAGCGCGCATACAGGCCACTTGAATACGAGCGCAGCTTTGGCTTCAGACGCACTATCGACGACCAGGCTCCGAAGCTTCCCGAATCAGCACAACGCCAGGTACGCAAACTGCAAAAACGGGATCGCGATCTGACTATCAGCAAGCAGCCGAAACCCTTCGAGAGTGTGGATAGATCGTCGCCGATCACGCCGCAGGCCGCCGTTGACGAACCCGATGAGAACATCCTTGAAACCGCCGTCAAGCTTGCCGACCAGGGACATCTGGACGAAGCCGCACAACACTGTGAGACATTGCTGTCAAAGCAGACAGATCAAGCCGGTGCTTACTATCTGCTGGGAATAATCCGCCAGGCCGCAGGCAACTTGCCGGAAGCCGAGAAGCTGTACCGGAAAAGCATTTATCTGGAACCCGGCCACTACCAGGCGCTAACCCAGTTAGCCGCTCTGTGCCAGCAGAAAGGCGATGCGGCAAGTGCAAAACGACTGGCCGAGCGCGCGATACGCGCCCAGGAACGCCGTAGCTTGCAGGAATATGACTCATGACCAAAGCCACAGAATCTCGGCATATAGAGCTTGATGACTGCTGGAACCGTATCGGCGTCTGGAGTCGGGAAACTGCCAGTTGCCCCGAGCTCAAGCGCTTTACGCACTGTCGTAACTGCAGCCACTACTCAGCCGCGGGCAGACAAATGCTCGAACGCAAGGTCCCCGACGACTATAGACAGGAGTGGACTCAACGTTTTAGTGAGTCGAAACAGGAAAAGACAGCCCGTAACAACTCTTCGCTGCTGTTCAGGCTGGGAGACGAGTGGCTCGCTATCAACAGTCTGTGTGTCAACGAAATCACCCAGATGCGCTCCATCCACAGCCTCCCTCACCGCGATTCCAAGCTGGTTAAGGGGCTGGTAAACGTGCGTGGCGAACTCAAGCTCTGCATATCATTGGGAGCAATCCTGAAACTTGAAAGGGCTCGAGAATCCTACGTCATTGATCATGACATTCTCGAGCGCATGCTGTTCGTTGAAAAGGGGGATGAGAGCTATGTTTTCCCTGTCAGTGAAGTACATGGCATTTACCAGTACACCGACAATGATATCCAGCCCCCCCCGGCGACAGTAGCCAATGCCAAGAGTAACTTTACCTCCGGGATGATCAGCTGGAACGACCAGCATGTTGGCATACTTGATCATGAACTGCTGTTCTACGCACTCGGGAAGGGCCTGCGATGAGTGACGAACTCGGCGATTTTTCCATGCTCGAGCTGTTTCGCCTGGAGGTGGACAACCAGGCGACCATTCTCAATGACGGCCTGCTGGTACTGGAACAGGATGCGCAGGATGCCAAACAACTAGAGGCGTTGATGCGTGCCGCGCATTCGATCAAGGGTGCCGCGCGCATGGTGGATGTCAGCTCCGGTGTCGAACTTGCTCATGCAATGGAAGATTGCTTTGTTGCCGCCCAGAGCGGTGAACTCGTATTGCAGGCCGCGCAGGTCGACCTGCTCCTCAAGGGCGTCGATCAGCTTGTTGCCATTTCGAAGCAGGAGGCAGACAGCGAAGGATTGTCCACTTTGTGTGAGCAGATCCGCCGCATTGACCAGCTGCAGGCAGTCCCGGAGCCGACCACAGAAAGCGCCACTGACTCCGAAGAGATACCATCTGCGGAAACGGAACAGGAACAGCTCGCGCTGTCAGCAAGCGCAGATGAAACGACCGAAACCGGCAATACGCCGGTGGCCGCAAAAACTGCACAGCCTGCAGCCGCCAACGAAGAAGCCGTTCGGGTATCTTCCGAGAACCTTAACCGGCTGGTGGGTCTCGCTGGCGAAGTGCAGGTCGAATCACGTTGGCTGCACCCTTTTGCTGAATCCCTTTTGCAGGTAAAACACCGGCAAGCGGAACTTGTCAGCCTGCTGGATCGCCTCAACGATAATCTCTATACCTGCGGTGGTAATGAGTACAGCAAAACCCTGGCCGCGGAAATTCAGTCGAAGGCCAATCGTTGCCGGCATCTGCTTGGAGACAGGCTGGTTGATCTGGATGATTATGACCGCCGCATGCACAACCTGGGCAACCGGCTGCACGGAGAAGTTCTCGCCAGTCGCATGCGACCCTTTGCTGATGTCACCCGCGGTTTTCCGCGCATGGTACGCGATGTGGCTCGTGAGCTCGGCAAAATGGTCGAACTGAAAATAGAAGGCCTCAACACACAGGTCGATCGCGATATCCTCGACCGTCTTGAAGCCCCGCTGAATCACCTGTTGCGCAACGCGCTGGATCACGGCATTGAAACACCTGAAGTACGTGCCGCCGCCGGAAAACCGGAAACTGCGACATTGCGTCTTACTGCTACACATAGCGCAGGCATGTTATCCATTCATGTTAGAGATGACGGTGCCGGCGTAGAAATGGAGCAACTGCGTGAACGTATAGTCGCCAGAAATCTCGTCAGCGAAGCGATGTCCAGGGATCTTAACGAAGCCGAGTTGCTCGAGTTTCTCTTTTTGCCCGGCTTCTCGACGCGCGAACAGGTTACCGAGATTTCAGGTCGTGGCGTTGGACTGGATGTCGTCCACAGCACTGTCCAGCAGATGCGTGGTGTTGTCCATGCTGACAGCAAGTATGGCAAGGGCACGGGGTTTCACCTGCAACTGCCACTGACTCTATCGATCATCCGTGCCCTGCTCGTCGAAATCGGCGGCGAACCCTATGCCATACCGCTGGCACGAATTGACCGCACCCTGAAGCTGGACACCAGCCAGATCGAATCGCTGGAAGGCAGACAATATTTCACGCTGATCAATCAACATGTCGGCCTGGTCTTTGCGAGTCAGGTTCTGGGATGTAGCCGTGCGCAGGAGTCAAATAACACGCTGCCCATCGTCGTGCTGGGCGAACGCCTGCAACGTTCCGGGCTGGTTGTGGATCGTTTTATCGGCGAACGCAGCCTGGTGGTACACACGCTGGACAGCCGGCTGGGAAAAGTTCAGGACATCAGTGCTGCCACCCTGCTTGAAAATGGTGACCCTTGCCTGATCATTGATGTCGACGACATGTTGCGCTCTATCGATATTCTTATCGCTGGTGGTCGCCTCAACCGCATCCATGACAAACACGAAGAGATTGAAATGCACAGCAAACGCATACTGGTAGTCGATGATTCGATTACAGTCCGTGAGGTCGAACGTAACATGCTGGCATCTCGAGGCTACCAGGTTGATGTGGCAGTCGATGGCATGGATGGCTGGAACGCCATCCGCATGGGAAATTATGACCTGGTCATCAGTGACATAGACATGCCACGTATGAACGGCTTTGAATTCGTAGCACTGATCAAGCAGGACGAGCACCTGAACAACACACCGGTCATGATAGTTTCTTACAAAGATCGTGAAGAAGACCGGCAACGCGGGCTTGATGTCGGAGCCGACTATTATTTAACCAAGGGCAGTTTCCACGATGAGACGCTTATAGACGCCGTCGTCGATCTGATCGGTACAGCAGAGTAGGTCAACCGATTCCATGCTGAAAATCGCAATTGTAAATGACTCCATGCTGGCTGCAGAAAGCCTGCGACGAGTGGTGGTAAATGAACCTGACTACCAGCTGGTCTGGGTCGCCTATGATGGACGAGAAGCGCTGCAGAAATGTCGTGAAGTCTGCCCGGATATCGTCCTCATGGACCTGATTATGCCGGAGATGGACGGCGTAGAGGCAACTCGCGCCATCAGTGCGGAGTTTGAATGCGCCATCCTCATAGTCACCGCCAGCGTCGATGGTCATGCCGGCAAAGTCTTTGAAGCCATGGGTGGAGGGGCTCTGGACGCTGTAAACACGCCTATACTGGGTGCCAGTGGTGAAGGCGAAGGCCGCGGTATTCTGATTAATAAAATTAATGCCATTGCCACACTGCTGCGCGGAAAACCATTCCGTCGCAACAAGACTCGTAAGACAACAACACCGGTAACCACCAACAGCCAGGTCCCCCTGATCGCCATTGGCGCATCTACCGGAGGTCCTTCGGCGCTGCGGGACATCCTGCATGCACTTCCACCAGATCCCGGTGTTGCCATCGTTATCGTCCAGCATGTGGACGAGCAGTTTGTTGCCAGCTTCACCGACTGGCTGGACGATCAGACATCGATGCCGGTTCGGCTCGCCAGGCCAGGAGAACCGCTGGCCCGTGACACAGTCCTGGTTTGTGGCCGCGAGGAACACCTGGTGCTGGGCGATAATGGTTTGCTCACCTACCAGGCCGAACCTAAAGACCTGGCCTACCGTCCGTCGGTTGATGTATTTTTTAATAGCCTTACAGATAATCATGATAATCAATCGGTTGCTGTGCTTCTCACAGGCATGGGCAAAGACGGTGCGCAGGGGCTCAAGTCGCTGCGTGATAAAGGCTGGTGGACGATCGCTCAAGATCAAGCCACATGTGCCGTTTACGGTATGCCAAAGGCTGCAAAAGAGCTTGATGCAGCAGAGGAAATTCTGCCACTGAACGATATTGGGGCACGCCTCATCGAGTGGGCAGAACACGCTTCCAGAAGAAGCGTAGGGAAACAGAATTTGCAATGAACGGTGAAACTGACATCGCAGCGGAGAGCGAAGCTGCCGACCAGGGAAAGTGGGCTGTAGTATTGCTGGTCGATGACCAGGCCATGGTCGCCGAGGGTATACGGCGGATGATCGCCGACGAGCACGATATCCAGTTCCACTATTGCGCTGATCCCAAAAAAGCCGTCCAGACCGCAGTTGCCTGCAAGGCCACTGTCATTTTGCAGGATCTGGTTATGCCGGAAGTCGATGGCATGACCCTGGTACGCTTTTACCGCAACAATCCGACTACCCGTGACATACCTGTTATCGTGCTTTCCAGCAAGGACGACCCCAACATCAAGAGCGATGCATTTGGTCATGGCGCGACCGACTACCTGGTGAAACTGCCGGAGAAGGTTGAACTGCTTGCGCGTATCCGTTCGCACGCCAAGAGCTACCTGGCACAGAAAGAACGCGATGAAGCTTTCAAAAGCCTGAGCAATATGCAGGCCCAGCTGGAGCAAATGAACAATGAGCTGGCCAACAGTAACCGTGAACTTAAACGCCTGTCATCCATGGATGGCCTTACCGGAGTGGCCAACCGGCGCCAGTTTGACAGTACCCTGACCAAGGAATGGCAGCGCGCCATCCGGTCTGACATGCCCTTGTCGCTATTATTTGCCGACATCGATTTTTTCAAACGCTATAACGATCACTACGGCCACCAGGCGGGGGATGACTGTCTTAAGAGGGTCGCCACCGCATTAACGACTACGGTTCATCGGCCGGCAGATCTGGTCAGCCGTTACGGCGGTGAAGAATTTGTCATGATCCTGCCGGATACCACCAGCGAAGGTGCACTGGCGGTCGCCCAGAAAGTTCTGCACTGCGTCCAGAGCCTGAACATCCCTCACGAGAACTCCGATGCTGCAGATCATATTACCCTGAGCATTGGCGTCGCCACGCTCTGTCCGCAAGAAGGCAGCAAGCCGGAAGAGCTGATCGAAGCCGCTGACCAGATGCTGTATCGCGCCAAGGAACGTGGCCGCAACCAGATTGAAGTTGCCCTGCCCCCACCCGCGCTGAAAACCGTCTGTCCCTAGGTAAGAACTGCGCACCAATTTCCGAGTAGCGCCCTCAAATTCTTCACCATTCCGTGTATCATTAGCGCCGGTTCAAGCTGGAGCGCGTTATGACATTCGTAGTGGGTGAGAATTGCATCAAGTGTAAGTACACTGATTGTGTTGAAGTCTGTCCGGTGGACTGTTTCCATGAGGGGCCAAACTTCCTGGTTATTGATCCGGAAGAATGCATTGATTGCACCCTGTGCGAGCCCGAATGCCCGGCCGAAGCCATCTTCCCCGAAGACGACTTGCCCGCAGGTCAGGAACACTTCCTGGAACTCAACGAAGAGTTATCACAGAACTGGCCCGTGATCACCCAGCAGAAGCCCCCTCCCCCGGACGCCGATGAGTGGAACGGCAAGGAAGGCAAACTAGACCTGCTGGAACGTTGATCCTGCTGGTCCCGTTCAGCCAGGACCCGCTCGCCGCAGCGGCCCGGCAGATACTCGACCATTACCAGGAACAACTACCCGATCTGGGCACCTGCCGCGTACTGGTTGCCGATACCCAATGTGCTGCAGCCTTGCGCGCAGCGCTCCTGGATGAAGCTGAAAAGCGTGGATTCAGCGCCCTGCTTGGCCCGCATATCGATCGGCTCGACACCTGGCTACTGCAGTTTGGCAACCCCGATCAAAAAGTACTCAGGCGCCCCGCACAGGAACTGATCCTCGGAGAAGCCCTGCGCCAGGCTCATGAACTCTATGCCGGTACAGACCCCTGGCTGCTAGCCGACCAGCTGTTGGTTCTGTTCGAGGAACTCACACTCAATCAGCTGCTATTAGCTGATACGCTCGATGACTTCGAGCAGTCACTCCAACTGGCCTACGGCCTTCCTGAACCGTCGGCTTCCATGCAACAGGAAGCATACGTTCTGCACACATTGTGGCACGCCTGGCATAAACAACTGGCAGATGAAAACTGCAGTGATCCTGCATCAGCCTATCTGGCATGCTTGCAAGCCAGCCTGGAAAGACCTTTGCACGAACAGCTCTGGCTGCTCGGCTTTACCGGATTTTTGCCGGCAGAGATTTACTGGCTGAAATCCTTACTGAAACATGGGCAAGCACACCTGCTGCTACATGGGTCGGCTACCCACACGGGCAGCCATCCCGATGCACCATTACAGCGTATTGCTACAGCACTTGATACAGATGCCTGCTATCAAACAGTGTCGGATACACTCCCGGACGGCTTCAGCGCCTTTATGGAGGCGTTATACTCGCCAGAGGGCGGCCACCTGAAGCAACGCGCACAGGTATTTGCGAAACAGTTCCCCATCGACC
>JBHPFC010000033.1:0-28541 GCA_042576405.1 Pseudomonadota bacterium | reverse complement strand
ATTGCGCATGGTACGTTTCCGGCCAGCCGGTGACAAGACAGCTCACCCGACCAATTAACCCACTTAATGCCTCTGTTAATAGCCCTGTCTGTCATTTAGCCCCCTGCGCGGTTTGCATCAGGATCTGTTTATTCAATCCAGCCCGATACCGGTGAAGTGGGCACTGCATGAAATGGGATTGGTCCCGCCAGGCATGCGCTTGCCACTGACGCCCCTCGAACCCGCATACCACGATCGGGTTCGGGCTGCCATGCAACAGGCCGGCGTTGCCCTGACTGATGCCTGAATTGAAACACACTGGAACACAATTTATGTACCGAATCATCTCAGCAAGCCGGCGCTGCCTGCCCCTGGTTTTGTTACCCATGCTGGCAAGTTGTAGCTGGCTGGATCGGACTTTTCCGGATAAAAGCCAGGATTACAAGACGGCTGAACCTACCCAGTCCCTGGAGGTGCCGCCTGATCTGACAACAACGCCAACGACAGATGCGCTGGTGGTGCCTTCTGGTCCAGCCACATTGTCCGGTTATACCAGCGCCCGTGAATCACTTGGCAAGCAGTCTGGTGCGGCCGGAGATCTGATCGTCGATCCTGATGCCCTGAGCTTTCAGCGTGATAAGGATCTGGCCTGGCTGGTGGTCAAGGGTGAACCCTCTTCAGTATGGCCTGTGGCGCGCGAATTCTGGATTGAGGACGGCTTCTTTATCATGCGCGAAGACCCTGCACTGGGTACGCTGGAAACTGATTGGAAGGAGAATCGTGCGGCCATTCCACAGGACCCCGTCCGTCGTTTGATCAGCCGGGTCTACGAAAATGCGTACTCTTCGGCATACCGTGATCGATACCGGATGCGGCTGGAGCGCGGCGAGAAGCCAGGCACCACCGAGGTATTTATCAGTCATCAGGGCGTCGAGGAAATTGTGGTATCCGCCGACGAGGCTCAGGCCGACACCAAGTGGGGGCCTCGTCCAGCTGATCCCGGCATGGAATCGGAAATGCTCAAGCGCATGATGATTTTCATGGGTGTACGCCCCGAGCTGGCGGAACAACAACTGGCTGCCGAAGAGCCGCGGGAGGCGCGTGCCGAGCTGATACAGCAGGATAGCGGTCAGGCCACGCTGGTAGTACGTGATGATTTCGATAAAGCCTGGCGTAACGTGGGTATCGTGCTCGACCGGGTTGGCTTTGCGGTCGAGGATCGCGATCGTTTACAGGGCCTTTATTATGTGCGCTATAACGACCCGCTCGGCAGTGACAAAGACACTGGCCTGCTATCCAAGCTGGCATTCTGGTCGAGCAATGATGAACAGGTTGAGAACTACCAGATCAAGCTGAGTGATGACGGCGCGGATACGCGTATTGTGGTGCTGAATGAAGCCGGTGATCCCGAGCAGTCGATTACGGCGGTGCGGATACTCAACCTGCTGTACGACGAGTTGAAGTAAGCAATCACTATGAGGTTTGCCTCGCTCGGCAGCGGCAGCAAGGGTAATGCCATGCTGGTTGAAGCTGGCGATACCCGTGTACTGGTTGACTGTGGATTTTCCTGTACCGAGACTGAAAAACGGCTCGCCAGGCTCGGCGTTGAAGCCGATAATCTGGATGCGATTCTGGTGACTCACGAGCACAGTGATCACATATCAGGGGTGGCACGTCTATCACGACGTTATGGTTTGCCGGTCTGGATGACCGCGGGGACCGAGGCGGTACACAAGGGTGGAGAGCTCTCCAGGTGGCACTGTATCAACAGTCATCAGCAGTTTGTTGTCGGCGACCTCCAGGTGCAGCCATTTCCTGTTCCGCATGATGCCCGCGAGCCCTGCCAGTTCGTTTTTTCCGACGGTAAGCGCCGTCTGGGTTTATTAACCGATGTCGGTAGCATCACGCCCCACATGATTGCTGCACTGGACGGGCTGGATGCCCTGGTTCTGGAGTGCAACCACGATCCTTCCATGCTTGCTGCCGGGCCTTATCCACCCAGTCTGAAACAGCGGGTGGGCGGTCCTTATGGCCACCTGAGTAACCAGCAAGCCGCTGAATTATTAGAAAAAATTAATACCTCCAGCTTGCAGCATCTGGTCGCGGCACATATCAGCGAAAAGAATAATCTGCCGCAACTGGCGTTTGATTGCCTGATGGCAGCAGTAGCTAACAATATGGGCGCAATCATCGTGGCAAACCAGCCTGATGGCATGCCCTGGCTGGGAATTGATTAGCCTTTCAGCTGTACGGAAGTTCACTTAAAGTTTGTCCATTCCCCGCCAATAACCCTAGTAGCCAGTGATTGGCTAAGGAGCAGGGATGTCTCCCGGCATCTGCCAGGCTCCTAAATTAAAGGACAAATAGAGGGACTACATGGTGTTTGGCTTTCTAAAACTTTCCAATCTGCCCGTCAGACAGAAGGTCTGGGGGGGATTCGGTATTTTGCTGGCGCTGCTGCTGCTGGTATCGGCAGTTTCCTATCGCAGTCTGTTTCAGGTCGAAGATGAACTGGCGGTGGTAGTTGAGGAGCTGCAGCCCACCATGCTCGCTTCGCAGGACCTGTCGCAGGCACTGGACCGCGCCGCAGCGGCACTCGGCCTGTATATGCTTTCCCAGGAGAAATCCGCCCAGGTCGAATATCAACAGTCCCTCGTTGAGGTCGATAGCACCCTGGCGACACTGCAGCGACATTTGAACCTAAGCGATGACCCAAAAATCAAGCAAGTGGTGCAGCAGCTGGAGACATATGTTGCAAGCTTCAAATCCTACGAAAAGCGCATGATCAGCCTGGTTGGGGATGAAATGGCCAATATGGCCGGTCTGAGCTATGCAGCTCAGAATGTGAATCCCGTCAGTCAGCAAATGCTTCAGGCCACTGGCGAAATGCTGATGAGCGAGTTTGAACAGAGTGCCAACGAAGAACGGCGGGCAATACTTAATGAGATTCACGAGTTACGTTACTATTGGGCGAATGTGATGAACGGCGTGCGCGCCTATATTGCCTTCCGTGGTGAGCGCTCCCTGTCGGAAATCAGTCTCTATATGGATGCCGTTAACGATAAAATTGAGAAGATCGCTGCCTACGAAGATGAATTGACCTTCGAGCAGAGCGAGGGACTGTCCAGTTTTATCGCATCGAAGGAAAAGTTTGAGTTCAACTTCAAGGAGTTACGCGCCATTGGTGATTCAGGTGGCTGGCGTACTGATATCAGTCTGATTCGCTCCGAGATTCGGCCGCTGCTGGCGGATATCAATACAGAGCTTGTGGCGCTGGTTGACAGTCAGCGTGTGCTGGCGACGGAAACCAGCACTGCACTGCTCGAGGATCTGCATGATGATGCCAGTTTTATCGCTGTCTTGTGTTTGCTCGGGCTGGTTGCAGGCGTGCTGGTTGCCACATTTACAAGTCATCAAATCACCACGCCGATTCTGCAATTGAAGGATATTCTCGAAGACATGGCCAAGGGTAACGGGGATCTTACCCAGCGCGTCAAGCTGGCTTCGGGCGATGAACTCGGTCAGGCGTCTGATTATTTCAACCAGATGATGTCCGGATTACAGGAAATGGTCATCGAGATCGCCAATGCCTCCGGCCAGGTGGAACGGGGTGTCGAGCAGACCAGCGAACGTGTTGCCGGTGTGCAGGCAAACGTGGTTCAGGGTGCCGAGCGTACCCGTGAGACGGCAGCGGCGACTGAGCAGATGTCCGCGACCAGTGCTGAAATAGCACGGAATGCCGAAACAGCGGCCGGTGAGGCCGTGCAGGCACGCTCCCAGGCAGATGAAGGCAGTAGTGCCATGCAGCTGATGGCCGATAAAGCGCAGGATATGGCAGCGCAGATTGGTCAGCTGCAGCAAAGTGTGGATACCATCGAAGCCAAGGGTCAGTCCATGCACAAGATGATCGGTGCAATTAACGAAATCGCCGAACAGACCAATCTGCTGGCCCTTAATGCCGCCATTGAAGCTGCGCGGGCGGGCGAAGCCGGGCGTGGATTTGCTGTAGTAGCCGACGAGGTCAGACAGCTGGCGTCCAAGACACAGCAGTCAACTGCGCAGATCCGTGAGCTGCTGGACAGTAACCAGCGGTCCAACCGTGAATTGGTCGACTCCATGGGGCAGGTAGTGGAATCAAGTGGTTCGATGCTGCAAACCGTAGGTGACACCAGTCAGGTCATAGAGCACATGACTGGCAGCGTCAATTTGATGAATGATATGGTGGTGCAGATTTCAGAGGCTGCTCAGCAACAGTCCCAGGTGAGTAGCGAGATTGCCCAGAACGTCGAGATCCTGTCGGTCAAAGAAACTGAAAACGCCGAGTGGATGGGAGCCTGTAACCAGGAACTCCAGGAGCTGACCAATACAGCGACAAGCCTGAACCAGGTAGTCGGCAGCTTCAAAATATAGTCAATTGGCGGCGCCCGCGTGGCGTCGCCTGTCTGTACCCGTCTGCGGGCATCCAGTATCATTGCTGGCTTTCCAACGGGCCGCGATTCTCACACAGCGGCTCAGCCAGATTGAGACTGTCCATGCTGCAATTGCCCGGCACCAATGCCTTTTCCGATTTCCGTCTAGCCAAGCTTACATCACGCGTCCGGCGAGCTGTCAGTCCAATCAGCAGGGTGGCAGCCCAATACATTCATTTTGTCGATCTTGAAGAAGGCCTTGATGAGACGGGGAACACTACGTTGCGGCAATTGCTGGGCGAAGCGGCTGAACCTAAAAGTGGCGCTGCCTACAGCTGTTGGGTTGTGCCACGCGTAGGAACCATATCACCCTGGTCGAGCAAGGCCAGCGACATTGTGCACAATTGCGGGCTCGCCAATGTGCGGCGTATCGAACGTGGTATCCGGTTTGATGTATGGCTGGACGGCCCGGGACAGCTTGATGCCGACAGCATCAGCGCGCTGCATGCATTGGTGCACGATCGTATGACCGAGTCAGTGCTGCAAAGTGCTGACGAGGCTGCCCGTTTGTTTAGTCAGGCGGAGCCAGCACCGCTGGTCAGAGTCGATATTCTTCAGGGCGGGCGGGATGCCCTGCTGGTGGCGAACCGGGATATGGGCCTGGCGCTGTCCGATGACGAAATCGATTATCTGGTGGACAGTTTTACCGGTCTGGGACGAAACCCCACTGATGTCGAACTGATGATGTTTGCCCAGGCCAATTCCGAGCACTGTCGGCACAAAATTTTCAATGCTAACTGGATTATCGACGGTGATGAAAAGGGCACCACCCTGTTCAACATGATTCGGGCCAGCTACAAAGCCAGTCCAGACGGTATTCTTTCTGCCTACGAAGACAATTCTGCTGTCATCAGGGGGCACCGGGTCAAACGTATGATCGTTGATCCCGCCACGGGCGAATACCGTGCCGATGACGAGGATGCGCATATCCAGATCAAGGTGGAAACACATAACCACCCGACTGCGATTTCACCCTTCCCGGGTGCTGCAACCGGCGCTGGTGGTGAAATTCGCGATGAGGGTGCGACCGGACGGGGCTCGAAACCCAAGGCCGGCCTGTGCGGGTTTTCCGTCTCAAATCTGCAAATCCCCGGTTTTGCACAGCCCTGGGAAACGGATTACGGCAAACCATCACGCATTGTCTCAGCTATGGAGATTATGATCGATGCTCCACTTGGAGCAGCGGCCTTCAACAACGAGTTCGGCCGCCCCAATATTTGCGGCTACTTCCGTACTTTTGAGGAAAAGGTTCCCGGGCCGAATGGCGAGGAAGTGCGTGGTTATCACAAGCCCATCATGATCGCCGGTGGTTACGGCAATATTCGTGCGGAGCATGTCGAGAAAAATGCTATCCCCGTTGGCGCGCAGATTATCGTACTGGGTGGGCCGGCCATGCTGATCGGTCTGGGTGGCGGTGCGGCTTCATCCATGTCCAGCGGAGCCAGCTCCGAGGACCTGGATTTTGCGTCTGTGCAGCGCGGTAACCCGGAGATGGAGCGTCGCTGCCAGGAAGTCATTGACCGTTGCTGGTCGATGGGCGAAGACAATCCGATTATTTCAATTCATGATGTCGGTGCCGGTGGCCTGTCGAATGCGGTGCCGGAACTTGTCAACGACGCCGGGCGCGGCGGTCGTTTTGAGTTGCGTGCCGTACCCAATGATGAACCGGGCATGTCGCCCATGCAGATCTGGTGCAATGAGTCCCAGGAACGCTATGTGCTTGCCGTATCTCAAGAGCATATGGAGATGTTTCAGGCGCTTTGCGAGCGGGAGCGCTGTCCCTACGAAGTGCTGGGTGAAGCCACGGCAGAACAGGACCTGGTGCTGGGAGACGGCTATTTCGATAACGCGCCCATTGATTTGCCGCTGGCCCTGTTACTTGGCAAGCCGCCAAAGATGCTGCGCGATGTGCACCACAAGACGTTTGCCAAGCCCGAGTTGCAGCTGCCTGATGATATCACTGACATCGCCTACCGTATTCTGCGGTTACCGGCGGTCGCAAGTAAACAGTTCCTGGTTACTATCGGCGATCGCTCGGTTACGGGCCAGGTTACACGCGACCAGATGGTCGGGCCCTGGCAGGTGCCGGTAGCTGATGTCGCAGTGACTTGTGCGGACTATAGCGGGTATGTCGGCGAGGCGATGGCGATGGGCGAGCGTGCTCCTGTCGCACTGGTGGAGCCTGCAGCTTCCGGCCGCCTGGCTGTGGGTGAGGCGATCACCAACCTTGCAGCAGCGCGAATTAATACGCTGACCGATATCAGCCTGTCAGCAAACTGGATGGCGCCAGCCGGGCACCCCGGTGAAGATGCTGCGTTATTCGATACCGTGAAGGCCGTGGGCGAGGAGCTTTGTCCGCGACTGGGTATTGCTATCCCGGTGGGCAAGGATTCGTTATCCATGAAAACCGTCTGGCAGGAGGATGGTAAAGACAAGTCTGTTACTGGTCCGCTGTCATTGATTATCACTGCCTTCGCGCCTGTTGCAGACGTGCGTCGTACCTTGACGCCTGAATTGCAGCAAGCGGTGGGTGACACTGACCTGATCCTGATTGATCTGGGCAAAGGACGGAATCGTCTGGCTGGTTCGGCCCTTGCACAGGTCTACAAGCAGCTCGGTCATCACGCTCCCGACCTGGATGATCCTGGTGCGCTGGTATCGATGTTCGAGTGTATACAGGATCTCAATCAGTCTGGCCTGTTGCTCGCCTACCATGACCGATCAGATGGTGGATTGTTCACGACCCTGTGCGAAATGAGCTTTGCCGCGCACTGCGGTATCGATATACGGCTCGACGATCTTGGTGACGATGCGCGGGCGGCCTTGTTCAGCGAGGAGCTCGGCGCCGTTGTGCAGGTGCGTCACTGCGATACGGATACTGTGCTGGAAACACTGCGTGAAGCGGGGCTCGGTCGGCACAGCCACGTGCTGGGCAGTTTGCGTGACGATGACCACATTGTTATCCAGTTTGCCGGTAAGCCACTGTTCGACGAAAAGCGTATTGATCTGCAACGCGCGTGGGCGGAAACCAGTTACCAGATGCAGGTGCTGCGCGATAATGCTGATTGCGCCGAGCAGGAATACCAGCGCTTGCTGGACAGCAGCGACCCTGGTATGCAGCCGCGCCTGAGTTTCGATCCGGACAACGTGCTGGCTGCGCCCATGCAGGCCAGCGGTGCGCGGCCCCGTATGGCTATTCTGCGCGAGCAAGGTGTTAATGGTCAGGTGGAAATGGCAGCGGCGTTTGAGCGTGCCGGTTTTGCCTGTGTCGATGTGCACATGAGTGATGTGATAGCCGGACGTAACGATTTGACAGGGTTTTCCGGGCTGGTCGCCTGCGGCGGTTTTTCCTATGGCGATGTGCTGGGTGCCGGTCAGGGCTGGGCGCGGTCGATACTGTTCAATCCACGGGCACGCGACGCTTTCGAAGCCTTTTTCAGTCGCAGTGACACCTGGGGGCTGGGGGTATGTAACGGTTGTCAGATGATGTCTGCATTAAAAGATATCGTGCCGGGTGCAGCCCACTGGCCGCGCTTTGTACGCAATGAGTCAGAACAATTTGAAGCACGATTCTCCATGGTTGAAGTTCTGCCCTCGCCATCCATTCTGTTACAGGGTATGGCAGGTTCGCACCTGCCAATCGCTGTAGCTCATGGAGAAGGCCGCGCCGCGTTTGATTCCAACAGTACGATAACCGCTGCATCGACTGATAACACGATCGCACTGCGCTACGTCGATCACTATGGCGAAGCCACTGAAATTTATCCGCTGAACCCCAATGGTTCACCGGGTGGCATCACCGGGCTGACAACTGATGATGGTCGTTTCACCATTATGATGCCGCACCCGGAACGTGTGTTCCGTGGTGTGCAGAACTCGTGGCGCCCCGATGACTGGGGTGAAGACGGGCCCTGGATGCGCATGTTCCGAAATGCACGTAGTCACATCGGCTAGCCAGGTTTTGTTTGGGGATTTCTGCTTGCGTCATCGAATCCCCTGGCGGGAATTGAGGTATTTGATCAGACGTTTCATTGGCTGAAAGCCTGAAATCAAAGGCTTGCGTGCCTAGCTCAAGCGTTTGTACTTAATTCGATGCGGCTGGTCTGCAGCTTCACCCAGGCGACGTTTACGGTCGGCTTCGTAGTCGGCGTAATTGCCTTCGAACCATTCCACATGACTGTCGCCTTCGAAGGCGAGAATATGTGTGGCGATGCGGTCAAGGAACCAGCGGTCATGTGAAATAATCACGGCACAGCCCGGGAAGTCGAGCAGCGCCTCTTCGAGTGCACGCAAGGTTTCAACGTCCAGGTCGTTGGTCGGCTCGTCGAGCAGCAGCAGGTTGCCGCCGCTCTTCAGCAGCTTGGCCAGGTGTACGCGGTTGCGTTCACCGCCGGACATATCTCCGACACGTTTCTGTTGGTCGGTGCCGTTGAAATTGAAGCGTGATACATAGGCGCGTGAATTCACCTCGTACTTGCCTACGGTGATGATGTCCTGGTTATCGGAAATTTCTTCCCACACGGTTTTGTTGTCGTCCAGTGAGTCACGGCTCTGATCGACGTAGGCGATCTCTACTGTTTCACCAATTCGCAGTTCGCCGCTATCGACCGGCTCTTTGCCAGTGAGCATACGAAACAGTGTGGTTTTACCTGCGCCGTTGGGACCGATAATGCCGACGATGCCGCCCTGCGGCAGTTTGAAGTTGAGGTCATCGACCAACAGCTGATCGCCGAAGCCTTTGCTGATGTGATTGGCCTCAATTACCAGTTCACCCAGGCGCGGGCCAGGCGGTATATAGAGTTCCTTGGTTTCGTTGCGTTTCTGGGTTTCCTGTGAGGACAGTTCCTCGAAGCGCGCCAGGCGTGCCTTGCTTTTAGCGTGGCGCCCCTTGGGGTTGCTGCGCACCCATTCCAGTTCGGCTTTCATGGCTCTCTGGCGGGCGCTTTCGGTTTTTTCTTCCTGCTCAAGCCGGTTCTCCTTCTGCTCCAGCCAGGTCGAGTAGTTGCCTTCCCAGGGAATGCCGTGGCCCCGGTCAAGCTCGAGTATCCAGCCAGCAACGTTGTCAAGGAAGTAACGATCGTGGGTCACCGCCACGACAGTGCCGGGGTACTCGTGCAGGAAGCGTTCGAGCCAGGCGACGCTCTCGGCATCGAGGTGGTTGGTGGGTTCGTCGAGCAACAGCATGTCGGGTTTCGACAGCAGTAATTTGCACAGTGCGACACGGCGCTTTTCGCCGCCGGAGAGTTTGCTGACATCGGCCTCCCAGGGCGGCAGACGCAAAGCGTCGGCAGCGACTTCGAGGGTACGTTCCAGGTGGTGACCGTCGCTGGCCTGAAGGATATTTTCCAGTCTGGCCTGCTCGCTGGCGAGGGCGTCAAAGTCGGCATCCGGTTCCGCGTAGGCCGCGTAGACGGCGTCTAGCTGGGTCTGTGCGTCGCTGATGTCGGCCAGGGCTTCCTCGACGTTGCCGCGTACGTCCTTGCTTTCATCCAGTTGCGGTTCCTGGGACAGGTAGCCCACCTTGATGCCGGCTTGCGGCCGGGCTTCACCATGTATGTCGGTATCGATTCCGGCCATTATGCGTAACAGGGTTGATTTGCCCGAGCCGTTCAGTCCCAGCACGCCGATCTTGGCGCCAGGGAAAAAAGACAGGGAGATATCACGCAGGATCTCACGCTTGGGTGGCACGACCTTGCCGACCTGATTCATGGTGTAGACGTACTGGGCCATAGGAACTCGCTGCAGGCTGTTTAAAAGGCGGGATTATACAGAGAGGCCGGGTGCGCCGTAACTGTCCTACAATGATTGAGGAGCAACAGGTATTAAGCGGTCAAGATGAATTCGAATTCAGACGTTTGTGTTTATGTTGGTGAGGCGCTGGCAGCCTATGGATTCGGTGAGGGTCATCCCTTCGGTCCGGATCGTATGCACCGTTTCTGGGATCGCATGCTTGAGTCAGGACTCGATAAGCGGGTCAAGGTGTGTGCCCCGGCTGTTGCTGGCGAAGCGGAGATTTTACGTTTTCATGGCCAGGAATATCTTTCCAGGGTCAAACAACAGTCGATATCCGGTAAAGGCTACCTGGATTGTGGTGATACACCTGCATTCAAAGGCGTCTACGAGGCCGCTGCTACGGTGGTAGGCACCACCCTGGCAGCGCTCGATGCTGTCATGAGTGGCCGCTGCCGACACGCCTTTGTGCCCATTGCCGGGTTGCACCACGCAACGCGCAACGAGGCTGCCGGGTTTTGTGTCTTCAATGATTGCGGTGTGGTTATCGAAACCCTGCGTCAGTGTTACGGCATACGGCGTGTCGCTTATGTTGATATTGATGCGCATCACGGCGATGGTGTGTTCTATTCATTCGATGAAGATCCAGAGCTGATATTTGTCGATTTTCATGAGGATGGCCGCTACCTGTATCCAGGCACTGGCCGCAGTGAAGAGACAGGCCGTGGGGAGGCGGCTGGCACCAAGCTGAATATACCCATGCCTCCCAATGCGGATGATGAAGCCTTTCTGGAGCTGTGGGAGTCTGCTGAAATGTTTCTTGGCAGAGCTGAGCCGGAGTTCATTCTGTTTCAGTG
Organism: Pseudomonadota bacterium; assembly: GCA_042576405.1. Taxonomy (GTDB): domain Bacteria; phylum Pseudomonadota; class Gammaproteobacteria; order DSM-19610; family DSM-19610; genus Thiogranum. Next base: position 17,506 of record JBHPFC010000033.1, on the reverse strand, counting down.
TGGCGCAGACAGTCTGAATGGCGACCCCATAACGCATCTTAAATACAGCAGCGCAGCCCACCGTCACGCAGCGGTGAGGCTCAAGCATTTGGCGGACAGGCAGTGCGACGGGCGCCTGCTGAGCTTCGGCGGAGGCGGGTATAACCGTACTAATCTTGCTGAAGCCTGGACCGCCGTGGTTAGTGCTTTGCTGGGCGAAGGCGCCTGAATCCAGTATCATTCCGGTCTTTTCAGCCTTTGCCGGGAATTGCAGAATGTTTAGTAAAGACATGACTATCGCCGGGTTCGACGATGAACTCGCAGCCGCCATCGCCGGCGAAAATCGGCGTCAGGAAGAGCACATCGAGCTGATCGCCTCCGAAAACTATGCCAGCCCTCGCGTGTTGGAAGCGCAAGGCTCTGTTTTAACTAATAAATATGCAGAAGGCTATCCCGGCAAGCGTTATTATGGCGGGTGTGAATATGTCGATATTGCGGAGCAGCTGGCGATCGACCGCGCCAAGCAGCTGTTCGGCGCCGACTATGCCAACGTTCAGCCGCATTCCGGTTCCCAGGCTAACGCCGCTGTTTACCTGGCGCTCTGTGCGGCTGGTGATACCGTGCTTGGCATGAGCCTGGCTGACGGTGGCCATCTGACCCACGGTTCAAAGGTAAATTTCTCCGGCAAGATATTCAACGCTGTGCAGTATGGTCTGAACAATGATACCGGCGAGATCGACTACGATCAGATGCAAGCCCTGGCCAGCGAGCACCAGCCGAAAGTGGTGGTTGCCGGTTTTTCCGCCTATTCGCGTGTTGTCGACTGGGAACGCTGTCGCGCCATTGCCGATTCGGTAGGAGCCTACTTGTTCGTCGACATGGCACATGTCGCCGGCTTGATTGCTACCGGGCACTACCCCAGCCCGATACCGATTGCTGACGTGGTTACAACCACCACGCACAAAACCCTGCGTGGTCCACGCGGTGGCCTGATTCTTTGCAAGGCTAACCCGGAACTGGAAAAGAAATTCAACTCACTGGTGTTCCCGGGAACTCAAGGTGGTCCGTTGATGCATGTGATCGCTGCCAAGGCGGTGGCTTTCAAGGAAGCGCTTCAGCCTGACTTCAAGGACTACCAGGGCAAGGTGCTGGCGAATGCACGTGCCATGGCTGGCGTGTTCCTTGAGCGCGGCTACAAGGTAGTGTCCGGTGGCACTGATGACCACCTGTTCCTGGTAGATCTGATTGACAAGGGGATTACCGGTAAAGAAGCCGACGCGGCGCTGGGTGCGGCCAATATCACTGTGAACAAGAACGCGGTGCCAAACGATCCACAATCCCCGTTTGTAACTAGCGGAATTCGTGTGGGTACGCCTGCAGTGACCACGCGAGGCTTCGGTGAGACGGAAGTCAGGGAACTTGCCGGCTGGATGTGTGATGTGATGGACGACGTCAACAACCAGGCTGGTATCGATGCGGTGCGCGGCAAGGTGCTGGATATCTGCAAACGCTTCCCGGTTTACGGCTGAGTTCGATTAACCATGCGTTGCCCTTTCTGTGGTTGCCAGGACACCAAGGTCATCGATTCAAGACTGGCCGGTGAAGGTGCGCAGGTGCGCAGGCGACGCGAATGTATCGATTGCAGTGAGCGTTTTACTACTTACGAGGCCGCCGAACTGGTTATGCCGCGCATTGTCAAAAGTGATGGTACGCGTGAGCCTTTTAACGAAGACAAGTTGCTTACCGGTGTGTTGCGCGCACTGGAGAAGCGGCCGGTAGATACCGAGAGCGTTGATACGGCGATCAGTCATATTCAACATCGTTTGCAGGCATGCGGTGAACGCGAGCTTCAGTCCCGGCAGCTGGGTGAATGGGTAATGGAGGAACTGCGTCACCTCGATCAGGTTGCTTACGTGCGGTTTGCTTCTGTGTATCGCAGTTTTCAGGACGTCAGCGAATTCCGGGATGAGATTGAGCGTCTTGAGCAGGAACCATCCCCGGAAGAGCGCCGCGACCAGATGCCGTTATTGCCTGGCGAAAATGATGAGCAGTCGGATTAGCCTGTTGCTATATCGATGTGCCTGTATGGTGAGATGAGCGATAGACAGCATATGGCCGCAGCGCTTCGTCTGGCGGAACGCGGACTCTACACTACTTCGCCGAATCCCAACGTGGGCTGCGTAATTGTCAGCAATGGCAAAGTTGTGGGGCAAGGTTGGCATGCCCGTGCCGGGGAGCCGCATGCCGAAGTACATGCGCTGCGGGAAGCCGGTGAGCAGGCGCATGGGGCGGACGTGTATGTCACTCTTGAGCCTTGCAGTCATCATGGACGCACGCCGCCCTGCGCGGATGCATTGGTAGCCGCCGGTGTTAGTCGTGTGCTGGTCGCCGCGCAGGATCCCAACCCGCAGGTTGGAGGTTCCGGAATCGAAAGACTGGTGGCTGCCGGTATACGTGTTGAAACCGGGTTGCTGGAAGCGCAGGCGCTTGAGTTGAACCCGGGCTTTGTATCGCGCATGCAGCGAGGCCGGCCCTGGGTACGGCTTAAACTGGCAGCCAGTCTGGATGGGCGTACTGCCATGGCCTCGGGCGAAAGTCAGTGGATTACGGGTGATGCGGCACGTCGTGATGTGCAGCGTCTGCGGGCGCGCAGTTCGGCGATAGTCACCGGTATTGGAACAGTACTGGCAGATGATCCCTCCATGAATGTGCGCCTGGAAGCTTCAGACCTGAATGGTGTTGAACCGGTTCGACAGCCGTTGCGTGTAGTGCTGGACACGCAGCTGCGTACGCCGGCTACGATGAAAATGTTGTCGCTGCCGGGTGAGACCCTGGTGCTTACCGGCAACGCAGACGTAAAGGCGCGATCGGTTTTGCAGCAAGCCGGCGTATCTGTCGAAGCGATCGCTGTGCATGATGATCGGCTGGCTCCAGCGGCTGTGCTCGAGCACCTGGCGCAGCGGGAGATCAACGAGGTGCTACTGGAATGCGGCCCGACCCTGGCAGGTGCATTTATGGCTGCGGGACTGGTTGACGAGCTGGTGTTGTATCTTGCACCGCATCTCATGGGTGATAACGGACGTGGCCTGTTTAGTCTCCCGGGCCTCGAAAAAATGCGCGACCGGATTGAGCTCGAATGGCTGGATGTTCGTCCAGTGGGAAATGATTGGCGAATAACCGCGAGATCGAAGTCATAAGATGTTTACCGGGATAATACAATCTGTGGGTCAGGTAACTGCTCTGGAGCCGAAAGGTGAAGACCTGCGGCTGCGGGTGCGTACCGGCAAGCTTGATCTCGCCGAGGTACAAATCGGTGACAGTATTGCCACCAGCGGTGTCTGCCTGACGGTTGTCGAGCTTCCGGGTGACGGCTTCTGGGCGGATGTGTCGGGTGAAACATTGAGCTGTACCGGTATTGGCGGTCTCAAGGTGGGTGACGGGGTTAACCTGGAAAAGGCGCTGACACCGTCCACGCCCCTGGGAGGTCACCTGGTGAGTGGTCATGTGGATGGTATCGGTGAAGTGCTGGCGCGGCGTGATGATGGCCGTTCGGTGCGCTTCAGTATGCGCGCGCCGGATGGGCTGGCGAAATATATCGCTGCCAAGGGCTCCGTGTGTGTAGATGGTATCAGCCTGACGGTGAATGCCGTCGATGGTGCCGTGTTTGAACTTAATATCGTGCCACACACGCTGGTGGAGACCAGCATGGGCGAGTTTCAGCCGGGCCGTACCTTTAACCTGGAAGTCGATATAATCGCCAGGTATCTCGAGCGCCTGCTGCTTGGCGACAAGGCCGCCCAAACGGGTTCGGGTGGCGTAACCAAAGAACTGCTACAGCGTTGCGGCTTTGCCGGCGCCGCGGATTAGAATAATGGAACTGAATAGTATCGAAGAGATTATTGACGATATCCGTAATGGCAAGATGGTCATTATCATGGATGACGAGGACCGCGAGAACGAGGGCGATCTGATCATGGCCGCGTCGCTGGTGCGGCCGGAAGATATCAACTTCATGGCTACCCATGGTCGTGGTCTGATTTGCCTGACACTGACGCACGACCGCTGTCGTCAGTTATCGTTACCATTGATGGTTATTGAAAATCAGGATCAGCACTCCACCAACTTCACACTGTCAATAGAGGCGGCCGAGGGTGTTACCACAGGTATCTCCGCCTATGATCGTGCGCATACGGTGCGTACTGCTGTACAGCCAGATGCCCGGCCACAGGATCTGGTCCAGCCAGGGCATATCTTTCCGCTCATGGCGCGTCCGGGTGGAGTTTTGACGCGCGCCGGCCATACGGAGGCGGGTTGTGATCTTGCCCGGCTGGCGGGTGTAGAGCCGGCCTCGGTGATTGTTGAGATCCTCAATGAGGACGGCACCATGGCGCGCCGGCCTGACCTGGAAAAATTTGCTGAAGAGCATGGTCTCAAGGTCGGGACCATTGCCGATCTGATTCATTACCGAATTGCCAACGAAAAGAGTGTCGAACGCGTTGCGGAATGTGATCTTCCCACCGAGTACGGAGAATTTCGCCTGTATGCTTACCAGGATATTGTTAACAAGGGACTGCACCTGGCGCTGGTAATGGGTGATGTGTCCGCGGAGGAGCCAACACTGGTGCGCGTGCATGTGCAGAACTCACTGAGTGATCTGTTCGGTGCGCAAATGGATGACATCGGCTGGCCGTTACGCGATGCCATGAAACGCATTGCGGATAACGGTGAAGGTATCGCGGTTGTGCTGGGGCAGCATGAATCACCCAAAGATCTGGTGCAGCGCATTCAGTACTATAACGAGCACGACAAGAGTGGCGAGCCGGTGACGCGCGAAGAACGGCACGAGTTACGTACTTATGGTATTGGTGCTCAGATACTTACCGATCTCGGAGTCAAGCGGATGCGTGTGCTGAGTGCGCCAATGGTGGTCCACGGTCTTTCCGGTTTCGGGCTGGAAGTTGTTGAATACGTCGGTGGCGAATAATTATTTTGAACGTTTCAGATTTGGAGTATCAGCTATGAGTGGCATACAGGAAATCGAAGGCCAGTTAACCTTGCGCGGCGCGCGTATTGCCTTGTTGGTATCGCGTTTTAACAGCTTTGTCGTCGAGAGTCTGCTTGAAGGCGCGATCGATACTCTGAAGCGCCACGGTGCAGAGGAGAACGAACTGCAGATTGTGCGTGTGCCCGGCGCCTATGAAATGCCGGTTGCCGCGCAGCGTCTGGCAGCGACCAAACGTTACGAGGCTATCATCGCGCTGGGTGCGGTGATTCGCGGTGGTACCCCGCATTTTGAATATGTGGCGGGTGAATGCACCAAGGGGTTGTCACAGGTTTCCCTGCAGTACGATATTCCTGTCGCCTTTGGTGTGCTGACGGTTGACAGTATCGAACAGGCAATTGAACGTGCTGGCACCAAGGCCGGCAACAAGGGTGCCGAGGCAGCCATGTCGGCCATCGAAATGATCAACGTGCTGCGCGAGATCGGTAAGTAACGCGCCTGTGAGTAATTCCGGAAAGCCTCAGGCTGCATTGCGTACCCGCGCCCGACGTCTTGCCATGCAGGCGCTCTACCAGTGGGATATGTCGGGGAATAACCTGTCCGAGATCGAAGTGCAGTTTCTTGAGGACGAGGACTTTTCCAAGGCGGATAAGGATTATTTTCACGAACTCCTGCACCAGGTACCGGCACGGCTGGATGAGGTCGAGGCAGCATTCACGCCTTATCTCGACAGGCCGTTGAAAGAATTGGATCCTGTTGAGCGCGCGCTGTTGCGGCTGGCGAGCTATGAATTGCTGGTGCGCGTGGATATACCCTACAAGGTGGTGATCAACGAGTCGGTGAATCTCACCAAGAAGTTTGGTGCAGAGCAGGCCTACAAGTACATTAATGGCGTGCTGGACAAAACTGCGCGGACGCTGCGAAACGTCGAACACCCGCAGGGCCAGGGTGGCAGCGGGCTGTTAAAAAAATAGCTGGTCAGGTTGACGGCCAGGCGACATGCCAGATTCCGAATTCGACATTATTGCCAAGTACTTTGTACGGCAAAGACCCGCGCGCGGCGATGTGTTGCTCGGTATCGGTGACGATGCAGCGCTTTTACAGGTGCCTGCGGGACAGCAACTGGTTGTCGCGGTTGATACCCTGGTAGCAGGGCGCCACTTTCCCGACCAAACATCAGCAGCGGATATCGGCTACAAGGCACTGGCTGTGAACCTGAGTGATCTCGCCGCGATGGGGGCTACACCGGCCTGGGCAACGCTGTCGCTGACTTTGCCTGCTGTGGATGCGGCCTGGTTGCAGGCGTTTGCCGACGGATTTTTCGCGCTCGCTGACGAATACGCGGTAGCACTGGTGGGTGGTGATACAACACGCGGCCCGTTATCAGTAACAGTGCAGTTGCATGGGTTTGTTGAGCCGGGCAAAGCCTTGCGGCGCGATGCCGCCAATCCGGGTGACGCTGTGTTTGTATCCGGTGCCCCGGGTGAAGCAGCATGCGCACTAAAACAGATGCTGTTGGGTGAAATGCCGGATGATGCGCTGCTGCAGCGGCTCAACCGGCCGCAACCGCGAGTGGCACTGGGGCAGGGTCTGGCGGGACTGGCATCGGCTGCTATCGATGTTTCCGATGGCCTGCTGGCAGACCTGGGTCACCTGCTTTCCGCGAGCCGTTGTGGTGCCACGCTATGGCCTGATCGGTTGCCGTGTTCGCCTGCTTTGCAGGCGGCGCACCCGGAGCAGACGCTGGATTTCCAGCTCAATGGTGGCGACGACTACGAGCTTTGTTTTACGCTTCCTGTGGAGCATCGCGAGGCACTTGCAGCCGTGCAGGCGCTGCATGACGTGCCAGTTCATGAAATCGGTGTGCTAGAAATTCAAACCGGCTTGCGATGTGTTTACGCTGATGGCAGGAGTGAGATACCGGACGTGCACGGATACGATCATTTCAGGGGTGCTGGGCATGACTAGCGTTCGAGCCAGCCAGGTTTTCCGTGATCCGGTGGTATTTCTTGCTTTTGGGTTTGGTTCCGGGCTTGTACCGCGAGCGCCCGGTACGGCGGGCACACTGGCTGCCGTACCTTTGTATCTCTGGTTCAGCCAGTATTCGCTCCCGGTTTACGTCGGCATCCTTGTTGCGCTGTCTATCTGCGGCATATGGATCTGTGGTGCTGCGTCTTCACGTCTGGGAGTGCACGATCACCCCGGTATTGTCTGGGATGAATTTGCCGGCTACTGGTTAACCATGTGTGCAGCGAGTGGCAGCTGGTTATCCATCGTGCTGGGATTCCTGCTGTTTCGCCTGTTTGATATATGGAAACCGTGGCCGATCCGGTTCGTGGACAAGCGCATGAGCGGCGGCCTGGGCATCATGCTGGATGATTTGTTAGCCGCTATACCCGCCGCGCTGCTGTTATATGCGCTGTTGCGAGTTGTTGAATGAAGCTTGTCAGCTATATGACTATGTGTCTGCTTGCTGTGGCGACAACATTTCCTGATGCTGCCGGTGATATACATGTTGTCGCCTTGTTCAAGAATCGGGCAATGATTGTGGTTGATGGAAAGCAGCAAATACTGGGTGTGGGTGAATCCAGCCCGGAAGGGGTGACGCTGATTTCCGCTGACAGTGGCGTTGCCGTTTTTGAATATCAGGGTGAAAAGCTGGAACGCCGGCTTGATGGCCGTGCAAAAGCGCCGGCGGCGAACGCATCGCCGGGTGAGACAGTTCAGGTCTATCGGGATAGCCGGAGCATGTTCAGGACTGTAGGCAGTATCAATGGCCTGCCGGTCGGTTTTTTGATTGATACCGGCGCCAGTTCTGTAGCCATGAACTCGGCACAGGCGCGCCGCCTGGGTATCGACTTTCGCGTACAGGGGGATTCTACCTATGTCACCACGGCATCCCAGGTGGTTCAGGCTTTCCGTCTGACGCTGGAGCGCGTAAAGGTTGGCAGTATCGAGCTGCACAATGTTAAAGGTATCGTTATTGACGGTCCGCAGCCGGATGAAGTCTTGCTGGGCATGTCATTCCTCGGACGTCTTGATATGCGTAATGAGGGTGACCGATTGTTGCTCAAGAAAAAATACTAGTCGTGTAAATTATTTAAATGTCAGTAAATGTGTGCGCTGGACAGTGTGGCCAGCTGCTGACGTTTACTCTCCAGTTCAGTCTGGATCGTTGGAATCTGTGTTTTTGTTTCGGCGCGTTCTTCAGCAAGTTTTCGTATATTGTCGAGTAATACGACGCGACGTTCAGTTGGTATACCCTTGGCAACCAGTTCAAGACCTGCATCCCGGGCTTCCGTGTCAATGGCCTTTAACCGATTGCGTTTTCGAGTGAGTGTTCGACTTAGCCGGTGTACATCCTGCTCAAGCATATATAGTGACCGCCCATCGCCATAGGCGCCAAGAAATCCCGGTTCCAGAGTGCCGGGGCAAACACCGCCATAGGCTTTTCCCTTGCGACCGAGGTTATAACCGTTGGCGGGCTGGCAGTAACTTTTTACACCTGTACGCCACCCTTCACGGTATTCATTGAGCTGTAGCGCTATACCATGTTCAGCGCAGGCTTTGCGGTGCTTGCCAAGCTGAGCCTCCGGCCGCCCTTTTGCACCATCCTCAAAGCCAATAGTGTGCCAGTCAGCAACCTGGCATTCTTGCTTCGACAAGCCGGTCGCGCAGCCGGCCAGACTGGTGGTCAGCGCGAGAACCACAGGTAACCGGTTGAGGGTTCTCAATGTAACCATATGAAATTTTCGTAAAATCATTTAATTTCCGGTGCTTTTGAGCGTCTCAAGAAGGTAGCATTAAGAAAATTAGGCGACCTTTATAGATGTCGGCGGATCCGTGCTGATTCTTGAGTTTTGAAGGGGAAAAATAGCCTGCATGTAGAGGAGCCCCGAAAATCCCATGACTACATGAATGTGCCACGCTGAAGATGTTTTCTGCTTATGAGGTGCCTTTGTAGAGCGAATTCATGCGTTTTACTAACAAACGTAAAGGCCTGATGAAAAAGTAGAGAAACGATAGTGCCTTGGGTAGTGTAATAAAATCCAGGTCTGCATTGTTGGGGGTGATTGCCCAATTCAGCCAATCCAGACTACGATTCCACAGAGAATCAGTTAATGTTAAGAAATAGGCTTGCCTCTGATGATGGTGCTTAGGCTTCATCAATAGTTCGGTGACCTGTTCGTCTGGGTTTAAAAATAAATGGTCCTGCAGTTCGTCAACAACCTTGTTGATGCCTTGGTGGTTGAATAACTTAGTGGGCCCTGCTGACGGCAAAGTTAAATTTAATAATCGGTGGGAAAGTAACACCGCTGCTATCAATATGCGCTGACAACCGATTTCCCGGGCACGAGTAAAAGCAGTTCTCCAATCATCGTTTGTATAGTTGCTGGTCAGGGCTGCAATGTCGCTGACGTGGTGAAGAGAAGGCTTCCAGTATTCCTTGACCGCATTTCTTGCCGTTACCAGCAGGGTGTCACAGGGAGAGAAAGTCAGAACAGATTGGGTCAACAGGTTTATCGGTTTTAGCTCTTTCCAGAGTTGGTCTGAATCCAGTCGCGGTCTGATGGGCGGTATGCCCCAGTGCAAATCAACGCTGATTTGACGCTGTTCATGCCACAAGCTGGATTGCATGGCGTCCTGGTATCTTGTTTTAACTTTATAGTCTTCATTTTCGAGGGCTCTTTCAGCCTTACGATGATCATTCTGTGTAACCAGTAAATCAATATCACCGCATGCACGCATAGCCATATCTCCATAAACAAGCATGGCTGACACCGGGCCCTTAAACGGCACGGCATTAATACCTTCGGCCGATAACAAGTTCGTCAGGTGAAGTACTTCCATTCCAAGAACCAGGTTTTGCTGGGTGCTGTTTATGCGTGAGGTTTGTAACTTCGTTTGAATATCGTTCGCCAACAGATCTGGGGCGTCGTTATGCAGGTGGAATGCAAGCAGCGGGATAGTTCTATGATATTCGGCTAGCTGGAAAATTAATTGCCAGTCCAGTTTTTGTTGCAACAAGGTGCGTATACGCGCAACAGCGTCATCGTCTGCCTGTGGACGAGCACAAAGCAACAAAAGCTCTATTTCCGGTTGATGTGGCATATTCATTCCACGGGCTCTTTGTAAGATGAACGGACGGTGCTCTCCGTGGATCGACAGGCTCTAGAATTTGTTGCGATCATTTGTTTTCCGACCACGGTCTCCGGGTTGCTTTGTTGATTATTTCAGAAGCGACTTTGCACGTATAGATAAGTGTATGAATGTTGCGCTAAGATATCCCTGTCTTTCAATCAAGCTTGAATAAACAAGCTCCCGGATCCTGGTCAGAGTAATTATGCCGCCAAATATAAGTCCAGATGTAAATGTTCAACATGTAGGCGACGAGACGCTGGTTCTGGATCTGAACTCGGGCCAGATTCATCAATTAAATACGACGGCTGCCTGGATACTGGCCCAGTGCAATGGGGAAAATTCGATTGAATCTATAGTGAGTAATTTTGCAGAGCATTTTTCACTGGATTCCGAGACAGCAACGAGCGACGTTGCTGGCACTATTGAGCAGTTAATGCAGGTCAACGTCATCGATTCAGAATAAGCGGGAAGGTGCAGTCTATATGCTATCGGCAAGCTTTGATATTAGTTCGCAGGTTGCTTGTAATTCTCCGGCATCAAGAGTGAATGCGGGTACGGCACCTGCAATTTTTATAGCAACATCCAGCCCGCTGCCCGGGTGTGCTAACGCATTTAAGGTGTTTGCATAGAGTCTTGCGCCAGCTTCTGCGGGGGAAACCTCTGCATATGTGGGTGCAGACCGTTCGCTGTCGCGCCGAAGAAAAAGAATAGCGCCCAGTGGCTTGGGATCTTTTATCGGTGAATTAAGTAGTGCGTTTACCGGGATGTGCATGGTTCTTTCTGTTTTAACGGTGTCCTCTGGCAGCGGGTAAGGTCCGGGAGGCGTGGACTTAAGACACAGCGCATGCGGATAAGGATGAATATCAAGATTGCCCGGGTCGATCGGTGCCAGTTCATCGCTGAGGTAGTTAAAACCATGCTGGAGCAGGGCCCAGGTAGTTGTAGATTTTCCAGTACCGGAATCTGCGGCAATCATTATGGCTCGCCCATGGTGTTCAAGGGCTGATGAATGTACAAAATAAAGATCCGGCCGTGATGTCTGCAGATCTATGGTGATCAGTTTTTCAAGTAGATAAACAAAGTTGTACTGTATTTCTTCGTCACTTTTTTCTTCGGCCAGGGTTTCTTTGCCCCTGTATATGCAAAAGCCTCCGGACGGTTGTCGGTCTACGCTATATGCCATATCTGCAGAACCTTCGGTTTCCTGGAAGGCGGCGAAGTTGGCAAGTAACAGGCTCCTGAAGAGTTCGTCTTCACATAAAACCTTTATTCGCTGGTCAAAGATGCGGAACTGGAGAGCGGATTTATTCAAGTTGGCGGTGTTAACTGATTTGTGGTCGTAATCAAAAAGGCCGTACTCTAAAGTACGGCCTTCTGCATTTTCCATGTTAAACAGGGTCTATTTTGGATATCCCCCGGCCTTCGAGCTACTTCAGCCGTCGTGGCTAGCTACCTTTTCTGCGGCGGCTACTACTACCTTTACTGCCCGGGCGTCCCCCGGCCTGTGCGCCGCTGCTGCCATAGGGAGCAAAGTGTCCATTGTCATTGAAATCCTGATGAGGCCTGCCGGCCAGCCCTGGAGGTGGACCATCAATGATTCCGCGTTTTTCCTGGCCGATGCCATTATTACCGCGTTGATACATGTGCGGTGAACCATTCTTGGCAAATGCCGGTGCGGCTGCCATGGTCAGAATAACTGGCGCTGTGTAAGCTGCTTTCTTCAGAAAGTCTCTGCGAGATTCCTGGTGTTCTTTTTTATTCATCCGAGGTTCCTCATTTATATGTTCTGCGCTTTAATTTCGGTTTCTTTGCGTATAAATATTAGCATATTTCTGCAAGAATCACTGGTTTTTTTTGGTGAGCTTTGTAAGCTCCAAATCGCTTTAATGGATGCATCAGACTGAAAACCGGGGCTTAGCCGTTCTGGGCAAAAAAACAATCAACTCAATCATATAGCGACCACAAAAGTTATTTCTCGCTGCATCAATTCATCGGTGCGGCGCCGCGCCTGCTTTCAGGCTGCCCTTTGAGAATCGCCCCGCGTTTCGCGTATTAGCGGATACAAGTGTTCGGTTTCATCCTGAATACGGCTCAGGACGAGGTCGAATAGCGAACTTGTCTCGTTCCTGAAATTCTCGTAATTGCTGATATGCAGGACATGTTTGCGTTTTTCGCACCAGCGTTTTGAGTACTGTTTGAAAATACGGCGAATTTCCTGAGAGCCACCCATAAATCTGCGTGCGGTATTGTTGATCTTGTTATCCGGGTTGGAAAGCAGGTCAGTGTAGGTGTGATCTACCATATCCAGGTGAGATTTTATCTTGTCGCCATAGCGGTAAAACAGATCACAGCAGATTTCGGAATCGCACATGCTTCTGTCAGCCAGCAGATACGACAGTACATTGGTCAGCTCGGTAATTTCATGATTCTGCGTGTTTAATTCGTCATAAGTAATCACTATCGATCCTCCTTCCGGTTTTTGGCCTTCAATTTACACGAGACCAATTATTAGCCTGAGGCTAGGAGTGTTTTTTCGGGGTGTCAAGGAATAGAAGTACATAAGAAAATAATGGTGATATTTTGTCACTAACCAGACCTGAAAATTTGTCAGTCAGATTTCAGGGATACTTAAGACCCGCAGCGACAGGGAGTGTTCGGTCCGTCGTACTGGATTATCAGTTTGCGGCATTTTATTGACCGATATCATGCCGTTTCACTCCGCGAGTGCTAGACTGTATCTCGGTGTGACACCAGTGGAATACTATAACTACAACGATAACTGTCACTTACGCCCTCGTCTGTCCGGGGTTTAAGTCTCACAGGAGGCAATACCGGCGTGGCTACACAACCCCAAGCAAGCACTTCCATAACGCCCAGCATTCTGGAGCCCGTGCGTGAGCACCTGGCCTCTCATGTGATTGGTCAGCACAAACTGATCGACGGCATGCTGGTCTGCCTGTTAAGTGACGGTCATATGTTGGTGGAGGGCATGCCTGGTCTGGCCAAGACCACTGCGGTCAACGCACTGTCGGAAGCCATCGAGGGTGATTTCCACCGTATTCAGTTTACCCCTGACCTCCTGCCTTCCGATCTGATTGGCACCGATATCTACCGACCGGAAAAAGCCGAGTTCGAATTTCGACCCGGGCCGCTGTTCCATAACATTTTGCTGGCTGACGAGGTCAACCGCGCACCGGCCAAGGTGCAATCGGCATTGCTTGAGGCAATGGGCGAGCGCCAGATCACCGTGGGCCAGGAAACCTATCTGCTACCGCAACTGTTCATGGTGCTCGCCACCCAGAATCCGGTGGAGCAGGAAGGTACCTATCACCTGCCGGAAGCGCAGCTGGATCGTTTTCTCATGCAGGTGCTGGTTGACTACCCCAGCCATGCCGAAGAACTGAAAATACTTGAGCTGGATAACGACCGGCAGCGCGAGGTGCCGAAGCCACCGGCCAACCCGCTATCCCAGGCGGAATTGTTCGCCATGCGCAGTGCGGTTGCCGAACTGTTCATCAGTCCGAAACTGAACCGTTATATCGTCGACCTGATACAGGCCACCCGTAATCCGCAGAACTATGACAAGGACCTGGCGCGCTGGTGCCGTTTTGGCGCCTCGCCACGCGCGACTCTGGCATTGGCACGCTGCGCACGGGCTCGCGCCTGGTTGCACGGTGAACCCTATGTCTCACCGGAGCATATCCAGGAAATCGCTGCCGATATTCTGCGCCATCGCCTGTTGCTGACCTTTGAAGCCGAAGCAGAGGGGATTACCAGCGACGACCTGATCGAGCGCCTGCTCTCCCTGGTGGCTATTCCCTGAGGTTGTTATGAGTCTGCAACCCCGCCTGGATGACCTGCTGGAACTGCGACACCAGGCGCATACACTGGGCCTGGCTTCCCACCATTTGGTCAACTCCTCGTTCAGTGGCCTCTATGCTTCGGTCTTCCGCGGCCAGGGTCTCAATTTCGAGGAAGTCCGTGAGTACCGCGAAGGCGACGACATCCGCAATATGGACTGGAAAGTCACCGCACGCACTGGCGAAGCCCACCTTAAAGTATTCCGCGAGGAGCGCGAACGCAGCATCATTCTGTGCGTGGATAAGGGGCCGCACATGAACTTCGGTACCCGCAAGACGTTCAAGTCGGTACAGGCCGCGCGCGCCGCCGCCCTGCTGGGCTGGGCAGCTAACAGTCTGCACGACCGTGTCGGTGGACTGCTGTTTGGTGGCGATGGTCGCGATAATGTTTATTTCCGGCCAACCAAAGACCGGCGCGCACTGTGGCGGCTGCTCAGTGCCATGACCACCGATCACGTCGAACACGACGAATCGAAACCCGGGTTGATGGCCGACATTCTTCGTCAGGCCGCGCGGGGCAGCGGCACCGGCGGACTGGTGTTTGTTATTGCTGATTTCAATCGTGAACACGAGGGGCTGGTGCAGGGACTGGCTCAGCTGCGACAGCGGCATGCGGTGGTGCTGGTGCCGGTCGATGATCCGGCCGACCGTGACCTGCCGGACATGGGCGACGTGATGTTTCGCGGCCCCGATGGTGAGCTGCTGACAGTGAGCACTGGTGATGCGGCCGGACGCGAAGCTTACCGGCAGGCCTGGCAGCAGCGCCGCAATAACCTGGTTCAGCTCGCCAACGGTTCGGGCTGCGCGCTGATTCCGGTGGATACCGGCGCGGACGTGCACGCTACGCTGATGCAGGGTCTGGAACGTCGTCTGCGTATGAGGTCGTTTCTGTGAATCCCGACATGGTTGCGCGGCTGCGCGATATTCACGGTCTCGACGAAATTTCCTGGTGGCCGCTCGCTACCGGCTGGTGGTTGCTGGTGCTGCTGATGATCGCCCTGCTGTTTGCGCTGGTGTCAGTGGTACGCAACCTGCGGCGTTACCCGGCCGGCTCCTGGCGGCGGAATGCCTGGAAGCAGTTACGTACCCTCAAGCGCCAGGCCGACCGTATGCCAACACAGCAGATCGCTGTAGAGTTGTCGGAACTGCTGCGTCGTATTGCTATTGCGCGCCTCGGCCGTGCGCGTGCCGCCGGGTTGAGCGGTGAGCCCTGGCTGACCTGGCTTCAGCAACACGATCCGGCTGGTTTTGCCTGGACCCGGTTTGGCAAACCGCTGCTCACTTTGCCCTATGCGCCACCGGGCACCAGCCAGGATAGTGTTGAGCAATTGTTACCGTTGATTGATGCGGCGTTTGTCTGGGTTGATCGCGGTGCCGGACGCAAACATGCTTAGTTTCGCCTGGCCGTGGATGGGACTCCTGCTGATCGTGCCGGTCAGCATGTGGCTGTTGAATCACAATCGTGCCTACACCTCAACCGATACTCGCGAACGCAAGGTTACCCTGATGCACCCCCACCTGCACAACCTGCGGGCTGCATTCAGCACCCACCGGCCAGCGACCACTATTGGCACGCGTGTTTACTACCTGTTGCTGGCCCTGCTGTGGGTCGGTCTGACAATTGCGCTGATGCGGCCGCAGTGGCTGGAAAAATATACCGAGGAGCGTAGCGAAGGCTATGACCTGATGCTTGCTGTCGATACGTCGCACTCCATGGATGCGCAGGATTTTACCGTCGCCGGCAGCCAGGTCAGTCGTATGCAGGTGGTCAAGGGTGTGATGAGCCGCTTTATCCAGGGCCGCCAGGATGACCGTGTCGGTCTGATAATTTTTGGTAGTCGCGCTTTCGTATTGTCACCGCTGACCCTGGATCGTGAAGCCGTGCGTCACTTGCTCGATGACCTGGTACCAAGCATTGCAGGCGACGGCACGGCAATGGGCGATGCTATCGGGCTCGGGGTAAAGAAGCTGCGCGAACGACCACCGGGCTCACGCGTACTGGTGCTGATCGCTGATGGCGAAAATACGGCCGGCACTATTCCCCCGCTGGTAGCAGCGCAGCTGGCCGCACATGAGGATATTCGTATTTATGCAATCGGCGTGGGCAGCGATCTGAAGGAAGTCCCGATTATGGAAAATGGTCGTCTGATCACCCGCGACGATCTCGGCTTCGATGAAGCAGTAATGCGGGAAATTGCCGAAGCCACCGGCGGCGCCTACTTTCGTGGTACCGATACCAGCGCGCTGGAAAGCATTTACCGGCGTATCGACGAGCTGGAAAAAAGCAAGGCGGAATCGCGTACAGTGATGATTCCACACCCCCTCTACCGCTGGCCTCTTGGAGTGGCACTGGCGGCACTGCTGGCGTTGGGACTGTTCCCGGGTGCGCGTTCGCGGCGAATCGACCGGGGTGGCAGCTATGCATGAGGTCGGCCTGCATTTTGCCCAGCCGCTGTGGTTGTGGGGCCTGCTGGCGATACCCCTGGTGGTCGTCTGGCTGAAGATTTCGTCGCCGTTCCGCCAACGTGGTCAGGAAGCCAAATACGCCGACGCACATCTGCTGGATTACCTCAGTGGTGTAGCTACTGCGCGCGTCGTCAGCAGCCGCGGGCCGCTGCTTGGCTGGATGCTGGCCTGGGGCCTGTTGTCGTTTGCGATGGCCGGTCCGCGCTGGGATTTTAACCAGATGAATCCTTTCGAACCCGGCGCCGACCTGGTGATACTGCTGGATATCTCACGCTCTATGAACGTGACTGATGCAAATCCTTCCCGCCTGGAACGGGCGCGCCAGGAAGTTCAGGATCTGGTTAATGCCAATCCAGGGATCAGTGTCGGGCTGGTTGCTTTTGCCAGTGTTGCTCATGTGATCACGCCCGTTACCGATGATAGAGAAAGCCTGTTGCGTCAGTTGCCTGCGCTGTCTACCGACCTGGCACGGCTGCAGGGCAGTCGTCTTGGCGACGCCATCGAACAGGCCAGGCGCTTGCTCGCGGGTCAGGGTGACGAAGTTGCGCACAATATTCTGCTGATCAGTGATGGCGACTTTGCCGATCGTGATCTCGATGAAAAAATCCGTTCACTTTACGAAGCGGGTATCCGTTTCCATGTGCTGGCCGTCGGCACCAGCGAGGGTGGTCCTGTTCCCGGCTTGATGGCCACCAATGGTGAGCCGGTGTTGTCCTGGTTGGACGAAACCACCTTGCGCCAGCTTGCTGAGGTCGGTGGCGGTGTGTTCCGCCTGGCTGACTACCGGGACAGCGACTCCCGCGCGGTTCTTAAGGCCATTCTTTCGCACGCTCGCGCCAGGCAAAACACCCAGGTGCAAACACTCGTATGGAATGAGTATTTTTACTGGTTGCTGATACCAGCCATGTTAACCCTGCTGTATCTGTATCGCCCTGGTAGTGGTACTGCGCGCGCTGCCAGGCGGGGAGGCACGCCGTGAGAATGTGCCGGAATGTCGCGTTATGGTGTGCATTGTGTTTTGCTCCGGTTTGCTCGGCGGGCCTGTTCGACAATAAAG
>JBHPFC010000032.1:0-28552 GCA_042576405.1 Pseudomonadota bacterium | reverse complement strand
GCAGGGTGGCCTGGCGGTGTTGTATGCGTTGCTGGGTATTCTTATATACATTACGTTGCGGTTTGAATACCGTTTTTCCTTTGGTGCAGTTGCTGCCCTTGTTCATGATGTGATAATCACGCTGGGTGTATTTTCACTGGTCCAGGTAGAGTTTGATCTGACGGTGCTGGCCGCTATTCTGGCTGTGATTGGCTACTCGCTGAACGATACCATTGTGGTATTTGATCGCATCCGCGAAAATTTTCGCAAAATGCGCAAGGGTACACCGACCGATGTCATGAATGCGTCTATCAACCAGACGCTGGCACGTACCATGATGACCTCCCTGACCACCTTGCTGGTATTACTGGCATTGTTCTTCCTGGGTGGTGAAATTATTCATTCTTTTGCGTTGGCGTTGATTGTTGGCGTGTTCGTTGGTACCTATTCGTCAATTTTCGTCGCCGGTGCGTCTACCCTGGCGCTGGGTGTGAGCAAGGCGGATCTGATGCCTGTCGAGAAAGACGACGGCAATAGTGAAGCAGAGGAAACGCCCTGACGCAAAGTTTACCTGCCCGCGTACGCGGTTGATGGTAAACCGCCTGGCTTCACAGGAGGCTGTACATGACCGGGACGAGTGAACTGCTGATTGACGGTATAAGCGGGGCTCTCCATTCTAGCCAGATATAAACATGGCTGAGCTTAGCTGGCTGGCTATCGTCTTTCTGGTGTTGCACTGGAGCGCAGTCGTTGCGTTTTCGGTGCGGGTTATTATGCGCCGCCGTCCGGTTGGCGTACTGCTGGCATGGATGGCCATGATCCTCAGTGTGCCCGTTCTGGGTATCCTGTTGTACCTGTTCATCGGTGAAAACCGTATCAGTCGTACCTACCTGAGACGCGGTCTGGCGATTCGGGCGCGGTATGAAGAATGGCGATCCTCCCTGTGCGAGGAAGCGCAGATTGACTGGTCAGTCATTAATGCCGAGGCGCTACCTATACAACGTCAGTCCCAGTCGATGCTCGGATTCCCTGCCATGGGAGGCAATCGGCTCGCGCTATTGACGCATTATGAACCCATATTCAAGGCCATCATTGATGATATCGGCCGCAGCCGTAGCAGTTGCCATCTTGAATTTTATATATGGAACCCGGGCGGGTTGGCCGACCGTCTTGAGGCTGCCTTGATTCAGGCCGCCGGGCGAGGTGTTGCCTGCAGGCTGTTGCTGGATGCGGTCGGCAGCAAGCCATTTCTGCGCAGTAGTTCAATCAAAACACTAAAAGCTGCCGGTGTCGAGATAGGCGTTGTGCTGCCAACCGGGGTGTTCAGTGCCCTGTTTTCCCGCGCAGATTTACGTAACCATCGGAAGGCTGTTGTGATCGACGGTGAAATTGGTTACACCGGCAGTCAGAATCTGGTTGATCCCAGATATTTCAAGCAGGGGTCCGGTGTCGGCCAATGGGTTGATGCCATGATCAGGGTCGAAGGGCCGGTTGTTGAAGCGCTGGCAGGGACCTTTATCCAGGATTGGGAAATCGCGACTGGCACCGGTTACCGGTATTTCAGGGAAAGCCGGGATCTGAAATGTTTCGAGCGTCGCGGTGAGGCAGTTACACAGCTGGTCCCCTCCGGCCCACAGCCACGGCCACTAGCTATTCTGCAACTGGTGCTAAGCACAATCTATGCGGCGCGACGCGAGTTAATTCTCACCACACCTTACTTTGTGCCGGACGAATCAGTGCTCACGGCGCTGATGTCGGCCGCACACAGTGGCGTCGAGGTAACGCTGATTCTGCCGGAGAAAAATGACTCGGTGCTGGCGGACTACGCGAGCCGGGCAGTATTCGATGACCTGCTCGCGGCTGGTGTCAGGATAGCCGGTTTTCGAGGCGGTCTGCTGCACACTAAATCGATTACGGTGGATGGTGAATTCAGCCTGTTTGGCTCGGTTAATCTGGATATGAGAAGTCTCTGGCTGAATTTCGAGTTATCACTGTTTGTTTACGATGCCGCCATGACGGCCGAGATACGGGCATTGCAACTTGAGTATTTACGCAGCTCGGTCATGGTCGACGCCAATATGCGCGGTAATCTCTCTATGTCGCGCCGATTTCTGGAAAATGCTGCTCATCTTGTGGCGCCGTTGTTGTGACTGCGAGGATTACTGTTTAGGAGCAGGCGCTTCAGTTTCTGCGTTCTCTCCCTGTTCAAGCCATGATTTAAACAATGTGTAGACCACCGCCAGCACCACGGCGCCAACGAACAGTCCGATAATGCCTGACAGCAGCATGCCACCGATGGCGCCCAGCAGGATCACCAGTGTGGGTACATCCATGCCCCGCCCGAGCAGCAGCGGTTTGAGAAAGGAATCGCTCATGCTTACGAGAAGACTCCAGATCATGAATATGACTGCCGGTACGGTTGCTGTTGTAGTAAAGACGTAAGCGATGATTGGCCCCAGAACCAGCAGGGGAGGTAATTGTATAATGGCCAATAGCAGTACCAGCAGTGCCCACAGTCCCGCATAGGGTACGCCGGCAAGTATCAGTCCAATAGCTGCAAGTACTGCCTGAATCAGTGCAACGCCAAGTACGCCCTGTGCGACGCTGCGAATGGTTGCACCGGCAAGTTCGGCGACTTCTTTGCCACTCTGTGGTCCCATCAGTCTGGCAGCGATGAGTTCAACTGTACGGCTGCTGCCTCGCGCATATATCAGCAGGGCGCCGGCGATAATGATGGAGATAAAGAACTTTATCAAGGTTCCGCCGGCCCCCGCTGCTGATGACAACAGCCAGCTCCCGGCGGTCTTCAGCTGGGGTTTGAATTTTTCCAGTAGTGCGCCGAGGTTGGTTGAGGCCAGGTTCCAGGTGTTGTGCAATTTTTCGCCTACAAGCGGCCAATCCTTAACATTTTCAGAGGGGGGCGGTATCGACAGCGTACCTTTCTGGAGATTGTCTGACAGGAATTCGGTATTTTTGATGAGCGAGTCAGACAACATCGCTGCTGGTGTGATCAGAAGTGCCAGTGCGAACAGTGTCAACAACGTCGCAGCCAGCTTTTCTCGTCCACCAAGCAGTTTTTCGAGTTTCCGGAAAACCGGATAGATTGCCACTGCAATTATGGCGCCCCAGAGCACCGGCAGGATAAACGGCTTGACGATGTTATAGGTCCAGAGCAGCAGCAACGCCACCAGACCGATGTGAATGGCGGCTTCAAGGGTTCTTGTCTGGAATTGCTGCTCTTCAGATGGCGGAGTTGGTGTGTTCACGACCGCTCCCGGGGTTGATGAACAAAATCATACCATCGCTGAAATTGTCTCATTGCGTTGAACTATAGCATGTGGATTCCGATCGAAAAGCAAAAAAAAACGGCAGTCCCACGGACTGCCGTTTGGCGTGCTTTTTCGGCATGGAGCAGGCGTTTAACCGCCCATTGCTGCAAAACTGCGGATGAACGGACCAGCCATGCGCGGATCCTTGACCATGGCGGTGTAGTCACCGACATTGAACTTGAGCTTGCGCGAGGTATAAGCCATACCCAGGCCCATCATGCCCGGCGGTTTGGTCATCCACTTGTTCCAATTATCTGCAGTAGCACGCAGATCCCAGTTGAGTTCCTGCCCGGCGTAGTCGCCTGCTTCAACCACCTGGCCATTTTCGACACGGATAAAGCCACGCGGTGCGTCTTCCCCGTCATATCCGTAACCGATGGTGGAGTTAAAGCCAATCTTGCTGAGTGCACCAGCCAGATCGCCGTCAGCATTCCATCGATCCTTGAAGCCGTTCATCCAATCAGAAGTAAAAAGGTCAGACATTCTGTGGTCTCCTCTTGTTTAGAATTTTAATGAAAAGAGCAGCAATACAATAAAAAACAGTGTGATTGACGGCCCTGTAGTGAACCGGGGATCAAGCCGCTCCATTCAGTAACTTAATCTGACAACCCACTGATGGTAATAGTAGCACATTCCACCAAAACACTTAGTTAACAACTGTATTTAGACGACGACAGCTAGCCACCCGTCTAGTCTGCTGTCGCGGGTCCAGATCTTGCAATACAAGCCGATAAGCCACTTGAATCATAGCTAAAAATGGAACGGAGCGCGTGCTGTAATGAATATGAGAATAGATAATTTACGGAAAGACCTCGGTAATACCTGTGAAGTGGCGCAGGACCAGGTAGTTCAGCTGCGTTTTCGGGCTAAAGACGCCACCACCGGCGAGCTTCTGCAGTTTGGCGATGATCTGTTTTATCTGCATGGCGGGTATGGGGGCGCATTCCCGAAGGTCGAAGCGGCTATCGAAGGCTGCCAGGTTGGGGATCGCGTCACAGTCAGTCTGGCGCCTGAAGAGGGCTACGGTGTATACCAGCCGGAACTGGTGCTGGCCCTGCCGACTGAAGAATTCCGGGATGCTTTACCGGAGACGGGTGAGGCGGTTGACGGACAGCTACCAGACGGTCGTAGTATGACCTTTACCGTGGCTGACATCAGCCAGGGGCAGGTAACACTTGATGGAAACCATCCTTTTGCCGGAAAACGACTGGATTTTGACTTCGAAGTCCTTGATATTCGTGAATCCATTGAGGCCGAGCGCAGTGCCGGTTTTGCCTTTGACGGCATGTTCTGCTGATATTCTCAATGCTTGACGGGCATCAATGCCCATCCAGCACCCTTTAGTCTACCCTGTACTTGCTGCCAGACGTGCAGCAAATTGCGGGGTTTCGTTATGAAAAGACTGTTTCTGCTACTCGGACTTATCGCTCTGTTTGCTCAGCCACTTCGTGCTGATGTTCTGGTGCTGGTTCATGGCTATATGTCGGATTCACGGACCTGGGAGGTTCATGGTGTGCTCCCGGTATTGGTAGCCAACGGCTGGCAACCTGCCGGCGTACTTACTGTCACACCCGATGGGCGGGTACCGATCCCCGGGGCTGTCCAGGGTGAGCGGCGAGTATATAGCGTAAACCTGCTGGCTTCTGCACCATTTCTGGTACAGGCACGGCAGCTTGCGGCACAGGTGGCAGCTTTACGCGCCCGGCATCCAGATGAACGCTTGATCCTTGCGGGTCATTCAGCCGGCGGAGTAATTGCGCGCATGCTGGTTCTCAACGGCAATCCGTATCAGGTGGATACCCTTATCAGTATTGCATCGCCGCATCTGGGGACGTCGAGAGCTGCGGATGGACTTGATCTGGTCGATTTCAACCCCTTCTTCTGCCCGGGACCCGGGCTGGAATTCATGAAGACGGCGCTGGTCGGGGATGAATACGACTACCTGAAATACTCGCGTGCCACACTGGTGGACCTGCTGCCCGCAGAGTCTGGCAATGTGCTGGCCTGGCTTAATCAGCAACCGCATGCAGACATTAACTACTACGCGGTAGTGCATGGTGCGCAGCACGGTGGTGATAATCTGGTGCCGGCTTATAGCCAGGATTTGAACAATGTACCTGCTTTGCGTGGACGTGCCAGACTTATTCCAACGCCTGCAGGCCATTCACTGAATCCTGCGGATGGTCAGTTGCTGGCAGATTTGCTTGCGGGCTAGATTCAGCGCGCCTTGCGCACTTCGTCAAACGGATCGGGTTCTTCACCCGTAGGCAGTATCTGGTGGCACAAGGTGCTGTCGCTTTTCTGGCAACGATCTTCGTTGGTGCTGCGAATGGCAATGGCAGCCCACACAATGGCAATGCCCCACAGGCCAACACCGAGCAATATGGTGTTAAGGCTCGGTCCCATCAGGTTGGTTGGTCCACCAATCAAGCCGTAGATAATGGCGACAATACCCGTTATCCAGAAAACACCAATCGGTGCTGCACAACAACCGGCGCACCCATACTTGCAGACAGCAACAGGTGGGGTGAGCAGTGTAAGCAGCTTGCCTTTCAAATTCGATGCCTCGAAACTTCTAGAACTTGTTTATCGTATAGCATAGTCCCGGCAGGGAAAACAAGCACGCCCGGCTGGTCGATTGTTTAGCGCAGGCGTTTTTTGAATGGTAAAACAGTGGCTTTGGAAGCTTGTCTGAGGCTGCGTAGTCGCAAGCCCCGTGGCTCGTTATCCGCTGTGGTGGCTGGTTTTTTTGCTATGAGTTCCCGGCCGATAAGCCGGAGTGCCTTGTCGCTGAATTTCATAAAAGCGGAAATTACCTGTCAGTTTTATACTCGTTATCGACAGAATAATTAGCGGCGAAACAGGTGGACTCTTGAGGTCGTAGAAGGTCTCTAGCCGCGCAACTCTTCCGGCAGGTGAGGACGGATTTCACGCAACATGACCGGGAAGAGTTTTGGTGCGGCTGCAACTATATTGCCGCTTTTCATAAAGTCATGGCCACCGACGAAGTCACTGACCAGGCCACCGGCTTCACGAACCAGTAGTACGCCGGCGGCGATATCCCAGGGGTTGAGGCCGATTTCCCAAAAGCCGTCAAAACGCCCGGCGGCGACATAAGCGAGGTCGAGCGCGGCTGATCCCGGACGACGGATGCCGGCACTGTCGGTAATCAGTGCCTTGAACATTTCCAGGTAACTATCGAGATGCGTCTGGTCCTTGTAGGGAAATCCGGTAGCCAACAGGGCACCTTGCAGGCCGGTCTGCTTACTGACCCGGATGCGGCGATTGTCCAGAAAGGCGCCACTGCCACGGGTAGCAGTGAATAGCTCCTGGCGCATGGGATCATAAATCACCGCCTGCTCGAGTCTGCCCTTGTGCTGCAGGGCAATGGACACTGCAAACTGGGGAAACCCATGCAGGAAGTTGGTGGTGCCATCCAGTGGGTCAATAATCCACTGATATTCATCACCACTGCCGTGCTCACCACTTTCTTCAGCGAGGATGCCGTGATCCGGGTACGCCTTGCGGATGATGGCAATGATTTCATCTTCGGCCTGGCGGTCAACCTCCGAAACGTAGTCATTGCGTTCCTTGCTGGCAATCGTAAGTTCATCAATGCGATTGGAATGCCGGACAATAATGTCGCCAGCATTACGCGCAGCGCGTACTGCGATGTTCAGCATGGGGTGCATATTCATTGCGGGGACCAGATGTTGAATGGGCTGGCGATTGTACCGGGTTGGCCGGGGACTGTGAATACCAGGCCCTGCCGATGAATTGACTTTGTTCCGGAGCCATTCAACTATAGACCGGGCGAACCATATGCGCACCATTTTAAAGGGATAATTCATGATTGTCTGGAGCGACCTGGGAAACCGGCTGAAGCAGTTGCTGGGTATCGAGCAGTCCTCGGTCAGCGGGCTGGAAAAAGCTGTCTCCGGTATCGGTGGACTGCTTGGGATTGTTGCCATTCTGATAGTCAGCGGGCCACTTTTGCATGAACCCGCCGGAGCGGTTGTGGTAGCCTCGATGGGCGCATCGGCGGTTTTGCTGTTTGCAGTACCGCACGGTCCTCTGTCCCAGCCATGGGCGCTGCTGGGTGGTCATCAGGTTTCAGCCTTTATTGGCGTCAGCTGCGCCATGCTCATTCCGGAGACAGTGCCGGCGGCGGGTATTGCGGTTGGGCTTTCCATAGCCGCCATGCACTTGATGCGATGTATTCATCCTCCCGGTGGTGCGACAGCGCTGGCCGCTGTCGTTGGTGGCTCGGAGGTGCAAAGCCTTGGTTACCAATACATGTTGACGCCAGTACTTCTGAACGTTGCCGTCATCTTGCTAGTGGCGTTTCTCTTTAATTACCCGTTTCGCTGGCGTCGTTACCCGGTAGCCCTGTCGAGGCTTGACGTTGACCGGGAGGATATCGCGGGAGACGAGATGCTTGATCATGACCACCTCATGAGGGCGCTGGGAAAACTGGATACCTTTATGGATATCAGTGAGCAGGACCTGCTGAAAATCTATCGTCTTGCCAGTGGCGGCAGTGAGATGAAGTTGACGGTTGAAAATATTCAGTCAGGTGCCTGCTACAGTAATGGCGCTTATGGTGCTGAATGGCAGGTGCGTGAAGTTCTGGAAATCGTCGCTGCCGGCGATGACCGGCAGATTGTCAGCTACCGGGTGCTTGCCGGTCATGGCCGTAAAGCAGTGGGCAAGTGTGGTCTGCTGGAGTTTGTTCGCTGGGCCCGCTACCGCGTGGTACGTAACGAAAACTCCTGGCAGCGCATCACCGATTAATTCGCAATAATCGGGCTGTCGCGAAACCGGAACGGGCTGTTCAGTGCCTTGATAATCATCGGATCACGATCATAAATATCCGGTTTGAAAACCACGTTGGCATCGGCGCTGGTGTCAACAGTCCAGTACAGCAGCAGCACGGTGATGGGTTTTTTCAGGTTAATCCTGGTGGTTTTCCGGGATTCGACCACTTCCAGTAATCGTTCCCTGGTCCATGCCGGGTCATCCAGTAGCAGCTCGGCAAATTCAAAGGGATGCTGTACGCGAATGCAGCCCGAGCTGAAGGCGCGCGCGTCCCGCCCGAACAGGGTGCGGCTCGGTGTATCGTGCAGGTACACCGCATGCTTGTTGGGGAACATGAACTTGATGCGGCCCAGGGCATTTTTCGGGCCGGGCCTCTGGCGGATCAGGTAGGGGAAAGGCTTTGCCGGGTACTGGCTCCAGTCGATGCTGGCCGGATCGACGGATTTCCCGCTGAAGCTGAGTACCTCCATGTCCTTGTTACGCAGGTAATTCAGATCTTTCCTGATTTTGGGCAGAGTATCCTGTTTCAGTATGGTTGGCGGTACCGTCCAGGTCGGATTGACTTCCAGGTAACGGATAGTGTCTCTGAATACCGGTGTTTTACGGTACGGTTTGCCAACCTGCGCACGCGTCGACCAGATCATCTCGCCGTTGCGGGAGTAGTTGACCCTGAACCCGGCAATATCGGTAATGATGTAGCTGTCAGGGAGGTTGCGTAGAACCCAGCGGGCACGTTCCAGGTTGGCGCGTATCTGGTCAATGCGCGCCCGGACGGGCACGTTCATGGCAGCCAGTGTCCCGGGACCCACGATACCGTCGGCCGTCAGTCCATGGTTTTGCTGGAAACGCTTTACGGCGGCTTCCAGATCGCCATCGAATTCAGTCGACATCGAATCACCCTGCAGGTCGCCGGAGGCTGATAGTCGCTGGCGCAGGGTTTTGACACGCTCACCGGACATGCCCGGCTTAAGGGTTGGGCCGTCTGTAACAGGTGGCCAACCACCTTGCGCGTCAAGCTCGCGGTAGTGGGCCAGGGCCTTTTTCATGCGGGTGTAGATCGGGTTGGCGGGGCGCAATTCATCGATCAGCTGCGGAACTTTTGCCTGCTCTATGGCACGTGACATGGCCAGAATGCTGTCGAGATCGCCCAAGGTGCTGGTCATATTCCAGTTGGCATCCAGTTGCTCGGGATCAACTTTACCTTCTTGCAGATGGTAGCCAAGGCGGATCAGGCTGTCGCTGAGCAGCAAGTCATATTCAGCCCGGGTCACCGGGTTGGGCCTAGCCGCCAGTTCAGTGCGCAGCGCCTGCAGGGTAGACAGATGGTAGTCCTGGCTGTCCAGTCCATCTGCATCAATGTTCTCGAGGATATCAATCAGCTGATCGGCGGCCTGCGGATTCGTCCACACCGGCGTGTAGTCACGACGCTCATACAGGGCTGGCAGCACGATCACCGAGGCTATTTGCCCATCCCGGATGTTGACCGCGGCGCCATCGCGTATCAGTGCAACGCGCTGCTGAATTTCGTCCCGTTCGGGCGGGGAGGGCACTGCGAATACCGCTGGCAGGGCGGCGAGGGCCAGCAGGAAGGTGAGGATCCGGAACAGTTTGATATGGGCGGTATTATGCAAGCTTGTGGGTCCTGGTAGCGCAGTCAGGCCGTGTGGCCGGGAAGCAGCCTACACCAGTTGCTGGTTTGGCAGAAGTGACTGCCGGCACCAAATTGTGGCCAGGGCTGGTTAATTGACCATAATCATGGTCTATAATGGCTTGGTCTGTTACCCTTTTGAGCCTGAAAATCGAGAGAAATCACGCTCTTTTTCGAAAAAAATGATACCAAGACATTTATGAGGAGTCACTATGTCACACCTGATCCACAAAACAGCCATTGCAGCGGGCATCGCGTTTGCGATGGCGACGTCCGCGTACGCGGTGGATAATCTGACCGTTGATGGTTACGCCAAGAACTCGTCCGGCGAAACCTGGACGTCCAGTTCCGGCGAATGTGTCAGAACTACCTACCAGGATACCCAGGAACTGCTCGAATCCTGTGGCTACGAAGTTGTTGTCACGGAATCGGTTGCCGTAGATAACCAGCCAGCCGGCGCAGGTGTGGCTGTTATGGAGGAAACCAAGGTCGTCAAAAGTGGTATGGTACTTGCTGACAAAACAGAAATTGTCGCAGAAGCCTTTATCCAGAATCTCGAGTTTGAATTTGGCAGTGACGCCCTGACCGCAGCTGATAAGCGCGAACTGGACGGGGTTATCGCAAAACTGGACCCATATCGCCCAATGCTGCGAGAAAATCTGGCTCACATCAATGTCATCGGGCATACCGATTCCGTCGGTCCGGCTGAATTTAACCAGGGGCTGTCAGAGCGTCGTGCCACGTCGGTTGCCAGCTACCTCGAAACCGAGGGCCAGGTACGTCCCGAACGGATGCAGATAAGCGGTCGTGGTGAAAATGATCCGATGGCCGACAATGGTACCGATGAAGGCCGTGCACTGAACCGTCGTGTGGTCATCGAGGTTATCAAGCACTGATAGTGATTTTCTCACAGACACAATGCCACACTGCTGGCGGCGGTCTGTAGTAAAGTTGCTAACCGGGGTCCGACAAGGTCGGCCCCCGGTTTTTTTATGTTTGTTCCAGGGAATACTCTGTTGTCATCAAAACTGGCTAAAAACATCGTCATCGGCATTCCGGCGTTTATTGCTGTATTGCTGGTCAGTCTCGTCGCAGCCTTTTTTCTCGTTAGTGGGGAAGTACTCACCGGGTGGCTGGTGCAGTCCATCGAGACCAGGGCTGACGCAGATATTACTTTCGAGTCGATACAACTGGAGCGAGGCCTCACTACCCGGATAGATGTTGAGCAGCTTGAAGTTGTTGCGCATGATGAAAGTTACAAGGTTGACAGTAGCTCCCTAAGTCTGTCGATTCGTTTGCCACAATTGCTGTTGGCGCGTCTGGATTTTCCCGCGTTGGAAATCGGTGATACTCGTGTCCATATTCAGGGGGGCTCGGAGGACGATACTCACGACTGGCGCGGTATCGATCTGGATGCCTTGCGCCTTAGGCCGGTGCTGCATGAAGTCAGTCTGGCGAATCTGTCGGTATCCGCCGAAGGTAGCCAGTGGACACTGCCGTCCCGTAGTACGGTCAGTGAGCTCAGTTTGCAATTGACGCCTGATAAGGATGTACCGGAGCTGTCAGCCAATATCGAAGTGGTTGACGAGAAACTGCAAATCATTGCAACGTTGCCGGATTTTCATCAGTCGATCGGCAAGCAGCGTTTGCCCTTCAATATCCGGATTAACAGGCCCTTTGCTATTGTCAATTTGCAGGGTGATTTCGACTTCAGCAAGGCAGACTCCCACATCAAGGCAACACTCGATGTGCAGGTTGATGAACTGGACAAGGTGTCGACGACCGGCGCATTGCAGATTCCCGGTAGTCTGAAGGTAACAGCAGCCATTGAT
The DNA here is from genome assembly GCA_042576405.1 of Pseudomonadota bacterium. GTDB lineage: Bacteria > Pseudomonadota > Gammaproteobacteria > DSM-19610 > DSM-19610 > Thiogranum. Next base: position 16,946 of record JBHPFC010000032.1, on the reverse strand, counting down.
GGTACGTTTGACAAGCTGCCTGCCGAGTCGATCAGTGGCCAATGGCAGGCCGGAGATGCCGGTGAGGCTGAGTTAAGCGGCCGTATTGACAATCTGATTGGCCTGGAAGGAATTGCGCTTGCATTGAAAGCGCATGCCAGGAACGCAAACTGGTTGCAGCAACATTTGCCCGAGAGCATGGGGGTCATCAAGGAAGCCACGCTATCGCTTTCTCTTAACGGAACTGACGAGCATCTTGTCGCCGACGATGTTCAGCTGAAAGCGCAAACAGCGGATGATCTGGATATCGATCTGTCCGGGGGCTTTGGTCTGGTAAAGTCAGCGTCGGCTGACTACGACATAAGAAATATCAAGGCGAAGCTGAACTTTAAGGCGCCCAAAACACGTGCGGCTCGTGCCTTGTTGTTCGAGGAGATTCCGGAGTTTGGCGCTGTTCAGGCCAGCGCGGATATCAACTCAGAACAGGGGCACCCCACATTAAGTAATGTCAGTGTAAATACCCGGCATCCGCTCGGAATCAAGGCAAACCTCGCCGGTGTTATTGATAGCTTCCCCCTGGATCCAGATAGTCCCAACAAGGGCTATGATCTTGATGTTTCGATACAGTCCCCCGAGGCCAAGCCGGTACTGGATGTTCTGGATCTCGATCTGCCACTACAGGGGCCTTTCGATATCGCGTTCAGGATTGAGGGGGATACGCCTGCCTTGCAGCTGAATGCTATCCGCTTGAAGGCGGGTAGCCAGCAAGCGCTGCAGATTACGGCCGATGGCAAAATTCTGTTTGGTGACTGGTCACGGAAAGATCCGCTGGCGTCGCTCGATATTTCTATTGATGCTTATAGCCATACTACGCAGGCGCTGGCCTCATTTGTACACGAAGAGTGGCCAGATCTCGGTGCGCTGAAGCTGCATGCGAGGATGCACAGCCAGGATGGAAAGCACCGGATAGATGATTATTCCCTGCGTACGGTAGAGGGCGCCAGCGTACAAGTGGCAATGACCGGTAATGCAGCGGATCTGACTGTCTTCCCGGCGCTGTTTGTTGACGGTATGCAACTGACGCTTGTCGCGCAGGGAGCTGATACAGCTGATCTAAACCAGTTACTGGGGCTGAATGACAAATTCATTCCAACTGTCGGTGCCTTCAAGGTCGAATCCGAAATTACCGGGAGTGACGCTACTGTAATTGTGAAGAATGTACGGGCGCGAGCTGGTAGCAAGGATATACTGCAGGTAACCGCAAATGGTCACCTTGGTAAGCTCAATCGCCAGACTGGCTGGTCTTTTTACGATACCGACCTCAAACTGACGGCTGATTCTCTTAGCAGCCAGGCCCTGGCCGGGACCTGGGGATATAGTCTGCCGCCGTTCGGTCCGCTGAGAGGAACAGCAGAAATTCACCCTGTGGGCAAGAGTATCGGGCTGCGGAAGCTGCTGCTGCGCGTGGGCGCTGATAGCAGCGATCCAGTGCTGATAGCCCAGGGTAAGGTCGGTGATCTGTACCAGATCAAGGATGTCGATATCAATGTAAAGCTGAATGTCGACGGGCACAACCTCGCGGCCTTTGCTGATCAGCACAGTCTTAAAGACCTGGCGCCGATCAGTGGTGAGTTGCATGTGGCAGACAAAAACGGGTTGCTGGGTATACAGACTTTACAGCTGGTCAGTGACCACCCTGATCTGAGTATTGATGTTAACGGTCAGTATCCTGATATTTACAAGCCAGAGACTTTACAGCTTAAAACCGATATCAAGGCCCGTGACCTGGCATTGGTTGGCGCCCTGTTTGACCGGCAATGGCCCGACTATGGCCCGCTGGTTATAACCGGCGACATAGGTCGTGATGGTGACCGGTTGCGCCTGAATACCAATGTCCGCGCCGGGAAGAAGGGCCTCGATGCTGATCTGCACGGTGACTTTACTGCCGACCCGCCCAGTCTGGCCGGCAAGCTGACTGTCCACCATCTGTCCTTGCCGGACTTCTACGAGAAGGCGGCAGAGGCGCGCGAGGAGCGGCAGAAGGACAAGAAAAAACTGGCGGAGCCGGTATTCTCAAAGGATCCAATAGCGTTTGATTACCTGAAAAAATTTGATCTTGCGCTCGCTGTTAACGTAGATACCTTTGATCCCACCGATTCAGAGGCAGTGTCTGCCGAATCCACCATCCGGGTGAAATCCGGCGTGCTGACGCTGCGACCTGCCGTCATCCGCTACCCCAAGGGCGTGCTGGATCTCGACCTGAGTATCGATGCGCGGCAAATGCCCCGGCTGGAGTTCAAGGCGTCCGGTGATCATCTCAATCCCTGGCTGGCACTGCAGGCGCAGCCAAATAAAGACAAGCCTGCTTTCGATGCAGAGCTTAAAGCTGATATCAGCCTGTCAGCGCAGGGCCAGAGTCCACATCAGCTGGCTTCATCACTCAATGGTTCGCTGTACGTAACGATCACCAACGGCAAGCTGCGCCGGTCGTTTACCGATCTGCTGTTCGTTGATATTGTCGGCTGGACGGCCACTCACCTGACGGACCGGAAGTACCTTGAGATGCGTTGTGGTGTCGCAGATTTTACCGCCGCGCAAGGCGTTATCAAGACCAACGGCTTTTTCATCGATACCAAGAATATTGCGATTACCGGCGACGGCTTAATTGATCTGGGCAAGGAAGAAATTGATTATGTATTCCTGCCCAAGAAAAAGAGTCGCATTATACTCAAGGCGGAACCGGTAAAAGTTACCGGCTCGCTGCGAGATCCATCGGTGACGGCTGTTCCGGTTAAATCGGCGGCGTTGACGTTCGGGACCCTGATTTTCGCACCCTATGTCTTTGCCGGTATGACAGCGTCCCAATATCTGAAAGGGAAAGTGGATTCCAAGGACGAGGATACGCCCTGTCTGTTGTATGAAAAAAAGCGTCCCGTGCCCAATCCCGTCGGGGAAGCGTATCCGGAAAATGATTGAAGCTGTGCTGTGAATTAGCTGGAGCTTCCAGCAAAACTGTAACCGAGGAGTACTCCACCATGACCAGAGTCCTGTCTGTTCTCTTTCTGATGTCAAGTGCCTGGCTGCTGGGTGGTTGTGCCACTGCGCCTACCAGCGATATTGAGGTCAACGCGCAAACCTCACCTGACTATGCACCTTCCGAGTACAAGACCTACGCCTGGCTGGCCACGGCCGAGATTATCAATGACGCTGAAGGCAATTGGGAGCCACCAAAGTTCGACGCGGATGCTGAAATCAAACGGCTTATCGACCGGGAGATGCAGGCCCGTGGCATCAAACAAGTGGCTGCTTTTCCCAACGTTTTCGTCGCTTTCGCAGCGGGTGTTGATATGGATCGCCTCGAATTGAAGGAAGATCCCAGACAGAAAATCGAAGTCCTGCAGAATGCTCCCAAAGGGGCTTTGGCGGTGATGCTGATCGATGGTGCTACGGGGAGCCCCGTCTGGGCAGGAGCCGCTGTCGGTGATGTCAAAGGCAACCGCACGCCTGAAGAGAGTAAGGCACGGCTTGAATATGCCGTCAGGCAGATGTTTAGAAAACTGCCGGGGAGCGAGAAAGCGGGTGCGGAGTCAGCGGACTATTAGGCTAACCGCTCGCATAAGCAAGCGGGAAGCCAGAACAAATTCGCCCAGGCTCGAGCTATTGTCATTTGCGCGTCGAAACACCCACGTTACCTGAGTGGTTACAAGACTGCGAAGAGAGAAAATAACTTCGAACACTCGTAAAGTACTTATACGGCGGGCACTGCTTGCCGGTTTTTTGGTAAGATCAGACATCGGTCCTCGCTGTAAAGGGACCGGGAAGTTTGAACAGTAGTGAGGTGCATCATGAAGAAAATAAAAACTTTGGTGGTTGTCGGCGGGTTGATTGCCTGTCTTCCGGTCATCCTGAATGCCCAGGACCTGATGATCTATCCGGCCAAGGGTCAGAGCGATCAGCAACAGGAAAAAGACAAGTTTGAATGCTACGGTTTTGCCAAGAAGCAATCGGGCTTTGATCCCATGGCCTTGCCGACCACAAGCACAGCGCCACCACCCAAGGAAGCGCAGCAGGGAGGTGTCGGCCGTGGTGCAGTTGGAGGTGGTCTGGGTGGTGCGTTGATTGGTGCGATCGCCGGTGATACCAAAAAAGGTGCCACTATTGGTGCGGTCAGTGGCGGACTTGTTGGTGGCATGCGCAGCAGTGAACAGAAGCAGCGTGAGTCACACAATCGCCAGCAGTGGGAACAGAAGGAATCCCAGAACTACGCCAACAACCGCAATAATTACAACCGGGCCTACGCTGCGTGTCTTGAAGGCCGTGGTTACACCGTGCGCTGAGCGGCAGGAGAATCAATCATGAAAAAACTGTATATACCGGGTTTGACGCTGGCGCTGGCGGTACTGCCGCTGACAGTGAGTGCTGACGATTTTGATGGATCAAAGCCGTTTCTCTGCGCGACGATCGACGTTACGGAATGTGTGCCCGTGACGGGTTGTCAGCGTGTCAGTGCTGACGCAATCAATGCGCCACGATTTATAAAAGTGGATCTGGGTAACAAGACCATGAGTGCCCGCTTCGCAGGTGGTGAACGCAGCAGCGAGATTGAACGTCACGAATCAGTGGATGGCAAACTGATGCTCCAGGGTGTTGAGGATGGCCTTGAAAAAGAGCGTGACGGCGTCGGTTGGACGCTATCTGTGGCGAAAGACCGCGGCGATATGGTGTTGACTGGCTCGGGAGATAACGTCGGGTTTGTGATATTCGGGTCTTGCACGCATCTATAAGCGGATTGGAGTGCGAACTCACCGCGGTGACCGTTTACCGGCAAGAAGCCCGGGTGCCGATATGCTGACACGTACCGTATAGCGATCTATGTCGAGGCTTGACTCCTATAAATGGTTTCTGCTCGTCGGCCTGCTGGTTACAGGCTGGCTGTTGTACCTGCTGGCTCCGGTACTCTCGCCGTTCATGTTCGCTGCGCTGTTGGCTTATCTGGGGGACCCGCTGGTCGACAAGCTGGAAGCCCGTAAACTTTCACGTACGCTGTCGGTCGTTATAGTCTTCACGCTGATGTTCAGTGTGGTGGTGATTGTCCCGCTGATGTTGTTGCCCGTCATCGAAACCCAGGTGGGTGTGCTGATCCGTTCGTTACCAGGTTATATAGACTGGATTACCGAAACGTTTCTGCCAACGCTACAGGAGAGGCTGGGCGTGGATCCCGCCAGCTTTGATGTGGGACAGGTCAAGGCAGCCCTGATGGCCAACTGGAAGGATACCGGTAGCATTGCGGCTAATGTGGTGGCCTATGTCACCAGTTCCGGCGCGGCTATGCTGGTCTGGCTGGCCAACCTGGTGCTGGTGCCCGTACTGACTTTTTACATGCTGGTCGATTGGGATCATTTTGTGGCCAGTGTTCGTGAACTGTTGCCGCGCAATATAGAGCCCACCGTGACCAGGCTTTCGCTTGAGTCAGATGAAATGTTGTCTGCATTCCTGCGAGGCCAGTTTATGGTGATGTTGAGCCTGGGCCTGATCTATTCGGCAGGGCTCTCTATTATAGGTTTAAACACGGCAGTGCTTGTTGGTTTGCTGGCAGGCCTGGTGAGTTTTGTGCCTTACCTTGGCGTTATAGTCGGGCTGATCGCCGCGAGCGTCGCCATGCTGTTCCAGACGCATGATGTCATGCAGCTCCTGCCGGTGGGTATTGTCTTCGGTATCGGGCAGATGCTCGAAGGCATGGTGCTGACCCCCTGGCTGGTGGGCGACAAGATCGGGCTGCACCCGGTAACGGTGATGTTTGCAGTATTGGCGGGTGGACAGCTATTTGGCTTCGTAGGCATCCTGCTGGCTTTGCCAGTGGCTGCTGTGCTGGTAGTGCTGGTGCGGCATGCGCGCGGGAAATACAAGGCCAGTGGCTTGTACGGGGCGGAGGCGGCGGGTGATAACGCTTAGCTGACAGCGCTTTGTGCTTGTGACAATAAAAAACGGGCCGGGTGAAAACTCACCCGGCCCGTTTCGACAATGCGATACTTACTTTGCTGCGTCAGTCGATTCGGCAGCTTCTTCAGTAATTTCGATAGCTTCAACCTTGGTGCCATCGGCAGTGGTGCCAGCAGCTTCGGTAATTTCTACAGCGGCCATGTCAGCCTTCTGGGTAGCTTCGGCAGCAGCCTGGTCGGCGTCTTTAGCGGCCTGGTCTCCAGCGTTAGCCAGCGGGGCAACCAGGGCGAGTGCAGCAATCATCAAGAATTTTTTCATTAGTTTTGACTCCTCAGTCAGTTTCATCATTGAAATCTGATTAGAGTAACGCAATCTCCGTGCCATTAAATTAATTGCAGAGCTATTACATATAAGTAACAATAAGTTATTAATATGAGTTTAATCTATTTTCGATGTTTGTATCTGTGTATAACCGTTGCCTGGTAGCGACACAATTCCTTCCGAATATGTAAATGCCTGATTAATATATCTACGCACCGTCTCCAAATAGAGACATTATAAATATAGATTTAAAAACAATGAGTTATATGTCTATTTTATGGCTCTGTAGATGTTCGGGGAATTTCACCATTGTCATTCCCTAACGACGCTAGCCTGGACGAGCTGCAAATGTCTGAAACGCATGGGCTCGGACGTTCATTGGGTTGGTCACAGCGATTCGGTCGAATGTCTGGTTCCGGGTTATGCTGCGCGGCTTGTTGCTTGTTGCTTGTTCTGGCGGCGCACTTCGACGAGTCTATCGTCAGACAACTGTTTGTCTGAATGCAAAGAGGAAAAATCACAATGCGACGCACGTTACAGGCTTTGTTCGTCTGCTTCATGCTGCAACCGGGCGTGGCAGTTATCGCAGCCGACCGGTTTACCGTCTACACGGTAAATTATCCCCTGCAGTATTTTGCCGAGCGTATCGGTGCTGAGCATGTCGAAGTTGTATTCCCCGCTCCATCCAGCGTTGATCCTGCCTTCTGGAAGCCGGACAGTGATATTTTACGCCAGTACCAGAAGGCAGACCTTGTGTTGCTTAACGGCGCAGGCTATGCGGGATGGGTGGAAAAGGTGTCCTTGCCACGCCTCAAACAGGTCAATACCTCGGCGGTATTTGTCGCGTCTTATATCGAGAAGACGAGCGGGCCGACGCATAGTCACGGGCCGGCAGGTGATCACTCGCATGCCGGAACAGCCTTTACAACCTGGCTGGATTTTTACCAGGCCGCGCAGCAAGCCGAGGCCATCAAGCAGGCGTTGTCAAAGCGACTTCCGACATATGCGGCCGACTTCGAGCGCAACTATCAGGCTTTGCACCGGGACCTGATGAAACTCGACCTGGATATGCAGCGCACGGTCGCCAGTAAACCTGAGCAACCTTTTTTTGCATCTCACCCGGTCTACCATTACCTGGCAAGGCGTTATGAATTGCACATCAGGGACATGGTCTGGGAGCCCGACAGTATGCCGGATGACGGGCAGTGGGAGCAGTTGCGCTATAGTCGCGAGAAATTTCTCGCCAACTGGATGCTCTGGGAGCAACAGCCGTCAAATCAGATTGAGCACAAGCTTCAGGGCATGGGTATAGGCATTGCGGTATTTGACCCTTGTGGCAACCGGCCAGCCAGGGGGGATTTTCTCGACGTGATGCAACGCAATATTGGCGTGCTGAAACAGGCTTATGCGGGGCGACATTCCCAGGCTAATCCGGGAAAATACGGCCAGTTGCTTAACTGACACTTCCAGGGGGCTGTTGTGCAGTCAGACATTCTTGCTATCGGTATTGCCTTCCTGCTGGGGCTGACGGCGCGCTTCGTCGGTCTTCCGCCGCTGATTGGTTACCTGATTGCAGGCTTCTGTTTGTTCGCATTTGGTGGGCAGATGACTGAAACCCTGCACGAATTTTCCGAAATGGGTGTCACCCTGCTGTTGTTTACCATCGGTTTGAAGCTGCAACTGCGCAACCTGTTAATGCCACAGATCTGGGCGGTGGCGTCAATACATATGATGCTGATCGTCGTGTTGGCGTCGACGCTGGTGTTTGGCCTGGCCGCTTTGGGCCTTTCGGTTTTTGCAGGCATGGACTATTCAACCGTGGCGTTAATTGGATTCGCGCTGAGTTTTTCCAGTACCGTGTTCGCGGTCAAGGTGCTGGAAGAAAAGGGTGAAATGTATTCGCTCTACGGCCGTATCTCGATCGGCATCCTGATTATGCAGGATATCGCTGCCGTTGTGTTTCTCGCGGTTTCGGCAGGCAAGATACCGTCCATCTGGGCGCTGGCACTGTTTGCGCTGATTCCTCTGCGTCCGGTGCTGTTTCGTATGCTGGAGAAATCGGGCCACGGCGAACTGCAGATCCTGTTTGGTTTGACACTGGCGCTGGGTGGTGCGCAGCTGTTTGAGTTTGTCAGCGTTAAGGGTGATCTTGGTGCCCTGATCCTGGGTATATTACTGGCCAGCCATGTGCGCGCATCGGATCTCGCGCGTCAGCTGCTGGGGTTCAAGGACCTTTTCCTGGTGGGTTTCTTTCTGTCCATCGGCCTGTCAGGACCGTTGAGCTGGGAGGCTGTAGGGATAGCCATGCTGCTGTTACTGCTGGTACCCATTAAGACCGCGCTGTTCTTCTGGTTAATGTCCAGATTCAAGCTGCGTAATCGCACCTCCCTGCTGGCGTCACTGAGCCTGGCAAACTACAGTGAATTCGGGCTCATAGTCGCCGCTATCGGGGTTAGTAGTGGCTGGCTTGGGTCCGAATGGCTGATCATTATTGCCATCGCCTTATCGGTGTCGTTCATTATTGCGGCACCATTGAATACGGCTGCATACCCGTTATACAGTCGTTGGCGTAAAGCGCTGTCAGGCCTTGAGTCGAGCCAGCGTATTGGTGAAGAAGAGGCTATCGAGCCGGGCCGGTCTTCCGAAGTGATGATTTTCGGTATGGGGCGTGTCGGTGGTGGTGCCTACGATACCCTGCGTGAGCGTTTGGGTGACAAGGTGCTGGGAGTGGATTTTCAACGTGACACGGTACACAGGTTGCGCGAAAGCGGTCGCCAGGTGATACACGGAAGTGCCACCGATCCGGATTTCTGGGAACGTGTTGACCTTGCCTGTAATCGTATCAAGCTGATCATGCTTGCCATGCCGAATGTCCAGGAAAACAGTTACGCAGCCAAACAGTTAAAAGCACTCGGATACGAGGGGAAAATAGCTGCCGTAGCAAAATTCCCTGATGAAATACAGCTGCTGGAAGAGGCCGGTGTGCATGCCGCCTTCAACCTGTTTGCCGAAGCCGGCGCCGGTTTCGCAGACCATGTGTGTGACGATCTGTTGTCACCGGTCAAGGTGTGAATACTGTGGATGATCTCGTTGAACGCGCACGCGAATTTGCGACCAGCGCTCACCAGCGCATTGGTCACCAGCGCAAGTACAGCAAACAGCCGTATCACGTACACCTCGAAGCGGTTGCCAAACGGGTGGCAAGTGTCATTGATGACCCGGAGATGATTGCAGCAGCCTGGCTGCACGATACCGTCGAGGACACACCGGCAACCCTGGATGATATCGAGGAGTATTTTGGCGCTTCAGTTGCTGAGCTCGTAGAGGAACTTACCGATGTCAGTAAACCCAGTGACGGCAATCGGGCGCAGCGTAAATCGATAGATCGCCAGCATAGTGCGCAGGCCTCGGCGCGCTCCAAGACTGTCAAGCTGGCGGACCTGATCGACAACTGCAAGGATATTACCAGGCACGACGAACGTTTTGCGCGTGTTTACCTGGTTGAAATGGGTGCCCTGCTGAAGGTTCTTGGCGATGGCGACCAGACACTGTTCAGCGAGGCCAGCAAACTGCATGCGAAGCATGTGGAAAGGCTCGGTATCAGCGAATCTGCCCAGCTGGACTCCGAGTTATGGGAGCCGGACAAGGTCGCTTTGCATGGATTTGACGACCGCAATTTCAGGCGCATGTTCACGGAGATTTTTACCGCCAGGGATATCGCCGAAGGCCTGCTGTCTTTCGATGCCGATACGCCTTGCGAACAGGCCGCCCGGAATCTCAAGGACCAGCGCCGCGAAGTAGCGAGTGTACGCATTAGCGGAAGTGTGCAGGGATATATACGTGCAGCCGATCTTGGTGACGGGGAATGTGCCGATTGTTTCAGGCATTTCACCGTCGACCAGGTGTTGAACGGGACCGCAACATTTTCCGATGTAATCCATGTGCTCACGCGCCATGACTATTGCTTTGTTAACATGCTGGGCAATGTCGCCGGGGTGATCAGGCGAGATGATATAAACAAGCCAATGGTGCGCATGTGGCTGTTTGGCATTGTCACTATGGTAGAGATGGGTCTGGTTGAGTTGATTCATGAGCGCTTCCCCGGTGATACCTGGGAAGCGCAGATAAGCGACGGGCGGCTGCAAAAAGCACGTGACATCCAGAAGGAACGCCAGCGCCGTAATATCTACTGTGATTTGATTGAATGTCTGCAGTTGTCAGACAAGGCGCAGGTGCTGATCGAGGATGCGGTGGCTCTGGAGCGTCTGGGTATGACCTCGAAGAGCATGGCCAAACGTGCTATCAAGGAACTTGAGTCACTGCGCAATCACCTGGCGCACGCCCAGGATATCGTCATGCACGACTGGCCGCAGATTGCCCGCCTGAGTATGCGGATGGAAGAGGTTGCGCGGCAATAGACCGCTTTATCGCGGGGTGCTCTGCTTACCGAGTGTCTGTCCCATGCGTAAAGGTTGTTCAGCTTGAAGTGTGTCCAGCCAGTCTACGGCGTTGTTACCGAACAGCACGATGGCCGTGGACCCCATGTTAAAACGCCCCATTTCTGCGCCGCGCTCGAGCTCGATATGTTCCCCGCGAAGATCGTTGACCTCAATCCCTGAGCGGTGCGGCGGTGTCACCAGTCCGGACCAGACAGTTTCAATGGCGGCGACATTTATTGCGCCAACCAGCACCAGGGCCATGGGGCCGGCATCGGTATCGAAAATCGCCACCAGTCGCTCGTTGCGGGCGAACAGGTTTGGCACGGTGCGCACCGTGTGTCCGGCAACACTGAACAGACGGCCGGGGATATACACGGTCTCGCGTAATCGGCCACCAAACGGCATATGTACACGGTGGTAATCGCGTGGTGACAGGTAAACGGTGGCGAAGCGACCGTTCTGGAAGGCTGCGGCACGTGCGTCATCGCCGCCCAGCAGTTCGGTGACGCTGAAGCTGTGCCCCTTGGCCTGAAAAACTGCATCTTTATGGATATGTCCGATCTGGCTGATATGGCCATCGGCCGGACTCACCACCGTAGCATCGTCACCCTCGACAGGCCTGGCGCCAGGGCGGAGTTCGCGTGTAAAAAACGCGTTGAAGTGTATGAAATCTTCCGGACGCTGGTGCAGGGATTCGCTCCAGTCGACCTTGTAGGTGTCAGCAAACCAGTTAATGAATGCATTTTTGAACCAGGGTGCCTCTACCCGTGTCAGCCGGTAAGTCAGGCGTGAGATGGCATGGTGTGGCAGGGGGTAAAGTGGCAGTGACTTAAGGTAGTCACTGCTGCTGGCGCTGGCTTGTTCGCGGTTCAAAACTTTTTTTTAACGTCTGCGGTTACGCGTACGCAACTCTCGTCGGCAAAATGCAAAAGAAATTCCACCTGGTCACCGGCCTGCAGGCGGGATTCAGGCGCTGGCATCATCAGGTGAAAGCTGCCTGGTTCCAGGCTGAAAGTCCCTCCAGCGGGAATGCGGATAGCGTTCTCATGCTGCATGCGCGCGATCCCGTCAACCATGATGGAGCGATGGAGCATGACATGATTGAAGGCAGGGCTGTCCACTCCGGTGAGCGTGACGTCTTCGTCGCCCGGGTTCTGAATAACCATAAAGGCGGCCAGCATACGTGCGCCCGGCGGTGCTTCGCGAACCCAGGCGTCGGTGACTTTGATCTCACTGCCTGCATAAATTGCCTGGTTGAGAAACAGAAGGGCTAGCAGTAAGGAGCGTTTCATTGTGTTGCCTCGTAGTGATCCCTGATCATGACAAATTCACTGGCAATCAGTTTCGGGTCGTGCGGCATGCCGAACAGCGCGTGGAATTTGCCATCGGGATCAAACAGAATGATCGTTGCGCTGTGATCCACCAGGTAGTTGTCTTCACTGCCGTCCCCGGATTTCATATAGAGTATGCCCAGCTGCCGGGTAAGCTTCTGCAGCTCTTCCTGGCTGCCGGTGACGCCTGTAAAGTCCGGGTGGAAGTAGGGGACGAACTTTGCCAGAAGTTCCGGCGTGTCGCGCTCCGGGTCAACACTGACGAACAGCCCGCGCGGGAGTGTTTTCAGCGAAGGATCCTTTTCCAGCAGGCGCATCATCTGGCCGAGCATGCTCAGCGAGGTCGGGCAAACGTCCGGGCACTGGGTATAACCAAAGAAAACGAAAGTCCACTGATTCTTCAGGTTTTCCAGAGTGAAGGTATCACCATTCTGGTCGACGAGGCTGAACCCGGCGATGGGTTTGGCCGACGGCAGCAGGGTGCCTTGTTGCAGCTGCGGCGGCTGCGGCGGTGAGCACGCCGCCAACAGTGCAGCGACGAGTAACAGCGGTATAATCCGCGCCAGTGAAAATCTGTATTCGGGTGTGTGCATGGGCGCGCATTATCGCATTGATGGCCGGGAGGCGGTAGGGCGTCAATTTGCCGCAATCCCACGGGACAATATGGAGACAATTTTGTCTGACACCAGTGAACTCAAAACCCTTCGCGATCTCATCCGCTGGGGCGCCAGCCGGTTTAACGCAGAAAAATTGTGTTTTGGTCACGGTACCGACAACGCTTTCGACGAGGCCCGGTCGCTGGTTTGTCACGCATTGCATCTGCCCTTTGTATTCCCCGAAGACTATCTGGCTGCACAGGTGACCAGCGCAGAGCACCAGGCGATTGTCGAGCTATTGGACGCGCGTATCAAGACCCGCAAGCCAGCGGCATACCTGACGCATGAGGCCTGGTTTGCGGGCCTGCCTTTCTACGTCGATGAACGCGTACTGGTGCCGCGCTCGCCGCTGGCTGAATGGATAGAACGGGGCTTTGCCCCGTGGCTGGAAGCGGATGCGGTCGACCGGGTGCTGGACTTGTGTACCGGCAGTGGCTGTATCGCGATCGCCTGTGCGGCTCATTTCGACAATGCTGAAGTGGACGCCGTGGAGTTGTCGCCCGAAGCCCTGGAGGTGGCGCGCCAGAACGTTAAACGGCATGATCTTGAAGACTGGGTGCACCTCTACCAGTCGGACCTGTTCGATGCTTTGCCGCCGGAACAGTATCAGTTGATTATCAGTAACCCGCCCTACGTGTCAGCGGCGGAGCTGCAGGCGTTACCCGACGAGTATGGTCACGAACCCGTGATAGGCTTGCTTGCCGATCAGGAAGGGCTGGCGATCGTGGTGCGGATTCTGGCACAAGCCACGGACTATCTGACCGATGACGGCATTCTGGTCGTCGAAGTCGGTAACAGCGAGGCATTGCTGGTCGAATGCTTCCCGGAGGTGCCTTTTCAGTGGCTGGAATTCGAGCGTGGCGGGCAAGGTGTATTTTTGCTCGATGCGGAGCAACTCAAGGCGCACCGACAGGTATTTGAAGCCGTTTTGAATACGTAACAGAATTTGTGAGGAACTGAGATGCTGGGAAGACCCAAAACTCCGGAAGCCTATGTTGATCTTGTTGACCAGGCACTGTTTGAAATCGAGGACCTGCGCATGGCGGCCGAGTACGATATGGATTCCATGGGTGCAGCCACAGAATTTCTGACCGAGCTTGAACGCGACGTGCAGAAATTGAGAGACTCCATGGCCGATGGCAGTTATCGTTTCGGTAAGGAAAACCTGCCGTTCTTCAAGGTCGTCGAGCACCAGGATGAGCGGATTTTGCCTTTCCGGCAATTGCTGTTGAAAATCAATGAGACACATATCAAGGGCCTGGACGCGGGGGACGACTGACAGAGCCCCTTGACACAGGTCAATGCGACTTGTCTTGCAGGGCATTACCGTTCGCGCGATGACTACGAAAACAGAGACTCCGGCCAACCGTATAGAGTTCGATGCTGAGCTGATTCAGCGTTATGCTGGCAGTGGGCCACGCTATACTTCCTACCCGACCGCTATGGAATTTACGCCGGCGGTGAACGAAAAAATCTATGCCGACTGGGTTCGCGAGAGTAACCGCATTGGTCGTCCACTGTCGCTATATGTGCATGTGCCGTTTTGTGCGCATGTCTGCTACTACTGTGCCTGTAACAAGGTTGTGACGGCTAATCGCGACAAGGCAGATCCCTTTCTTGAAAATCTTTACCGCGAAATACGCTTGCAGGCCTCGCTAGTCGATCCATCCCGGCGTGTCGAACAGCTGCACTGGGGCGGGGGTACGCCGACCTTTCTGAGTGACCAGCAGCTGTGCGATCTGATGCGCGTAATTGGCGAGAATTTCTACCTGCATGAAGACGATCAGGGCGAGTACTCTATCGAAATCGATCCGCGTGAACTGCGCGAGGACACGCTGTCGATATTGCGTGAAGTCGGTTTCAATCGCGTCAGCCTGGGGGTGCAGGATTTTAACCCGGATGTGCAGGCCGCAGTGCACCGCGTGCAGAGCAATGAGCAGACGCTTGGTGCGCTGAACCAGGCGCGCAAACTGGGCTTCCGGTCTATTAATATCGATTTGATGTACGGGTTGCCTTTGCAGTCTGTGGCAAGTTTTTCCGCGACCCTCGACGCTGTTATCGACGCACGTCCTGACAGGCTCTCTGTGTTCAACTATGCGCATCTGCCAGAGCGTTTCAAACCGCAGCGTCGTATCAACAGTGTCGATCTGCCCAGCCCGGTGGATAAACTTAAAATTCTATCGTTAACGATCGACAAACTGACGTCGGCGGGCTACGAGTATGTTGGTATGGACCATTTTGCGCTCGCGGACGATGAGCTGGTGTCTGCCCAGCGCACCGGCACTCTGCACCGCAATTTCCAGGGCTATTCGACGCACGCTGAATCAGACCTGATAGCCATGGGGCCCAGCGCTATCAGTGCCATGCCGGGCGGATACAGCCAGAATCACACCAATCTGGACGACTACTACCGGGATCTGCAGGAGTCCCGCTTGCCGGTGGCTCGAGGCGTTGCGGTTAATCAGGATGACCGCTTGCGGGCGGATGTTATCCAGCAACTGATCTGTAACAACCGGCTCGATACCCGGCGTCTGGAGCAGGATTTCGGTATCGACTTTGAGCAGTATTTCGCTACCGAGTTGGCGGCATTGTCCGGTATGCAGGCAGATGGCCTGGTCGACACCGACAGCGATTCTCTGACTATTTCTGCACGTGGTCGGCTTTTAGTCCGAAATATCTGCAAGGTTTTTGATGGCTACCGTCGGGACGAAGAGAAGAAATTTTCTAAGATGATTTAGTAAATAATTGTTAATTATAAAAATAAAGTAAAAAGCCCGGTGGTTCAGACCACCGGGCTTTTTTGTCCTTTTAACTCGCTGCCATCCGTGGTTCCGGGCACTAGTCCTTATGCCGGTAGATCAGTCCAGGTTCAACCAGCACTTCGTTTTCACTCAGACGGTCGAGTGGAAACTCGTCGTCTTCGTACTGTGCGATGCGGTCGAAAACGTATGCTTCATCCTGGACTTCGATTGACTCGAAAATCGGTCTACCTAGATAGTTGCCAATGGCATGACCATGATGACTCACAGGGTTCCCCTTACTTTGATTAATTAACAATGAGCTAAAGGCTCAATGTGGATAACGGCGTCGGCGGGGGAGTCTTTAACCCTTTGCTTCGCCATCTGAAAAACTCCTGTACAATGGCTGCCCATGTCAGGAAACAGCTTTGGAAAACTCTTTACAGTCACCGGGTTCGGTGAAAGTCATGGCCTTGCAATTGGTTGTATTGTCGATGGTTGTCCGCCCGGTATGGCGCTCAGCGAGGCTGATCTGCAGGGCGACCTGGATCGCCGCAAACCGGGCAAGTCGCGCCATACCACACAGCGCCGCGAAGCCGATGAGGTGCAGATTCTTTCCGGTATCTTTGAAGGCAAGACTACCGGGGCACCCATCGGCCTGATCATCCACAACACCGACCAGCGCTCCAAGGATTATTCCAAAATCATGGACCGTTTCCGGCCCGGGCACGCTGATTACACCTACCAGCAGAAATACGGTATCCGCGATTACCGTGGTGGCGGGCGCTCCTCGGCGCGTGAAACCGCCATGCGTGTGGCCGCCGGTGCGATTGCCAAGAAGTATCTCCGTGAAACCCTGGGTGTGGAAATCCGTGCCTATCTTGCGCAACTGGGGCCGGTGGCACTGGAGCTCAAGGACTGGTCCAGTGTGGAAGACAATCCGTTCTTTTGTCCGGACCCGGACAAGGTCAGCGAGCTGGAAGACTATATGGATGCCCTGCGTAAGGAGGGCGATTCTGTTGGTGCGCGTGTCAATGTCGTGGCAACCGGTGTACCGCCAGGCCTGGGTGAACCGATCTATGATCGTCTGGATGCCGATATAGCCCACGCCATGATGAGCATCAACGCGGTAAAGGGCGTTGAGATCGGTGCCGGCTTTGCCAGTGTGGAACAGAAGGGTACCGAGCATCGTGACGAAATTACCCCGCAGGGTTTTCTCAGTAATGATGCCGGTGGTGTGCTGGGCGGGATTTCGTCGGGTCAGGATATCCTGGTGAGCATTGCCATGAAACCGACCTCCAGTATTCGTCTGCCGGGCCGTACGGTGGACGTCAATGGCGCTGCCGTTGAGGTGGTGACTACGGGGCGTCACGACCCTTGTGTCGGTATCCGGGCGACGCCTATTGCCGAGGCCATGTTGGCGCAAGTACTTATGGACCACCTGTTACGTCAACGCGCACAGAATGCCGATGTGAAATCAATCACCCCGGTAATTCCTTCGAGTGCGGATCCCGGTAGTAGTCGTCCAGATTGGTGTGATTC
>JBHPFC010000031.1:0-28864 GCA_042576405.1 Pseudomonadota bacterium | reverse complement strand
CACCGGGATGAGCAATTTCAATATCCACCTGAATTTGACTGCGTTTAGATTTTCTACGTTCCACAGCGCCACCTATGCAAATAGGGTTGTAGCGAAAACCCCGCATTGTGGCGAGGTGCGCCGGGGAGCCTGCATCCATCCCCATCCATGCATCGTCCTGACGCACTAGTCGTGAAAATATTAAGTTTAGGGAGCATCCGGCTCGGGCAGATAAAGGCAAGTACGCCAGACTTCTGTGTCCTGGTTCCGTTTATAACGGCAGTTTATCTGTGGACTTTAAGTAATATGAGCGCTGTTATGAGGAGAGATTACACATTAATTATATTACTTATCTTTTTGTATTATATGTTTTTTATTAATATCTAACGAGACACCGTATTAAACAGTGCATAGAAGTTGTTAGTCGTTGCCGAAGCGACATCCTCCAGGCTTTCCTCACGCAACTCGGCTACATGCTCTGCCACATAGCGCACATAGGCGGGTTGATTCGACTTGCCCCGCCTGGGCACTGGTGCCAGATAGGGTGAATCAGTTTCCACCAGCATGCGTTCAACAGGCATTTTACGCGCGACGTCCTTGAGAGTCTGGGCATTCTTGAAAGTAACAATACCGGAGAAAGATATGTAGAAGTTCATATCCATGGCAGCCTGGGCCATTTCCCAGTCTTCCGTAAAGCAATGCAGTACACCACCCGCGTCAGCAGCTCGTTCCTCAGCCATAATTTTCAGCGTATCTTCACGAGCCGCTCGCGTATGTACGATCAGTGGCTTGTTAAGCTCCCGTGCCGCACGGATGTGTGTGCGAAATCGCTCACGCTGCCATTCAACATCCCCTTCTGCCCTGAAATAGTCCAGACCTGTTTCACCAATGGCAACAATCCTTGCTTGCTGGCCCAGCCTGACGAGCTGGTCGACATCAGGCTCCAGGACGTCGGTACCGTCCGGATGCACACCAACCGATGCTGACACCTGCGGGTGCGGCTCAATCAACTCCAGCATGGGTTCAAAACGTTCCAGGCTTACGGAAACGCACAGCATGTGTTGCACACCCTGCCGGGATGCTTCATCAAGTACGGGGGTCAATGCACCCTGATCAGGGCACAACATGTCGAGATGACAGTGAGAATCTACCAGCACAATGCGGCAGCTTACATAGTGTGCGTGGGACGGTCCGCTGTCAGCGCTCCCGCCAGATAGGTTTCGATTTTCTTTTGAGCCGCACCACCATCCTGCTCGCTAAACTGGACACCAATACCGGCTGCGCGAGCACCCTGGGCACCTTTGGGAGTTATCCAGATAATCTTTCCGGCCACCGGAATCTTTTCCGGCTCTTCCATGAGGGTCAGCAACATGAAAACTTCGTCACCCAACTGGTAAACTTTATTCGTGGGTATAAACAAGCCACCGTTTTTGACAAACGGCATATAGGCGGCGTAAAGCGCGCTTTTATCCTTGATCGTGAGCGACAATATACCTTGTCTGGCGCCGCCGCCTGGTTTCGTTGTCATATAGACTCACTTACCTCTTGGTTGGTCTGCTTTGCCCTGATGTCTTCATTGACATCGCCGCCCAGTCGATCAGCAGATCTTCCAGTAGCAGCTGCCTGTTAAGACCGGAAGCCAGACCGGGTACCGCCCTGGCCAATTGTTCAGAAAGCACAAACAGTTTTCTACAGTCTACCTTTTCCACGATTTGCTGCAACTTATGAGCCACTTCAGTTTCGGGCTCGGCAAGTCCGGCCTGCTGCCAGCGAATCAGACTGTTCACCCACTGTTGCCACCACTGCATGATATTTCGCTGGGTATCGACATCCCGGGCCCATAACTCCGCCGCTTTCAATGGATCCCGCTTTCCCGAATAGATAGCCATAAGCTCATCAAGACAATCGTCACGCTGCTCGAGACTGTCCGAACCTGCCAGAGCCAGCGCCCTGAAAGGAGCCCCACCTGACATTACCAGGCAGCGCGTCGCCACGGCCTCCTCCAGCTGCTGTTGACGCAACCAGGTTTTGGCGATCGATGTTGACGGCCGTTCTATATCAATCCGCTGACAACGACTTCGTATCGTCGCAGGCAAGCGGCCGGGAACAGCCGTCAGCAGTATCAGCAATGTGTTGTCAGTCGGCTCTTCCAGGGTTTTCAACAGGCTGTTTGCTGCGTTGACATTCATGGCATCAGCGGGCTGGACAATGGCAATCTTGTAGCCTCCTGAATGACTGGTCATGCCAAGACTGGCTCCGAGTCTGCGTACCTGGTCAACCTTGATAGCCTTACCTGCCTCTTCAGGCTGCAGCTCAATGAAATCCGGGTGCGCGCCGTTATCAAACCAGCCACATGCACTGCACTGTCCACAGGCTGATACCCCTTCATGCGACTGTTCGCAAAGCAGGGCTCCCGCCAGCCAGTCCGCCAGCATGCGTTTTCCCAGCCCCTCGGCGCCACAGATCAATAATGCGTGAGGCAGACGATCCTGTTGAATCATCTGTCGCAGTTGATCACGGCCAGGCTGTAACCAGTCAGGCAAAGTATTCATGAAGTCGTTAGTTCAGCAATGATTGCATCAAGCTGTCGATGCACGGTTGCCAGCTGCTGGCTGGCATCAATGACCCGGAAACGCACTGGATCATTGCTGGCCCTGTCCAGATAGGTCTGACGAACACAGTTGAAGAACGTTTCCTTCTCCTGTTCGAAACGGTCAAGCTGGCCGCGTCTTCCGGCACGCTCAAGTCCGGCTTCGACCGGGATATCAAACAACAGGGTCATGTCAGGCTTAAACTCTGACTGCACCCATTGCTCAAGCACTTCGATCCGCCCTTCATCCAGCCCCCTGCCACCACCCTGATAGGCATAGGTCGCATCGGTAAATCGATCACACAGAACCCACATACCACGCTCCAGAGCAGGGAAAACTTTCTCCTGCAGATGCTGCGCCCGTGCTGCAAACATCAGCAATAACTCGGTATCGGCATGGATCTGGCTGTCAGGATCCAGCAAAAGTGTCCGTATGCGCTCACCGAGCGCAGTTCCGCCCGGTTCTCGCGTTACCATAACATCGCAACCGGCCTGTTCCAGGTGACGCCGAACGTATTCCAGATTCGTGGTTTTACCCGCACCTTCACCACCTTCCAGAGTAATAAAACGGCCACCTAATTTATTCGTCATCGCTTTCTCTGGTAACGGTCTACAGCACGATTGTGTTCTTTCAACGTGCTGGAAAAATGGTGGCTACCATCACCACGGGCGACAAAATACAGGCTATTGCCATCATCCGGATGCAACACTGCCAGAATCGCCTCCCTGCCAGGCAAGGCTATCGGTGTCGGGGGCAGCCCGAATCGCGTGTAGGTGTTATAGGGTGTGTCGGTGCGTAAATCCCGATACCGGATATCGCCATCGAAGCTGTCACCGATACCGTAAATAACCGTAGGGTCGGTTTGAAGCCTCATCCCTTTACGCAGTCGGCGTACAAATACGCCTGCTATCATTGGACGCTCCGCCGCAACACCCGTCTCTTTCTCTACGATTGACGCAAGCACCAACGCCTCATACGACGTTTTCAGGGGCAAATCCGGATCGCGTTTCTCCCACGCCCCCAGTAAAAATTCATGCATATCCTGGTAAGCCCGGCGCAAAAATTCCACGTCACTGGTACCGCGCGGAAAATAATAGGTTTCCGGCAGGAAACGGCCTTCAGGGTGCTCATCCGGTTTACCAATGGCAGCCATAACTGCCGCGTTATCGAGGCTGGCAAGCGTATGTTCGAGCACATTGTGCCGTGAAATTCGCAACATCATATCGCCGAAAGTTTCACCTTCGATCAGAGTTAAACTGTGCTGTACAACTTGTCCGCTGGCAAACTGATCAAGCAGTTGCTCCGGGTTGGTGCCTTGCTGGAGCTGGAACTCTCCTGCTTTGAGGCGCGAATCAAACTCGAGATACCGTCCAAGCACCACAAAATACAGAGGCGTTTCCAGCACTCCCATTTCATGAAGTCGGCTGGCGACGGATTTCAGGTTTTCACCAGAACTGATTTCAAATGTCGTCCCGGATGCCGGGATTTCCAGAGCGTTCTTACGAAAAGCCTGGAAGTCCATTATCAGCCAGGCACCTGCAAAGCTCGCAACAAGCACCAGCAAACCTGCTAACCTGAAAATAATTTCACCGGACCTGTTGTTTTTTGAAGCCTCTTTATTCACTACTGCTGCCACTCGCCCGATTGTGTTTTGTTACAGACTTTTAACGCTTGTTGTAATTTACGTGTTGTAGGCCCGATCTCCAACCGGCACCTGCCGGAAATCTCTACAACGGGCCAGATCCCGATCAGACTGTTACAAATAAATAACTCGATTTTCTCATCCAGAACATCTGCACTCATTGTGTCAACACTGCACTGCATCCCCAACTGGCCTGCAAGATCGATAACCACCGATCGCATCACGCCGGCGACGCCGCAGTCGCTTAACATCGGCGTCACCACGCGGTCTTCGCGAACCAGGAAAACATTACTCATACTGGCTTCCACCAGTCTGCCATTGTAATCGAGCAACAGGCCTTCTTGAAACTCATCCTGCCATTCAGCCCTGGCAAGCACTTGTTCAAGCCGATTCAGGTGCTTGATACCCGCCAGCCGGGGCTGAATCGCCAGGCGGATGTTGCATACACGAACCCTGACGCCGGTATCTGCGTAATCATCCGGCCAATCCGGCAACGCGTGCGCACTGACGATGCGAGTCGTTGACTGCCCGGGCATGAATCGGTAACCACGACCACCAGGACCCCGGCTGAGTATAATCTTGATAATGGCATCAGGGTGCTGTCCTGACAGCATCTCAACTTCAGCCTGGAGATGGGTCCAATCGCCAAAATCCAGCGCCAGGCGCTCACACCCTGACTGCAAGCGCTGGAAATGACGATCGACA
This sequence comes from Pseudomonadota bacterium, assembly GCA_042576405.1. Lineage (GTDB taxonomy): Bacteria > Pseudomonadota > Gammaproteobacteria > DSM-19610 > DSM-19610 > Thiogranum. The sequence goes on along the minus strand of JBHPFC010000031.1, from coordinate 23,947 downwards.
AATTCTGTTCGGCCTCCCCGTACCGCAATAGTTTCGAAAAGTCCGTCGCCGTACTGCAACGCCCGTTCAGTCGCTGATATTTTATCCGCAGGGGTACCGTTGACCAGACAGGCCAGCATTAGCCAGATTCCGCGCCAATGGCGTTCAGCATGCCCGCAGCCTTTGCGCGGGTTTCCTCGAGTTCATGCAGCGGCTGTGAGTCGTGGACAATACCCGCTCCAGCACGCAGACTGAGACTGTCGCCATCACGCACAATAGTGCGAATAAGAATATTCAGTTCCATATCACCATCGTGATTAAGATACCCCATTGACCCGGTGTAGGCCCCCCGCGGTTGGTTCTCCAGTTCCGCGATTATTTCCATACAGCGCACCTTTGGACATCCCGTGATTGTCCCGCCAGGAAACACTGCGCGAATCACTTCTCCAGGTGTAACATCCGCGCGTTTACGTGCCGTTACATTGGAAACTATATGATGCACCGTAGCGTAACGTTCAAGCGACATTAACTCGGTAACTTCGACACTGCCTGGAACGGCGATGCGACCCAGGTCATTCCTTTCCAGATCGATAAGCATAATATGCTCCGCCCGTTCTTTGGGGTGACGATGAAGCTCTTCCTGCAAGGCCTTGTCTTCCGCGGCATGGCGGCCGCGCGGTCGGGTACCGGCTATCGGCCGCGTCTGCACATCATTGCCCCGAACCGCCACAAGCTGCTCGGGCGAGCTGCTAAGCACGGCCCTGTCACCCCAGTCTGCAAGACCATTGAACGGACCAGGATTTTGACTGCGCAAGTTCCTGTAAAGACTCGCCGAAAGCGCTCCCCTGGGCCAGTCACCACACCATTGCCGCGAAAGATTGACCTGAAATACATCCCCATCCCGGATGTACCGTTTTATCTGTGCCACAGCATCCAGATATTCCTGCGGATTATCTTCGCACAATACAACAGGCGGAAAGCCGTAATCCGGTCTATCGTAAGCGGCCAGCGAACCGATATCATCCAGCATCCCCGTCAGCTGCTCATCGGACTCCGCAATCGCAGTCCTCTCTTTGCGGACATGATCATGAATGATTGCAGCTGGTATGCGGGTTGCGCTGGCTACAGGTAACCCTGACTTATGCACGGGGAGCTTCAACTGAGGCTCCACCTGGGCGGCCAGCTCATAGCCCAGATAGAGAAACCAGCCGCCTCGAAAAGGCAGGTCAGAATGCGGGGTTTCAGCATTGACCTGGCGCCAGCGCCGGTCAAGCTCGGACAGGAAATCCGGACCTTCGATATTGTCCAGTTCCAGTACTTCACCAGGGTAAGCGAACAGGATGTCATAGCGCCCCCTGGGCCCGGGAGCACTGCTTTCGAGAAGAAACGGGTAACGCTCCGGACAAAAGCTATGCAGGTCCAGCAGATCGAAGTCTGGTTCAACGACTCGCTGACAAATCAACAGGAAGCCTCTGGTACTTTGTCTATATTGATCTGATCAATCGAGCCTGGTAAAAACCAGAGATCCGTTAGTTCCACCGAAGCCGAATGAATTTGACATGGCAACCTGTATACGCATTTCACGCGCCTGGCCAGGCACAAAATCCAGGTCGCATTCAGGATCGGGCGTAAACTGGTTAATTGTTGGTGGCACCACCTGGTCACGCAAGGCCAGCACGGAAAATATGGCTTCTATACCACCGGCAGCACCAAGCAGGTGTCCAGTCATTGATTTTGTCGAGCTTACAGCAGTCTTGTAGGCATGATCCCCAAGCGCAGACTTGATGGCACTCACCTCTGCCACATCGCCGGCCGGAGTCGATGTGCCATGAGCATTAACATAATCGACCTGGTCTACATTGAGGCCTGCATCACGCAGGGCACTACGCATGCAACGAGCCGCACCCTCCCCGCTTATCGACGGCTGGGTCATATGGTAGGCATCACCGCTCATGCCATAGCCCTTTACCTCGGCATAAATACGGGCACCGCGAGCTTTGGCATGTTCATACTCTTCCAGAACCATAACTCCAGCGCCGTCACCGAGAACAAAACCATCGCGATCCCTGTCCCAGGGACGGCTTGCGGCCTGCGGGTCATCATTTCGTGTAGATAGCGCTTTCGCCGCCGCAAAACCACCCAGACCTGTGTGCGTGGTTGCCATTTCAGCCCCGCCAGCAAGCATCACATCGGCATCCCCGTAGTTAATTATCCGGGCCGCCTCTCCGATACTGTGCGTTCCCGTAGTGCACGCTGTGACCATTGCTATGTTTGGCCCCTTCAAGCCAAACATGATAGACAGATTGCCCGAAATCATATTGATGATGTTGGCTGGCACAAAAAAGGGAGAGATCTTGCGGGGACCGCCTTTCAGATAGGCAGCGTAGTTCTTTTCTATTCCTGGCAAGCCACCGATACCCGAACCGACGGACACACCGATCCGTTCGGCATTATCATCGGTTATTTCAAGCCCTGCATCACGGATCGCCTGGGTGCCGGCGGCTACGCCATAATGGATAAAGGTATCCATTTTGCGCGAATCTTTTTTCGATACATAATCCGTGACTTCAAAGTTTTCTATCGTACCGCCGAAGCGCACGGGAAAATCCTTGACGTCAAACGCAGTTATCGGGCGTATACCACTGTTACCAGCAAGTATGTTTGACCACGCTTCATCAATGGACAGGCCTACCGGGCAAATTATGCCCAGACCAGTTATGACAACACGTCGATCGGAGGCAGGAGACAAATCTGATCCTTAACGGGTAGCTGGGAAAAGAACAGATTCGGGTCGCCCATGGACGGCGACCCGAAAGGGTACTAAACGATTATCAGCCGAGGTGCGCGGTAACGTAATCAATCGCCTGCTGAACGGTAGTAATCTTTTCAGCTTCTTCATCGGGAATTTCGCACTCGAATTCTTCCTCGAGCGCCATAACCAGTTCCACGGTATCCAGAGAATCCGCGCCCAGGTCATCGACAAAAGATGCTTCATTCGTCACAGAATCTTCGCCGACATCAAGCTGTTCTACAACAATCTTCTTGACGCGTTCTTCAACATTGCTCATCGCTGATAAGTCCTCAGTTGTATATATTCAGTCCAGGCTGCGCGCGTATTTTAGTGAAAAGCACCTAACCATGCCAGTCAACAAACACATTCCATTTCACGCCGGGCACACCCTAAATCCATTATAAATAAATATATGATAACTATTTAATAAACATATAGCTATAGTATATTTCTATCTAACCACTTTAACTCATGTGCATGCCGCCATTAACATGCAACGTTTCACCGGTGATGTAATTGGCCTGGTCTGAAGCTAAAAAACAGACCGCATTGGCAATATCTTCAGCTGTGCCGAGGCTGCCCAGCGGCACCTGTTGTATTAATGTTTCCCGCTGAGCTTCCGGCAATTCACGTGTCATATCCGTATCAATGAACCCCGGTGCCACTGCATTTACAGTAATACCGCGCGAGCCTACTTCCCGTGCCAGTGACTTGGTAAAACCGATCATTCCAGCCTTGGCAGCACAATAATTCGCCTGCCCGGGATTGCCGGTAGACCCAACAACAGACGCTATATTCACAATTCTGCCGCACCTGGCTTTCATCATGCCGCGCAAACATGCCTTGCTAAGGCGGAACACCGAGCTCAGGTTGGTATTCAGCACCGCATCCCACTCTTCAGTCTTCATCCTCATCAGCAGATTGTCACGCGTAATACCGGCATTATTGACAAGAATTGTCGGGGTGCCGAACTGTTCCTTGATAGTCGACATGACTGCGTCAATTGAGGCGTCGTCAGTAACGTTCAGATTCAGACCAATGCCTTCAACGCCCTGCTCTGCAAACACACTTTGAATCGCCTCCGCACCCTTGTCAGTGGTTGCAGTACCAACCACCTTCGCTCCCTGCTTACCAAGCTTTATGGCTATGGCCTGGCCAATGCCACGGCTTGCACCTGTCACCAACGCCACATTATTCTCTAAAGACATAGTCAATATCCTTTGCGTTATGCAATCTCAGCGATGACCTTGTCCAGGTCTTCAGCAGTTTGCACGGCCATACCCGGCATCGATTTTTCGATGCGCTTGTTCAAACCCGCGAGCACTTTGCCTGGCCCCATTTCGAGCACCCGGCTTATGCCCCTGGCATTCATGGCTCGAATGGTCTCGACCCAGCGCACCGGCTGATACAACTGCGCTGATAAAACAGCTCGAATATCCTCAACAGTACTTTTGCAACTTACGTCAACGTTGTGCAGCACAGGTATGGATGGCAGCTTAAATACTGTGTTGGCGAGGTCTTGTGCAAACCGCTCTGCGGCCGGCTTCATTAAACTGCAGTGCGATGGCACTGACACCGGTAAGGGCAATGCCCTTTTGGCACCTGCTGCTTTAGCCAGATTCATGGCGCGTTCTACAGCTGCTACCTGCCCGGCAATAACAACCTGACCCGGAGAATTAAAATTCACTGCGCTGACAATTTCGCCTTCGGCTGCTTCGGCGCACAGCTGTTGAACCTGTTCATCGTCAAGACCGAGAATAGCTGCCATTGCTCCCTGCCCGTCAGGAACGGCATTCTGCATATACCGGCCACGCTTCTCCACCAGTCCGACAGCAGCATCGAAACCCAGCGAATCGGCGCACACCAGGGCGGTATACTCACCCAGGCTGTGACCAGCCATCATAGCAGGCATCTTGTCAGTCTTTTCCTGCCAACAGCGCCAGGTTGCCACGCCAGCGGTCAACATTGCCGGCTGGGTACAGGCAGTCTGGTTCAGAAGTTCTTCGGGGCCCTGCTGGACGCGCTCCCACAGGTCGTAGCCAAGCACCGAGGAAGCCGCTGAAAAAGTTTCAACCACCACGGGAAATACGGCTGCAAGCTTGGACAACATACCAATCGACTGGGAACCCTGGCCGGGAAAGACCATGGCAAAGTCGGCATTTGACGTAGTTTCGTTCATTTTGAAAACAGTACTTTCAGAATTTGAGAAGAATGGAACCCCAGGTGAACCCGCCACCAAAAGCTTCCATCAGCAAGGTTTCACCGCGCTTGATGCGCCCGTCTCTCACCGCCACGTCAAGGGCCAGCGGCACAGACGCCCCTGACGTATTACCGTGCTCACCGACTGTCACGACGACGTGATCCATGGACATTTTCAGCTTTTTGGCGGTAGCCTGAATAATACGGATATTGGCCTGATGAGGGATCAGCCAATCTATATCAGACTTGCTCATATTGTTGGCTTCAAGAGTTTCATCAACAATACGACCCAGCGTATTGACAGCAACCTTGAACACTTCGTTACCTTTCATCGTAACGTAGCCATTGCCGTCTTTAAGACTATCGTACCCCTGACTGATACCACCAGCGACTGACAATAAATGCTCATAGGCGCCATCTGCATGCAGATGTGTAGACAGGATGCCAGGTTCGTCGCTGGCCTCAACAACAACAGCACCGGCACCGTCACCAAACAGGACGCAGGTGCCGCGATCAGTCCAGTCAAGTACGCGGGACAGGGTTTCCGCACCAACCACCAGCGCGCACTTGGAAGTACCGGTACGCACGAACTTGTCAGCCACACTGAGCGCATAGACAAAGCCGGTGCAAACAGCCTGGATATCAAACGCAGCACAGCCGTGTCGATCCAGGCGTTTTTGCAACAGGCAGGCGGTACTGGGAAATACGCGATCAGGCGTCGTTGTTGCAACAATAATCAGGTCGACATCCTGGGCACTGCGTCCGGCTGCCTCCAGCGCGCGGCGCGCAGCATGTTCAGCCAGGTCGACGGTATTTTCACCATCAACTGCGATATGCCGTTTACTGATACCAGTGCGCTCACGTATCCACTGATCGCTGGTATCAACTATCTTTTCGAGATCCTGGTTAGTCAGCACCTTTTCGGGCAAGTAACCACCGGTACCTGTAATCCGCGAGTAAATCATCCTGCCTGCCTCGTAGAAACAACCGCCTCCAACCTGGACTTGATCAGGTCTGGCACATTCCTCTCCACAACAGTTGCAGCAACTTCAATCGCGTTACTATAAGACAAGACATCTGCACTGCCATGGCTCTTGATAACCGAACCTCTCAAACCCAGCAGACTTGCGCCATTGTAACGACGGGGATCAATCTGTTTTCTGAACGACTTCAAAACCGGTAATGCGACTATCGCTGCCAGCCTCGTAAACACGTTGCGGGTAAATTCACGCTTGATAAAATATGAAATCATTTTGGCAATTCCTTCGCTGCTTTTCAGCGCGATATTGCCTATGAAGCCATCACACGCAACAACATCTACTTTTCCTGTATAGATGCCGTCGCCCTCTATGAAGCCCGCATAGTTCAACTGGCTATCCGCCAACAGGATGGCAGCCTCCTTGATCGTTTCACTGCCCTTCATTTCCTCTTCACCGATATTCAGCAAGCCAACAGAGGGGTTTTGATTCCCATCAATTGCCTGCGCCAGCACTGAGCCCATCAGCGCAAACTGAAACAGGTGTTGAGGCGTGCTATCGATATTGGCACCGAGATCCAGCATCCAGGTGTGACCACTGGTCGTTGGCAGAGAGGTACAGATTGCCGGTCGATCGATTCCTGGAAGTGTTTTAAGAACAAACTTCGCTGTAGCCATCAAGGCACCGGTATTGCCGGCACTGACGCAGGCCTGCGCCCTGCCTTCCTTGACCATGTTTATCGCGATGCGCATGGAGGAGTCTTTTTTGAAGCGCAATGCCTTCGATGGCAACTCATCCATATCAACAGCCTGCGAGGCATGCTGAATTTCAAGCCGTTGGTCACCGGAAGCACCGAGCTTTGCAAGCTCCGCCCTGATAACTGCCTGGTCACCAACCAGAAGCAAACTGAATCCAGATCGCTTTTTGAGGAACCGCAGCGCAGCCGGGATCACCACGGATGCTCCGTGGTCTCCGCCCATCACATCAAGAGCAATAGTCAGCACTTCAACCACGCAATAAAAACACACGCCGCTTCACTTTGAGTGTGAAGCAGCGTGCTGTTGGTTGAATATAGGTGGAGCTTGTGGCGCAAGACAGATCAGTCAAGATCTTTGCTGATAACCTTGCGGCCGCGATAGTAGCCATCAGGGCTGATATGATGGCGCAGGTGAGTTTCACCTGTCGTCTGTTCCACGGAAAGCGTTGAACCCTTCAAGCTGTCGTGTGAACGGCGCATGCCTCTCCTCGAGGGCGTCTTTCGGCTTTTCTGGACCGCCATGACAATATCTCCTGCAATAGTAACGTCTAGTGTTTCAGTTTTTCCAATACGGAAAAAGGATTGTCCCTGTCCGGTTTCGGCTGATTCCGGTAACCGGAATCGCACCTCTGAACATCCGGGTGGACAGGCACTGCCGGCACTGCCAGCAGTATCTCGTCTTCAATCACCGCCGATGTAAGCAGTGGTTCGCCATCGACCAACAGTGGCTCGTACCCGTCGGGTAATTGAGCGACTTCGTCTTCGCCACTCACAATTCCGAGGGAGAATTCCAAATCCACTTCAAAATCCAGCGGCTTCAGGCAACGTTGACACGTCAGCCGTATTTGCCCCTCGACCCGACCCTGCAGTACGCGTATACACCGCTCATCGCGGTGCAAATCAATCTGAACCTGCAAATTGCCGTCACGATCGGCTAACAGCTCCGCCAGCCTGTGAAATTCGCTGACCGCCAACTCACCCCGAAACGAGCGCCCTGCATCGGCCAGGCCGACGGGCTCTATGTGCTCCGGAAGACAATCCAACATAAGCCGCTAATAATACCTGTTCGAACTCCGGGCTGTCAAAGCTAAAATACTGAAAAGCCAGCATGTTAGCGGCCGGCCGACAACCCGTGAGAAGTTGACACCCCCACCATATTTGCGTAGAAAAACAAGCTCTTTCAGCAAAAACCCGAAAACACACGGGTTACCTGCGTCACTGGGGCCAGCGAAACTTGATAACCAAGATCCTTATAGCCAACCGCGGTGAAATTGCTGTCCGCATTGTTCGAGCCTGCCAGGAAGCAGGCATCGAGTCGGTGGCTATCTACGCAGATGCCGACCAGCATGCCTTGCATGTCCGCAAGGCCGACGAAGCCTATAACATCGGCCCTGATCCGGTTGCCGGCTATCTGAACGCCCACCGCATCGTCAATCTTGCAGTCGCTACCGGCTGCGACGCAATCCATCCAGGCTATGGTTTTCTTTCCGAGAACCCCGGTTTTGCAGAAATTTGCGCACGGCGCGGCATCAAGTTCATCGGACCTGATGCTGATGTAATCCGTAAAATGGGCAACAAGATCGAGGCACGCCGAAGCATGATTGCTGCCGGTGTGCCGGTTGTCCCCGGGAGTGATTCCAGCCTGACCAGTCTGCAGGAAGCCGTCGCGCTGGCAAACAATATCGGCTACCCGGTCATGCTGAAGGCGACTTCCGGTGGTGGCGGCAGAGGTATACGCCGCTGTAACAGTGAACCTGAACTCAGGCGCAATTACGATCGTGTGCTCTCGGAAGTACAAAAGGCTTTCGGCAGCGCCGATATTTTTCTGGAAGCCTGCGTCGACCGACCTCGCCATATCGAGGTACAGATACTGGCTGATGAACTGGGTAATGTTGTTCACCTTTTCGAGCGCGACTGCTCCATACAACGCCGCCATCAAAAACTGATCGAAATTGCACCTTCACCCCAACTCAACGACCAGCAGCGCGAACTTATTTGTAATTATGCGGTGCGTGCCGCACAGGCAGTAGGTTACCAAAATGCAGGGACAGTCGAATTTCTCCTCGATAAAGATAACAATTTTTACTTCATGGAGATGAATACGCGCCTGCAGGTCGAACATACAGTTACGGAGACCATCACTGGAATTGATATTGTCAGGGAGCAGTTCAGAATCGCGAGCGGCCTGCGCCTGTCATTCAGCCAGGATAAAATCCAGCGGCGCGGGTATGCCATGCAGTTCCGTATCAATGCCGAAGACCCGAAAAATGACTTCTTGCCAAGCTTTGGCAAGATTACGCGTTACTTCGCACCCGGCGGCCCCGGCGTGCGTACCGATGCCGCGATCTATACAGGCTACACGATCCCACCGTACTATGACTCCATGTGTGCCAAGATCACTGTCTGGGCACTGGAGTGGGATGAACTGCTGAACCGCGCCTATCGTGCCCTGCATGACACCGGCGTCTACGGTGTAAAGACAACGATACCCTACTATCTTGAGGTACTTAAAGTGGATAGTTTCCGTTCCGGAGACTTTGACACCGGATTTGTTGAGGATCATCCACAACTGGTTAAATATAAAACCAGTCCGCCGGCACGCGAACTTGCTGCCGTTATTGCTGCAGTAGTAGCAGCACATTCCGGTTACTGATCAATCACAGGCATAACCCCAATGTCCAAAGTACATATCACTGACCTTATCCTGCGCGACGCCCATCAGTCACTGATCGCTACGCGTATGCGTACTGAAGATATGTTACCGGTCTGCGCTCAACTGGATGCAATCGGTTACTGGTCGCTGGAGGTATGGGGCGGAGCAACCTTCGACGCCTGCATCCGCTACCTGAAAGAAGATCCCTGGGAGCGCCTGCGCAAGCTGCGCGCCGCGCTCCCCGGCACACCCCTTCAAATGCTGCTGCGCGGCCAGAACCTGCTGGGTTACCGGCATTATTCCGACGATGTTGTCGATGCCTTTGTTGAACGCTCGGCTGAAAATGGTATAGACATCTTCCGTATATTCGATGCCTTGAATGATGTGCGAAACCTGGAAACTGCAGTCAAGGCCGTAAAACGCGCCGGCAAACATGCACAGGGCGCTATCTGTTATACGACCAGTCCGGTACATGGAATCGAACAGTTCGTCGACATGGCCAGGCAACTGACTGACATGGGCTGCGACAGCATTGCGGTAAAGGATATGGCCGGCCTGCTCACACCGATGGTTACCGCGGAGCTCATTGGCAATCTGACGCGCTCTGTCGACTTGCCCGTCCACCTGCACTGTCATGCGACGGCAGGCACCGCAGAAATGTGCCAGCTAAAAGCCATTGAAAACGGCTGCCGGCATATTGATACCGCTATTTCCTCATTTTCCGGTGGCGCATCACATCCACCAACAGAAAGCATGGTAGCCGCGCTCAATGGCACCCCCTATGAAACGGGCCTTGATCTGAAGAAACTTCAGGACATAGGCTTTTACTTCAAGGAAGTGCGCAAGAAATATCATCAGTTCGAAAGTGAAATGACAGGACTGGATACCAGGGTCCAGGTCTATCAGGTACCGGGTGGCATGATATCCAACCTGTATACCCAGTTACGCGAACAGGGATCACTTAACCAGATTGAAGATGTCCTGAATGAGATCCCGCGTGTCCGCAAAGATCTCGGTTACCCTCCCCTGGTCACACCAACATCGCAGATCGTGGGTGCACAGGCGGTACTGAATGTGCTGACCGGAGAGCGATACAAGAGCATAAGCAATGAAGTCAAACTCTACCTTCAGGGTCGTTACGGGCATGCGCCCGGAGAGGTCAACTCAGGGCTTCGACAACAGGCGATCGGCAACGAGGCAGTCATTGACGTTCGCCCCGCAGATCTGTTGCAGGATGAAATGACCAACCTGCGTACTGAGGCGGGCTCTTTGGCCCAGACAGACGAAGACATACTCACCTGCGCAATGTTTCCGGAGTTGGGACGTGATTTTCTCGAGCAGCGCGCCGCAGATACGTTAATGCCGGAGCCACTTGAACCAATCGGTACCGGCCCGGATACAAGCCCCAGGCCCACCGAGTTCAATGTGACCCTGCATGGAGAAACTCACCACATACAAATTACCGGAACCGGCCACCCGACACGGCACGACCGCCCCTTTTATATGACCGTCGATGGAGTTCCTGAAGAGATTCTGGTCGAAACGCTATCAATACTGGAAGATCACCCGGCAACCAGCGAGCAATCCGTCAGTGGAAACCAGCGTCCCTGGCCATCAAGTCCCGGTGACGTTACCACCAGCATGCCCGGCACAATAATCGATATCCTGGTAGAAGAAGGCAGCCTGGTTTCGGTCGGTGATCCGGTACTGGTCACCGAAGCCATGAAAATGGAAACCGAAATCCAGGCACCATTGTCAGGTACTGTAGCAACTATCTATGTAGCCAAAGGTGACAGCGTTAACCCCGATGAAACGCTAATTCATATCGACCCTTAGCTTTCTTTCTGCATTCGTGCGCGGCATGACCAAAGACCCCACCGACCATGCAATGGTTATATCGAAGAATGATATCGATCATTTCCCCGGTCAGAAGGCTGTTGCGGAGTACGTCTAATCACCGGACATGCTGCGCCTGCTCTCCGGTTGTGGCATCGACTATGTACAGGGGTTCTACATAGCCAAGCCTATTCCCGAGCATAAAGCACGCGGTGACCTGATCGAGCAGACACACGCATGCAACGAAGTTGAGTCATCAGGGTAAACTTTTACGGCGCATTCACAGATCAGAGCACCGGCGTCAGTATGCCGATAGAACTCTACGGTTAACTATCAGCCTCTATCTGTTCGCAACCATTCATGTAAGGGTGAAGCACATCGGGGACGCGTATCGAGCCATCCTCCTGCTGATAATTTTCCATAACCGCCACCAGTGTTCTGCCAACCGCCAGGCCGGAGCCATTAATGGTGTGTACCAGCTCGGGTTTCCCGCCATCTGATGCTCGATAGCGTGCCTGCAGTCGACGCGCCTGAAAGTCGCCAAAATTACTACATGACGATATTTCACGATAGGCACTCTGGCCGGGCAGCCAGACTTCAAGATCATAGGTTTTGACTGCTGAAAAGCCGAGATCTCCAGTACAAAGACTTACTACCCTGTATGGCAGTTCCAGACGCTGCAGGATTTTTTCGGCGTGTCCGGTTAACTCTTCCAGGGCCTGCATGGAGTCTTCCGGTCTGACAATTTGCACCATTTCGACTTTCTCGAACTGATGCTGCCGAATTAACCCACGCGTGTCTTTGCCATAGGATCCGGCTTCAGACCGGAAACACGGGGTATGGGCTGTCATTTTCAGCGGCAGCTTCGCCGCTTCAAGAATCTGTCCCCGGACCAGATTGGTAACCGGGACTTCCGCCGTGGGAATCAGGTAGTAGGGGTCATCCCCGCGGGTAGCGAACAGTTCCTCTTCAAACTTGGGCAACTGGCCAGTACCCCGCAAACTGTCCGCGTTAACGAGATACGGAACATAACATTCCTGGTAGCCGTGCTCTCCGGTATGAGTATCCAGCATGTACTGGGTCAAGGCCCTGTGCAAACGCGCCAAAGGTCCGCGCATCACGGCAAAACGGGAACCCGACAGTTTCACCGCTGCATCAAAATCTGTACCGCCGACGGCGTCTCCCAGGTCGACGTGATCCTTGACCTCGAAACCAAAAACAGTTGGCTCGCCCCAGCGTCGCATTTCCAGATTTTTCGACTCGTCGTCGCCCTCTGGCACTGAATCATCGGGTATATTGGGAATGCCCATCAACAGACCGTTAAGCTGATCCTGCACAACATCCAGTTCCTGCTTGGCGGTATCGAGTTGCGCCCCAAGACCGGCGACCTGATCCAGCAAGGGCTGGATATCCTCTCCCGCAGCCTTGGCTTTGCCTATTGATTTGGAGCTGCTGTTTCGCTCTGCCTGGAGTTCTTCGGTACGTACCTGTATGGCCTTGCGCTCGGTTTCCAGCTGTTCCAGCCTGGCGGTATCGAGAACGAAACCGCGACGTCCAAGCTGCGCTGCGACACTATCCAGTTGGGTACGAATCAGTTTGGGATCAAGCATGTTTTATTTCTATGTGACTTATAAATTCGCTTCCGCTTCCCAGCGGATCATATGTCCGGCTTCCACTATATCCGCCAGGTGTTCCAGTATCGCGTTAACTTTTTCCGGCCGGTCGAAGAACTCAACGGCAACCGGTAAATCGAGCGACAAATCAAGCAAAGATGATGAATGCACCGTACCGCTACTCCCGAAGCCGCTGATCGCCCGGAACACGCTCACACCTCGAACTTTCTCATCGTCATGCAAGCGTTCCAGCAGGCCTGGTAGCATTTTGTCTGCTTCAGTCAAATAAATACGGACAACTGTAATCGTTTCCCAGCTCATAACTGCCTCGCCAGTTGCACGCCAATGGCCGCTGCGGCAACACAGATCACAACACTAACCAGCATATTCATCGCAGCACGCCCCAGTTGTCCAGACTCAATCAGGTTGAGCGTTTCCAGTGAGAATGTCGAGAAAGTAGTGAACGAACCCAGCACACCTATGAGAAGAAATGCCCGTAGCGCAACGCCCCCGGACATACGCTCCAGCAACCAGACATACAGGAATCCGATCAACAGGCTGCCCAGCACGTTCACAAACAGGGTCCCATAGGGAAAGGCTCGCCCGGTCAGCGCATACACTCCCGTAGAAGCCCAGTAACGCAGCAGGGCTCCCAGAGCACCACCACCCGCTATAGCCAGCACTTGATTCATGGGATGTCAATGTTACCGGAAGCCAGTGCAACTCGTCACTTAAATTGCCCCATTCATTTTTGCTTTTCGCGCGCCTGCCGGTCGAGTGCTTTTAAATGATCCAGCTTTTCGGCAATCCTGGTCTCCAGGCCACGTCCGACCGGATGGTAGTAGCTGACAGGTGACATTTCGTCCGGGAAATAATGCTCACCCGCCGCATAGCCTTCAGGCTCATCATGGGCGTAACGATATTCCCTGCCGTAGTCCAGCTCTTTCATCAGGCGTGTTGGCGCATTACGCAGATGCAGAGGCACGTCCAGCGAACCTTTTTCCCTGGCATCTTTCATTGCTGCCTTGTAAGCGGAATAGACCGCGTTGCTCTTTGCGGCACAGGCCATGTATACAACTGCCTGTGCAATAGCCAGTTCGCCCTCCGGGCTTCCCAGCCTGTCCTGCACGTCCCATGCCTGCAATGCCAGCGTCAGCGCCCGTGGGTCAGCGTTACCAATATCTTCGGATGCCATCCGCACCACACGCCTGGCGATATATACGGGATCACATCCTCCGTCGATCATTCGTGCCAGCCAATACAGGGCCGCATCCGGCGCCGAGCCGCGAACCGATTTATGCAGAGCTGAAACCTGATCGTAAAAAGCTTCCCCGCCCTTGTCGAACCGGCGCAAGCCACCGCTCACCACCTCGCTGACGAGGTCATCCCCGACATCAGGCTCGCCAGCGGCCAGTTCAACGATGATCTCCAGCAGTGTTAATGCGCGTCGTGCATCACCATCAGCTGCCAGTGCCAGGCGCTGAAGCTGCGCCTCCTTGAGCACAGTGCCGCTGGCACCCAGCCCTCGATCTGCATTCTCCTGCGCCTGCAGCAACACCTTCACCAGATCCTCTTCGGTGAGTCGCTTGAGCACATAGGTCCTGGCACGCGATAACAATGCGTTATTCAATTCAAAGGAAGGGTTTTCGGTAGTCGCACCGACAAACAGCACCGTACCGTCTTCAACAAAAGGCAGGAAGGCGTCTTGTTGCGCCTTGTTAAAACGATGCACCTCGTCAACGAATAGCAGCGTCTGGCGATTCTCCACTTGCTGCCGCTGGCGAGCCACCTCGACGGCCTGGCGAACATCCTTCACGCCCGCCAGCACCGCCGATAGCGCGATAAACTCGGCGCCCGACCGTTCAGCCAACAAGTGCGCCAGGGTGGTTTTTCCGGTACCGGGTGGACCCCAGAACAACAGGGAATGCAGTTGTCCTGATTCGACAGCCTGCCTCAGCGGTTTGCCTTCGCCGAGTATATGAGACTGACCAACAAACTCATCGAGCGAGCGGGGACGCATACGGTCAGCCAGGGGACGAAACGCCCGCTCGTCGGAGCTCATGGGTCTGAGCCGATAATATCGGTCCCCTCAGGCAATTTTAATTCAAAGAGTCCCGCATCCAGTTTAATGTTTCTCTTTACGTTACTGAAACTGATACGGGTATGATTTTCGAAATCATCCTCTACTTCGATCAGCGCCAGTTCGCCCTGTTTATCGAACCCGATACGCACCTGTTCAACCGCAGCATCAGCCTCTTTGGGGGTCAACCGGTACCAGCGGTAAGCATCATTGCCAGGATCTTCAGCCCAGGACACCACTTCAGACAAAGGTCGGAAACCGCTAAGCAGCATGGCCGGAGTACTACTGAGCGCCTCGTCTATGGCTTTAACCGTTGCCTGTTCAAGGTCCTCGTCGTAGGTCCACAACTGCTTGCCATCTGCCACAATCAACTGACTGTAAGGGTGCTGGTAGGACCACCGAAATCGCCCGGGGCGCTGGATCCATACCTCTCCACTGGAATTCTGTATCTGCTCGCCACCGCTATCGATAACGCTTTGACTGAAACTGGCCTGAAAATTATCCAGACTGGAGAAATAATCCGCGACTGGATCAGCCTGAGTCGTCTGACTTACTGCAAAGAAGCCTAGCAGCAATGAAACAACGGCATAGAAATCGGACATGCGGGCTTTATTCATAATTCAAAGTTCGGGCGGAGGTGGTGCCATCACCTCGCGGTTACCATTGGACTGCTGGGGACCGACAATGCCGGACGCTTCCATTTGCTCAATCATGCGGGCCGCGCGGTTATAGCCTATTTTCAGGCGGCGCTGGACACCGGATATGGATGCACGCCTGGTCTCGGTAACTATGCGCACTGCTTCATCATAGAGCGGGTCACTTTCCCCATCGCTGTCATCTGTCTGCCCACCGCTTCCTGGCATGAAATCGGTCGTGGTCTGGAGAATTTCCTCGATATACTCGGGCTCGCCCTTGCCCTTGAGGTGAGCAACCACACGATGCACTTCGGGATCATCCACAAAGGCCCCGTGTACACGCACTGGTATTCCGCTGCCTGGCGCGAGGTACAACATATCACCGTGCCCTAGTAACTGTTCAGCACCGGCCTGATCGAGGATAGTCCGGGAATCGATTTTCGAAGACACCTGGAAGGCAATACGTGTCGGGATGTTTGCCTTGATCAAACCGGTTATAACATCAACCGAGGGACGCTGGGTCGCCAGTATCAAATGCACGCCGGCCGCCCTGGCCTTCTGGGCCAGACGGGCTATCAGCTCCTCAACCTTCTTGCCTACGACCATCATCATGTCAGCAAGTTCATCGATGATGATCACAATGAATGGCAACGGTTCCAGTGTCGGTGGTACCGGATTTTCTTCAAGCACCTCTTCAGGTTTAAACAGGGGATCCGGTATCGGTTCACCCTTGTCGATGGCTTCCTGTACCTTACGGTTATAGCCTGCAATATTTCGCACACCCAGCGCCGCCATCAATTTGTAGCGTCGCTCCATCTCGCCGACACACCAGCGCAACGCGTTGGCGGCTTCTTTCATATCGGTCACCACCGGCGTAAGCAGATGGGGGATGCCTTCATAGATCGATAATTCCAGCATTTTCGGATCGATCATGATCATGCGCACATCACGCGGCAGCGTCTTGTATAAAAGACTCAACACCATAGCGTTAATGGCTACCGACTTACCGGAACCGGTGGTACCGGCGACCAGAAGATGCGGCATTTTAGCCAGATCGACGACCGATGGATGACCGCTGATGTCTTTTCCAAGCGCCAGCGTCAAGGGCGCATCCGACTGATCAAATTCGTTTGATTTCAGCATTTCACTGAGCGAGACAATTTCACGTTGCTCGTTGGGGATCTCCAGCCCCACCACGGATTTGCCAGGTATCACATCGACAACACGTACACTGATGGCAGACAGGCCGCGCGCCAGGTCCTTGGCAAGGTTACTGATCTGGCTGACTTTGACCCCTACGCCCGGTTGCAATTCAAAGCGTGTAATTACCGGACCAGGCAGTACCGCAACCACTTCAACCTCGATGCCGAAATCGGCAAGCTTCATTTCCACCAGGCGCGACATGGCCTCCAGGGCCGATTCCGAATAACCCTCGGCCTGTTCATAGGCGTCATTCAACAGGGCAAGCGGAGGCAATTCTGTGTTGGGTGGCGCATCAAAGAGTTTTACCTGACGTTCACGCTCTACGCGCTCGCTGATTTCAACCTTTTTGATAACAGGCTCGATACGCGGCGGCTTGCGTTTTACGATGTTGCGTTTTTCCTGCTTGGCAGTGACTACTTCCTCGCGCTGGCGCCGGGCACGCTGCGTGGCAATATGCGCCTTAAGGCGGCCGAACTGAACCACAGCCCAGGCGATTCCGATCAGCGTCATCTTGCCTGTCCAGTCCATTACGCTGAGCCACGACAGACCGGTAAACAGCGTTACGCCAGACAGGAACAGTGCCAGAAGAAACAGCGTTGCTCCCATGAAGCTGAACAGCGCAGCCAGGCTATGACCCACCAGGTTACCGAAAACACCGCCCGCATCCAGCGGCAGGGTTCCCGGTTCGATAAGGAAATGCAGGGTAGCCAGTCCGCAACCGGAAGCAACCGTCAACAGAAAACCTGCCCAGCGAACAGACAACACGTTGACGTCTATGCCACCTGTTGGTGTTCGCCCGCGAAACACCAGCCAGCCGCTGAAAGCGACCATCAGTGGAAACAGGTAAGCGAAGTAGCCGAACAAGTAGAGGAAGACATCTGCAAACCAGGCACCCACCACGCCGCCATAATTATGGATAACATGAGAGGGGCCCCGGTGTGACCACCCCGGATCCTGAGTGTGGTAGCTGATGAGTGAAAGCAAAAGATAGGCTGCCAGCGCTGACAACACGAACAGAGTACCCTCACGCAGGCCTTTGCTCACATGGGGGTGAATCTTTACGGATTCTGTCTTTTTTTTGGGACGCGCCTGGGCCAACGTAAGAAATTTCGCTAAATATATAGTTTAAAGTATTAAAAGTTCAGGTATTTTACTGGCCAAGCGCCGGATGAGCAACATTACCGGCTCGAATATTGACGCCCTGCACCAGTGCGGGGTTGTCTTCCAGCCGACCATCCGCCAACTGTAACACGTATGGCATCACGACCGCCGACAGCGCCTGCGACGCGGAACGGGGCACGGCGCCGGGCATATTGGTTACTGCCAGGTGAACCACACCATCTACAAGGTAGGTAGGTGAGCGGTAATCCGTAGGCCGCGTGGTTTCAATACAGCCACCCTGGTCAACCGAGATATCCACAATAACACTTCCGGGGCGCATGGCACTGACCTGTTTGGCAGTGACCACGTGAGGCGCCCTGGCACCGGGTATCAAAACCGCACCAACCACGAGGTCAGCCTGCTGCACTGCGGATTCGATACTGTCTGGATAGGCATATAATGATGTAACGTTATCGCCAAGGTCACGCATGGCCTCGAGACGTTCCCGCTTGCGATCAAAAACAGTAACCTCTGCTCCGAGCGCGGCAGCCAGTCGAGCAGCGTTGCCACCCGCAACACCGGCCCCGATCACCGTAACCCGGCCGCGTTCGGCGCCCGGCAAACCACCCAGCAGCAACCCTTTCCCGCCCTGGGGCTGGTGTAATAAATGGGTGCCAATCTGGATAGACAAGCGCCCCGCAATATCGCTCATCGGCGCCAGCAACGGCAGCAGCCCCTGGCTGTCCTGCACCGTCTCGAAGGCAATAGCCACCAATCCGATTTTGCACAAGGCTTCGACAAGCGCCGGGCTGGCAGCCAGATGCAGGTAGCTAAACAGGATGTGGTGGCTCCGCAGCAAGGCCAAATCGGCGTCAATCGGCTCCTTGACCTTTACGATCAATACCGACTCCGCATAAACACCGGCGGCACTCCCCACCAGGCGGGCGCCCACTGCTTCGTAGTCCGCGTCACTATAACCCGACAGTACACCTGCACTTGCTTCAACAATTACCTGGTGCCCCGCTGCAACAAGCTCGGAACAGGCCGAAGGCACCAGCCCAACACGCCCTTCCAGTGGTTTGATCTCTTTAGGCACACCAATCTGCATGCGAGCTCCTTTACCCTCTCAGATACATTCCGTACCATACCCGACCATCATGCGGCCGGGCATCAGGCCGAAACCATTTCGGAGTAGTATACATGAGCGAAACCAAACACTGCCGACTGCTGATCCTGGGCTCCGGGCCAGCCGGTTACACCGCCGCCATCTATGCCGCACGCGCCAACCTGAACCCCGTTCTGGTCACAGGTCTGGAACAGGGTGGTCAGCTGACAACCACTACCGATGTTGAAAACTGGCCAGCCGGAGCAGAAGGCCTGCAGGGCCCGGCACTGATGGAAGATATGCGGCAGCATGCCGAGCGTTTCAATACAGAGATCATCTTCGACCACATTAACGAGGTTGATCTCAACCGGAAACCGATGTGGCTGAAGGGCGATGCAGGTGCCTACACCTGTGACGCGCTGATTATCGCCACGGGTGCATCAGCACAGTACCTGGGACTACCATCCGAAGAGGCATTTAAGGGCAGGGGCGTCTCGGCCTGCGCCACCTGTGACGGCTTTTTCTATCGCGACAAGCCGGTCGCCGTTATTGGCGGCGGTAACACCGCGGTTGAAGAAGCGCTGTACCTGTCCAACATCGCGTCACACGTGACGCTGGTTCACCGTCGTGACGCGCTGCGCTCCGAAAAGATCCTTCAGGATCGCCTCTTTGCACGGGAAAAAGAAGGCAAGGCAACCATCCAGTGGGATCACGTGCTTGACGAGGTTCTGGGCGATGACAGCGGCGTGACAGGCATGCGCATCAAGAACGTTAAAGATGCTTCCACAACAGATATTACGCTGGACGGTGTTTTTGTCGCAATCGGTCATAAGCCCAACACCGACCTGTTCACGGGACAACTGGAAATGCACCAGGGCGGATACCTGCAGGTCAAGAGTGGCATCACCGGCGATGCCACTGCCTGCAGCGTGCCTGGCGTCTTTGCAGCAGGAGACGTCGCCGATCACGTTTACAGACAGGCAGTCACTTCCGCGGGTTCAGGCTGCATGGCGGCACTTGATGCGGAGAAATACCTTGATAATCTCGCCAAGGAAAACAGCTAGCTTATTCGGAGTGCGCCTTGACGATCTGCTCGTAAACAAAGCCGTGCAGCGCAAAAGTGTCTTGCACTCCATCCAGTTTGAATTCCAGACCATGGTAGTAACTGCCCTCGCCATACTCATCGCTGTTTCCCATCTGGATATTGCGAATAATAGCGGGCAGCGCGAGTAACTTTTCAGCGGCGCCTACCTTGAACACACAGTTCAGGGATATCTTGTCACCCTCATCGCCAAGCTGCTCACTGGATACGACCAGCGCACCCTCGATACTAAGATCGACCACAGTCGCAGGATGCGGTTTTTTAAACTGATAATCCGGATTATCATTCTTCAGCGACGCAAACAGCTTGACCTTCACCCGCTGTGATTTGCGCACGGTAATTTGCTCCATCTCATCCGGATAGGACAGATGCAGATAGGGAAACGGCCGGGAACAGCTGCGCAATACTGTAGTGGCAAAGCCGACAATACGATTGCCGATCATCATACGCACCACAAACGGTTGCCCTTCCCGCATTATCATGACCTTGTCACCGACTTTGGGCGTAGTCACCAGCAGACTGGCTCCTGGCATATAACCGACCACACGTACTTGCAGACGGCGGTCATCATGGCCATCGCGTGTTTGCAGCTGCAGATGCTCACCAACCGGAATTTTCAAATCTGAATGTTCCATAGTCGCCATTGTAAATGAAAACACGTTGATTCCAATAGAATTCCCGACCTTTGTGCAACATTGGTTACAATGACAGCATGGAACTAAAAGTGCTTACCTCAATCAGTGAGATTCCCGGCTCTTCCTGGAACAGCGTCTCCGGCACAGCCAACCCTTTCCTGCGCCACGAGTTCCTGTCCGCCCTGGAGAACAATCAGTGTGTTGGACAGAACCATGGCTGGCTACCGCGCCACCTGGCCGCCTTTGAGCAGGATCAGCTGGTCGGTGCGGTCCCCATGTATCTCAAAGACAACTCTTACGGAGAGTTTGTCTTTGACTGGTCATGGGCAGATGCCTACCAGCGCGCCGGACTGCCTTACTACCCAAAGTCTGTCGTTGCTGTCCCCTACACACCTGCCACCGGCCCACGCATACTGACGGCACCGGAAGCCAGCAGGGACAAGATCGCACCCCGGCTGATAGAACTCGCACGCGCCTGGTCCGAAAGCGAGAACCTTTCATCGCTGCACTGGCTGTTTACAGACACCGATGACACCCGGCGCCTCAAGGACCAGGGGCTGCTAATACGTCTGGGCTGCCAATTTCACTGGCAGAACCAGGGATACCGGGATTTTGAGGATTACCTGAGCCGCTTCAACTCCCGGAAACGCAAAAAGGTTCGCCGCGAGCGCCGCTACGTTGAACAGGCCGGTATAGATATACGTGTTGTCCATGGTCATGAAGCCAGCGACGAAGAACTCGCAGTGATGTACGAATTTTATCGCACCACGTTCGACAAAAAATGGGGCCAGGCCACGCTGAACCTCGGGTTTTTCCGCGAAATTGCCACGACCATGGGCGATCAGCTGGTGCTGATCATTGCCAGCAAGGACAGCCGTATTGTCGCCGGGGCTATCTGCCTGCGCAGTAACGATACCCTGTACGGCCGTCACTGGGGCTGTTACGAGGAATATCACAGCCTGCATTTCGAGGCTTGTTATTATCAGGGCATTGATTATTGCATCGAGCGTGGCCTGGCGTATTTTGAACCGGGCGCGCAAGGCGAGCACAAGATCAGCCGCGGTTTCATGCCGACTCCCACCTGGTCTGCCCACTGGATCGCAGACCCGAGGTTCCGGGAAATCATCAGGCGTTTCCTCGACCAGGAAACAGCGGGTATGTATGAGTATATGGAGGAGTTATCGGAACGCTCCCCCTTCAGGCAAGAGGTAGCTGCCTGATGACACAGCAACCCTTCTGGATCAGCCCAACAGATCCCAGCAACAGTTTTCCGGACGCCAGGCTGGCACTCCGGGAACCGGATGGTCTGCTTGCCGTGGGCGGCGATCTCAGTGGAGAGCGAATATTATCAGCCTACCGTAACGGTATCTTTCCCTGGTATTCGGGGGAACAGCCGATCCTGTGGTGGTCACCCGATCCACGCACAGTACTGTTTCCATCACATTTGAAAATATCCCGAAGCTTGCGCAAGACACTGCGCAAACAAGGCTTCAGCGTAACTCTGGACCTGGCTTTCGAACCGGTGATCAAGGGCTGTGCCGAACAGCGTGCGGATCAGCCTGGAACCTGGATAACTCACGACATGGCCAGGGCCTACGGGAAGTTACATCAACAGGGCTATGCGCATTCGGTCGAATGCTGGCAAGATGAAACACTGGTCGGAGGACTCTACGGCATCGCCATAGGCCGCGTGTTTTTTGGCGAATCCATGTTCAGCAAGGTCTCGGATGCCTCCAAGGTGGCACTTTGCCACCTTGTGCGCCAGCTTCAGGCCTGGGAGTTCGGCTTGATAGATTGCCAGGTGTACTCCGATCACCTGGCTAGCCTGGGTGCTGAAGAAATACCACGCGACAGATTCATTGAGAGGATCAAACAGCTCTGCAAAGCGTCCGGCCAAACGGAGTGGAAATTTGACAACACCATATTCGAATCAGGCTGGTAACCATGGATAAATCAGACGAGCAACAACAGGAAGAAGAGCTACGCTTTTTTGCCACACCGCCGAGACCCTGTTCCTATCTCGATGATCACACCGCCATTTCAGTCTTTGCAGACCCTGATGCCACGCTCTCGCCATCAATCTACAGCCAGCTTGCCCGGTTTGGCTTTCGCCGCAGCGGCGGTGACCTTTATGTACCCGCCTGTCCGGGATGCTCTGAATGCGTGCCGGTACGCATTCCGGTGAGCAGGTTCCGGCGCAGCCGTAACCAGCAAAAACTCTGGAATCGCAACCGGGATATCGAGTGGGAAGTGCATGACCCGGTTTTTGACCCGCACCAGTTCGAACTCTATCGCAACTATCTCGGCGCCCGGCACCCGGGCGGCGGCATGGATAATCCCACCGAGGAAGATTACCAGCACTTCCTGTCCTCCGACTGGTGCGATACCAGTTTTCTCGTGGGCAAGCTTGGAAATCGACCCGTAATCGTGGCCGTAACCGATATTTTAAACGACGCCCTGTCTTCTGCTTACACCTTTTTTGACCCCGCACTCGCTCGGCGCAGCCTGGGCACCCTGGGCATACTCCACCAGATTGAGCTAGCGGCGGCCATGGAAAGCAAGTGGCTCTACCTGGGTTACTGGATCGAAGGTAGCGAAAAAATGCGTTACAAACGACGTTTTCAGCCACTGGAAGCTTACCGCGAGGGACGCTGGCAGCTCATGGAAACCACCTTTACCTGACACCGGACTATCCCCAACGAGATAGCTGCCCTTTTTGCCGGTTAATCGGGTATACTTCCCGGCTGTCGAAATTCAGCCGAAGAGAGCTATGGCCAAAGAAGATCATATTGAAATGGAAGGCACGGTGGTGGAAACCCTGCCAAACACCATGTTCCGCGTTGAGCTGGAAAACGGACACGTCGTAACCGCCCATATTTCGGGCAAGATGCGCAAGCACTACATCCGCATCCTCACCGGCGACAAGGTCACCGTCCAGTTAACACCCTATGATTTGAGCAAGGGCCGTATTACCTACCGGGCCCGGTAAACCTCTACAGGACTTCTTCCTCTTCGCGCACTTCGTGAACCAGTTCGCCGTCCTCGGCACGAATCACCAGATTCCCACCCTTCGCCAGACGACCAAACAATAATTCTTCGGCGAGCGGCTTCTTGATGTGTTCCTGGATAATCCGGGCCATGGGGCGAGCACCCATCTTGGCATCAAAGCCGTGTTCCGCCAGCCATTCGCGGGCTGAATCTTCTACATCCAGCGTTACCCCTTTATCCTGCAACTGGGCTTCCAGCTCATAGATGAACTTGTCGACCACTCGCGTAATTAC